>NZ_JBNNXU010000006.1:0-345201 GCF_052873915.1 Photobacterium sp. DNB22_13_2
TGAGCCGTATGCAGTGAAAGTTGCACGTACGGTTCTTAGGAGGGCGGCACTTGGTAACAGGTGTCGCCTATCCGACAGAGGCTTCTCAGCACGCTCATCGCTAACATTGTGATCATCGCTAACAAGGTTTTGCCCCTTTCCTTATATGGAATCCACGGTTTTACAAAGTGACGAATCGCAAAAGTTAAGATGCTTGCATATATTCGGCTTTTGTTGAAGGCGCGACCTTCCAGCCTTTAATGTTAGCTTTCTTCTATCAAAATCACTGTTGATATGATTTATCACTAGTAAAGCTAATGTAACTGTGATCCTGTTAAGCCTGCCGTATACCTGTACTCGACGTTGATGTGACAAACAGAAATTTTAAATATATGAAGCTGTTATTTGTATTGAGCAACATATCTCAACATTATCGTTAAATATCACTTATTATCAGTACCTCGTACCATAGAGAGTGCAAACTCTTTACTTCCCTGGAGCTTCGCTCATTTATACTCGTCCCGTGGTATCATGGGGCGTATACACTAAACTCAGTATCGTTGGAAAGCAGAAGCGTTGCATGATGAACACAGCGATGTTATAGGCCGCCTTGAGTGCAGGCCTAAATGTAGTGAGTGAAAATTAAACACTCATGCGGTCACCCTGTTTTATTTACTGTTTTGTCAGCCAATATATTGGATAATATGGCAATGATACATTATTTAAGGAAAAATGTGATGAGTAAAAAAATGACCATGGCGGAGATTTCAAGACAGCTTGGGATTTCAACAATGACCGTGTCACGTTACTTTAATAACGGTTATGTCTCGGCTGAAAATCGCCTTAAAATTGATGCTATCGTCAAAGAAAGTCATTACACCCCTAATATATTTGCTCGTTCCATTCGTAGCCAATCTAATATTATTGGTTTCGTGGCTCCTCGTATTGAGTCATATACAACCAGCTTAGTTATTAAAGGGGCGCTGGCAGCTGCCAATGAATCACAAGTACGAATGCTGTTTCATGCCTCAGGGTTTAACCATGAGTCAGAATGCCAAGCAGTGAGAGAGTTTAATGGCTTAAATGCATTGGGCACTATTATTATTGCTTCAAAGCACAGTGTCGAAGAGACTTTTTATCAAACCTTAGACAATGTGATATTTATTGGAAAAAATACACCCCACCAATGCTGTTTATATTACCCAGATCAAGCCGCGATTCAAGCTTTAGTATCACAAACCATCACTCAGTTAAAACAGCAGCAGGCACCGCTTGCAGCCGTACATTATATTTATGATGAGCGTATGCTTTCAAGCCGTACTAAATTGATGCAAACAACCATTACCGACACCGTACCTGAGTTGAATTTTTCGTTACAAGCACTGGCCAACTCGGAGGAAAAAACTGGCTACCAAGCAATTCAATTACAGCCCAATAATGTCTATTTTTGTGCCACCGATAATATTGCCATTCGTTTATATCGTCGCGCCAAAGAACAGCAATTAAAAATTGGTCATAACTTGTGGATAGTAGGCATGGGAGACTATGACTACAGCGATTTATTAGTACCCAGCCTTACTACTGTCGCTTTTAATTATTATCAAGTGGGCTACCAAGCTGTTAAAAAATTGATAAAGCGTGATTTCAGTTCAGTTGAAGGCACATTCGATTTAAAAATGAGAGAGAGTTCACAGTTTCTTTAAAATTAGATTGAGTCTAAATAAATTCCATTTAATCTCATGTGTTAACGATAACACAAGCAGTAGAATAGATGACACACGCCAATAATATGCACTCAAAACCACTCGCGTGGTGGAAGAAAGCGACCGCCTACCAAATTTATCCCCGTAGTTTTTATGATACAAACCAAGACGGTATTGGTGATATTAATGGAATCATTGCCAAGCTGGATTATCTTGCTGATTTGGGCGTTGATTTAATATGGATTTGTCCATTTTATGCATCACCGAATGATGATAACGGTTACGATATTAGTGACTATCAAGCAATTCATCCAGACTTTGGAACCCTTGAGGATGTGGATAAATTAATCACTGCTGCTCATGAACGTGGCATTCGCATTATTATGGATTTAGTGATCAACCACACCAGCGATGAGCATCCATGGTTCATCGAATCTCGAGATAACAGAGATAGCCCTAAGCGTGATTGGTATATTTGGCGTGATGGTTGTGAGCCTACAGATGAAAAACCGACTTGCGAACCAAATAACTGGGAAAGTATTTTTCATGGTAGTGCATGGGAATATGATAGCAAAACTGCACAATATTATTTGCACCTATTTTCTAAAAAACAGCCTGATCTTAATTGGGAAAATCCTGAAGTTAAACAAGCATTATTTCAAATGATTCATTGGTGGTTGGAACGTGGTATTGATGGTTTCCGTGTGGATGCGATTAGCCATATTCAGAAACAAGCTGGTTTACCCTCTTTACCCAATCCGAAGGGTGAAAATTATGTCTCTTCATTTGATTATCATATGAATGTTAAAGGTATTGAGAAGCATCTGTATGAGTTAAAAGAGCAGGCGTTTTCGCCCTTTGATATTGTGACAGTTGGTGAGGCAAATGGGGTTACTGCTGACAACGCATTACCTTGGGTTGCCGAAGCTACCGAGCATGATCAAGGTGGTGTTTTTAACATGATTTTTCAGTTTGAACACATGAAACTATGGTCGGAAGAGCAAAGCAACAAGCATTTTGATCTAGTGGAATTCAAACGCATTTTATCGCGTTGGCAAGATGCATTAGAAGGCAAAGGCTGGAATGCGCTTTATTTAGAGAACCACGATCAAGCACGTAGTATTGATACCTTTGCTGATCCTGATTATTGGTATGGCAGTGCTACCGCGTTAGCAACTTGTTATTTCTTGATGAAAGGTACTCCGTTTATTTATCAGGGCCAAGAGATCGGCATGGTAAATCATCAGTTTACTTCTCTTAACGACTTTAATGATGTGTCTGCTAGAAATTTAACTCAAAAGTTAGCGCAACAAGGGCACAGCGACGAAAATATCTTAGCGTTGTTAAATCAAGTCTCCCGTGACCATAGTCGTTTACCAATGCAATGGAGTGACCAGGACTTTGCCGGTTTTTCTGAGGTGCAACCTTGGTTTTCTGTTAATCAACAGTACGCAGATATCAATGTTGAGCAACAACAGAAAGATCCAAATTCGATTTTAAATTTTTATAAGCAATTGATTACTCTGCGTAAATCAAATGAAAGCTTAGTGGTTGGCCGTTATCAATTACTGCTACCTAACGATCCTAATATCTATGCTTATCAACGTATTGCTCAAGATATGACATGGACTATTATTACCAATTTAAGTGCACAAGAGAGCATCGTTAATATCGATAGCACGCTATTAGGGGAGTTAATGCTTGATAACCAAAATCTCAATAATGAACACATTCGTTCGGATTTTATAACGACGCAAATAGCCCCCGCTTATGCAGCGTATATATTTGTAAGAAAGCATTAAATTATGTTTATGGCAGGGCGTTGCTAACGTTAGCCTGTATTTCTATAAAGGAACTATTTATGATTAAGTTACCATCGTTTGAGTTTTGGCAACGATTTGGGAAGTCCCTTATCGTTGTTATCGCGGTGATGCCTGCAGCTGGTATCATGATATCACTAGGTAAAGTTGTCGCAATGTACGCGGGTGGTATCGGTGCCATTGAAACATTAGGCTCTATTATGGAAAACATAGGTTGGGGGATTATTGTTAACCTTCACCTATTATTTGCTGTCGCTATTGGTGGCTCATGGGCAAAAGAGCGTGCAGGCGGGGCATTTGCCGCGATCATTGCCTTCATATTAATTAATCGTACCACTGGGGTTATACTGGGTGTAGATAACGCTATGCTGAGTGATCCTCAGGCGGTTGTGATGAGCTTATTTGGCTCTGAGCTACCCGTCTCTCAATTTTTCACTAATATTTTAGGCGCCCCTGCACTCAATATGGGTGTTTTTATCGGCATTATGTCCGGCTATTTAGGTGCCAACTTATATAACCGTTATTATGATTTCTCTCGGTTACCTCAGGCATTAGCATTTTTTAACGGTAAGCGTTTTGTTCCTTTTGTTGTTATTTTCTATTCGCTGATCATTGCGTTTGGTTTATCGATAGTATGGCCTTTAATTCAAGGTGCACTTAATGATTTTGGTCAATGGATTGCAACCTCTAAAGACACTGCGCCCATCGCGGCTCCTTTCTTGTATGGTACGTTAGAGCGTTTATTATTGCCGTTTGGTTTACATCACACCTTAACCATTCCAATGAATTACACCGAGTTGGGTGGTTCTTATGAGCTTTTGACTGGGACGAGTGCGGGTTCAAGTGTTTATGGTCAAGATCCATTATGGCTTGCTTGGATAAGTGATTTGAATAATCTTAAATTAAGCGATCCGACAACTTACCAGCACTTATTAGATACGGTACATCCAGCACGTTTTAAAGCGGGTCAAGTCATTATCGCAGCATCGTCATTGATTGGTATTGGTCTTGCGATGTATCACTGTGTTGATAGTGATAAACGAGAGCAATATAAACCGATGTTTTTATCTGCGTGTCTTGCCGTGTTCTTAACCGGTGTGACTGAGCCTATGGAATTCATGTTTATGTTTATTGCTCCCGTTTTGTATGTTGCACATGCGGTGTTAACAGGTGTTGCATTTGCATTGGTGGATGTGATGGACCTGCGTATACATGCCTTTGGTTTGATTGAATTATTCACTCGTATACCCATGATGGTTTCAGCGGGCATCGGTGGTGATTTAATTCGTTTCGCATTGGTTTCTATTGTTTTCTTTGTTGTTAACTATGGATTATTCCGCTTGCTAATTGTGAAGTTTAAGTTACCAACACCAGGCCGTATGGGTAACTACCTAGATGAAAGTGCAGAAGCCATGTCGGAAGATGAGAAGCTTGACATTATTATTCAGAATTTAGGGGGGCGTGGCAATATTGCTGAGATTGATGCTTGTATGACTCGCTTGCGTATTACGGTTGATGATCCGCAATTGGTTGCTGAATATTCGTTATGGAAGCCTACGGGAGCACTTGGAGCGGTGGTTAAAGAACAGGGAGTACAAGTTATTTATGGTCCTGGGGTGGATGTGATTAAATCTAGGTTACTTCAGAAGTTTTCAGCACAACCTGTGTAGTTCGTTCTCTATCTTAGATCGAACAACCTCGAGAAACGCAGCTTCAAGGCTGCGTTTTATCTCAGTACATTAAATAAGCGAATAATAAATGAAGTTAATGACGCTAAATACCCACAGTTGGCAAGAAGATAAACAGCTAGAAAAGTTGGATATGGTAGCGCAAGCCATTATCGAACAAGGGTGCGATGTGATTGCATTACAAGAAGTTAATCAACATCAAGATAGCCAGGTCGTTGATGCCAATATATTAACTAATCACACTGTGTTAGCTAATAACTATGGTTATTTATTACAGCAAAAACTCATAGAATACGGTTATCACTACCAACTTACGTGGGATTTCGTTCACCAAAGTTATGAAGTATATCAAGAGGGGCTTGCATTTTTGACGCGATTGCCAATTCTGGAACATGAGGTCATTGACTTAAATGATAACTATGATGTGAGCTTTTGGAAACATAGGCGATCAGTGCGTATTAAAGTCAATTATCAACAAGGTGAATTAGATTTTTATAATTGTCATTGTGGCTGGTGGAATGATTCAGAGAACCCATTTGAGGAACAGTTCAACCGAATCACGGCAACATTATCGACAGGGTTGAGCTTTCTATTAGGTGATTTCAACAACCCAAGCCATATACGTAATGAAGGTTATGATTATGTATTGCAGCGCGGTTTAATTGATTGTTATGAAATGGCAGAAAAAAAAGATGCCGGAATCACTGTAATTAAAAATATTGATGGTTGGGAACAAAATAGCCAGGCGTTACGGATTGACTTGATCCTTAGTAATCAATTGGTGGTGGTAAAGCAGCATCAGGTGATTTTTAATAACGATTTTTATCCGGCTGTATCGGATCACTTTGGGGTGTTGGTGGAAGTAGAACTTGCTTAATATTTATTAACTTATCGCAGTCTATATAAAATCTAATACTGACACCAATCCGGCTAAGTATCTAGTCACTCTTGCTTGTCAAAATAGCGATAGCATACGACTTGACCTTAACGATTTTTACTACGCAAAGTCTGACCATCTTATTAAGTTGAATGCAATGAATCACATTCGGCATTACTAGAAACTATTAAGTATCCGCCCCATGATCCCACGGGGCGAGTAATAATAAGCGAAGTTCCAGGGTAGTAAGGAGTCGAGGTCAGGCTCTGGTTGGGCCAACTCTTCCATGCACTTAACCAGATAGTCGTACAAAATAAGCCCGTTAGCTTTAGCCGTTTCGATGATGCTGCTCATGGCACTGGCTTCAGCAACTTTCGGTGTATTGGCGAACAGCCAATTTTTCCGACCATTGACCCACCGTGTACTTGATAGCCTTGCCTAACTGACTCGATGGGACAACCTTTTGTGAGGTCAGACACTGGTGAAGGTCGGCCAGCATGGGTTTTGCTAACTTCTGCCGCTCAACCTGTCTAGCCTTTACCCTGTAGCTTCTTAGCATCCTTGAACTTACGCCGGGCATGCGCTAGGCAACCAAGGTGCTTGACATGAGTGAGGCCACATAGGCTTGGTAACCATCAGTTTGAAGATAGCCTCCGTACTTTCCACGAAAAGCTGTTGGACAAGCTCTTGCACGGCTGTTCCTGTAGTCGAATAAGACGATGTTTTTCATCCCATCCAGTGTGGCGGAAAGTGAGTTAGCACCGGAGCAGTAGGCCCACATATAGCATTGTTTATCTTCCTTGAGGACCGTCAGTGGTGTCTCATCCACCTGGATAACAACCTGTCCAAGCAAGTGTTTGTGTAATGCTTGATCTGCTCCAGTGATACTGAACTCTCACGTAAGCGACTTTTTCCATACTTACAGTAATTCATGTTTTACTAAATTAACAATCTTGCTAAAACGGAAATGTCCAGAAGTGAGCTAGCCCTAGCAGCTAGCTCGTGTGATCAAGCCGATGATCAATCTAAGCACCGGCTTATATTTACCTAAAAACTGAACAGGAGAGAATCACTAGACACACTCAGTTTCAAGCGCTTTCAACACTTCCCGAACATTATCAACCCGCTTGATCCATCCCTCAACTTCCATACGATTTAACAATGGGATCATGTATTTACGAGATAGCCCAGTTCGCTCTCTCGCTTCAGAGATGGCAAAGCGATCACCGACGGATTGATCTTGGAGCAAGCCGTGGACTAAACCTTGGTAAACAGGAGCCAAGTAGTAAATCTTCCCTTCCATCGGTACCGCAAAACCAAGCCGAACAAGGTTTCTCAGCTCCTTCTGGGCTCCAGGGATTTTCTCTTTGTCTGCTTCATATCCTTGCTTACCAGCCAGCTCCATATGCTCTAGGATCTTTTTCGCTGTTGACGACAGTTGCGCTTCGCTCTGACCGCTTCCAAGTGAGTAAAGCTCATTAGAGCGACGTAATTTACCCTCTTCGACCAACGCGTCGAGCGCCGCGGCCAATGGTGCCACAGCCATCTGACACTTACCGCTTAACTCATTCACTGACAGGTCGATCTGGCCTTGCTTTAGGATATCTTCGACATTCTGGTGAATCTGATTGAAGCATTCTTCAGTGAACAACCAGTCACCACAAATCTTATAACCTGACTCATCAAGTGCTTGTTCACCTCGTTTAGCAAACCCGTACAAGGCCATATTGATAGTGACATAATCTTCCCAAGCAGGGTGCTCAGGCATCGCCATTAACAAATCATAGAGTTTATTGCGGTAACTCTTAGCGACTACACCAGACCAGACGATGGAACCACTATTTAAGATACGGCTTCCACCGTGTTGAATAAGCAACGCTCGCTGATTCCAAAAGCAGCTTGCAGGCTCTTTCAAGCGCAGCCGCGCGAGGTTGGTGCCTTTGAAGACAAATATCTTGGCGAGCGTATTGAATGTACCAAAGGCCACTTCTACTTCGCTGTTATTTCTGCACTGCCTTCCAGGTGAAGAGCCTTCAAAAAATTGACTATCTAATCGGACAATCAGCTCATCGGTGACGAATGAGGCCTCCTTGTGACTGGTTAAACAGAATCCCCGTTCAACCTCTTTTTTCTTGATGCCTTTTAGGCCAATCGCCACACGCGATACCGGCTTGGCCAGCTCAATATTCTGGTGATAGGACTGCAAGCTTTTAACCTGCACTTCTCGTCCGACCGGCTGCATATAAAGCTTCTGCCCAACCGCAAATTCACCCCCACAAAGACTACCAGTCACCGTTGTCCCCACCCCATTGACTGTAAAAACACGGTCTATATATAGGTGAGCATGGCGCTCATGATCTTCGCGTTCTATGTCTATTTCTGTATCCAGTTTACGGCAGATATGCTGCTTCAGACCATCGATACCTTTGCCTTGATGCGATGAGACCGTAACCGAATCAGGAATAAAGCCGGCGATATCGAGAAACTGCTCAAGAGACTCCTCTTCGACCAAGGCCAACATATCATCATCAACCAGATCCGATTTGGTGATCACTAACGTGACATTTTCAATCCCCATCGATACGATAACTTTAAGGTGATCGGTAGACATTTGCATCCAGCCTTCATCGGCCGCAACCACAAACAACACCATGTCAAGGCTCCATACCCCAGCCACCATGTTTCGGATAAAGCGCTCGTGGCCAGGCACGTCAATCACCCCAATAGGCTCACCATTTTGGTGCTTGAAATAAGCAAAGCCTAAATCTATGGTCATGCCCCGCTTCTTTTCCTGTGGTAAATGCGCGGTATCTATCCCGGTTAAGGCTTTGATCAACGCCGATTTACCATGATCAACGTGTCCTGCCGTGCCAACAACATAACTCATTACAGTACCTCCGCCAGTTGGCTCCGTAGATATGGGATCTCTGAGGGCTCGATTGTCGCCATATTGAGCTGTACCCTGTCATGCTTGATCACACCGATCACCGGCAATGGCCACTGCCTCATGACTGCAAGCAATTTTTCCGCAGAACGCTGGTATTTAGGGTCATTGGGGGTGATCTGTATAGATCGTGACGGCATATTTTGATCAGGTAGAGCTCCTCCACCAACCGTCATTTCAGATTGGACAACCGATATTTGATCGTTAAATCCAACGGCAAGCTCTTCAGCCCTTTGCTCAAGACACTTAAGATCAGCATGACTCTTTGTTTCAGCGACGCCCCTTCCTTCTTCCTGCTGGTTAAGCTTTCTCACCACCAACTCTTCCAGCAATGAATAAACAATCCGGCTCGGACGGAAAGCACGCATCATCGGGTTCTTTTCCAGTTGCTGTATTAACGCATATTTCCCCGAGATCATGCCTGCTTGTGGACCGCCTAGGATCTTGTCACCCGAATAACACACCAAATCCGCCCCAGCATCGATATAGCTGGCAACGGTTGGTTCATCTGGCATCTGCTCTGTCGTTGTACCCGACCCCTGATCGACGGCAAGAATAACGTGTTCCGGTAATGCATGTGCTAGCTCTTTAACATCCGCCGATTCTGTAAAGCCGCGGATCTTAAAGTTTGAAGTATGCACAATCAGCACCATCGCCGTTTCATCGGTGATGGCATCGAGATAATCCTGCGTGGTCGTGATGTTGGTGGTACCGACTTCCACGAGCTTGGCACCCGACAAAGCAAGGATATCCGGGATCCTGAAACCACCACCTATCTGGATTTGCTCACCACGAGACACAATCACTTCTTTGCCTTTGGCCAATTCATGGAGCAATAAGTAAATTGAAGAGGCATTATTATTCACGACAAGGGTATTCTCTGCTTTGACGAGATATTGCATCAACTGCTGAAGAAGCCCCTTACGCTTTCCCCTCTTGCCAGTACTCAAATCAATTTCTAGATTACTGTAATGGGTGTTTACTTCTGTCACCTGCTGCCAGATTTCAGCATTGATTGGTGAGCGCCCCAGGTTGGTATGAACAATAACCCCAGTTCCGTTAACGACTCGCTGCAAGCGCTGCTGATTGAACAGCCAACATGCCCGCTCTATGTTACGGTAAAGCTGCTCAAGGGAAAAAGGATGCTTATCAGGATCCTGCAAATGCAGTTTTTTATATGAAGCGACCTGCTCTCGGACAGCGTCCGCCACTACAGGTCGGCTCAAACGCTCGATGAAAGGAGCAAGGAAGGCTTGCTGAAGAATTTTTTCAATCTGTGGAATTGACGATAAGGTGCTTACTGCCATGATAAAGCCCCATTAGTTAAAAATAAAACCCTCAGAATAAAGATTCCAAAGATTATGAATTAAGTAGGGCTTTGAAAAAGTCAGGGACAATAACAAATGAAGACTTATAAAAGAATCAGTGGTACTAAAATGCCGCCGTCATTTTTCACCCCTGAATAAAACATGCGAATTTTCGATGTTTTATAATTTCCGAATTATTAGAAATGAGTTGGCGGAAGGAGCAGGAATCGAACCTGCCAAAGCCTATTCAGCTCACGTCGGTTTTGAAGACCGGGAGGGCCACCAGACCCCATCCACTTCCGCGTTTCGATGAGCTAAATATAATCATATTAATCATCAAGTTAAAGACATAATTAGCCGTTATGTGAGCTTCTAGGCAAAGTAAAAATATTATGCAACACAATGTATTTAACTGTGCGCTAGTTAACATTACTTCACTCCTCTCTTATTTCCACCTTTATCTTTTATCAGTTTTAAATACAGGGTAATTACAGATAATTAACATTACATGTAAATTAACTTATCTGAAACATTAGATTTCTTTTAGTATTTAATTTTTTGATAAAATAACAAACAAGATCAAATTTGTGCATCACGAATGAAATTATAATACAGCGTCATATAACAAAAAATAATGGATTAAAACGTGAGATACGACAGATTAGAAATTATCAGCAACAACTTGAGCCTTGCGACCTTATCACCCCACGTCACCATCACTCACCGAGATCATATTCTGGATGTATTAACATTAGCCCGTGACAAAATTCATCTAGGCGCAAGATTAGTTTCCCACCCTTTAGCAGGTAGCGTTAAGCCCCATGAAACCCCTTACCGGAGTATTGTATTGCTTAACCAGCGAGATAGCTTAGACATGGAATCGCTGAGCACCATAGAGCAGGCCATCGAGCGCTACCAAATCTTGTGTAAACCCAACCCAAACCACATGACCTTAACTGCAGCAGATATTCACCGGGTGTTTCCTGAGAAACAGAACAGTGACTTCCAGTTCATTGATCTACAACTGATCAAATCCAGCCTGAGTGCATTAGGTATAAGGTTTGCCGAATATCAAGCTGCCGTTGTTTAACAATGCATGCCCAACATCACCCATGACTCGTTAAGAGGCTACCGGAATACAAAGCCTCTTACGTCACTCACCCCTTCTTTCAAACTTTCTAATCATCCCTTTAACCACTCATTACCACTCATTACCACTCAAAAGGTAACTTCTAAATTTATCGATTCGATAGGCCTCTCATTGTGTGAGAACCATCAAACTTCTAACCCGTAAAGATCACTAAAGTCGCAGCATCTACAACACGCAATCGATTAACTACTGCGAGCACAACATTATGACACTGATCCCACGTAAGCCATTAGCGGTGGCGATGATGCTATCTCTGACCGGTTTTTCTTCACTTTCATTGGCAGAAATTAAAGAAGTTACCCTGCTACACACCAACGATATTGAAAGCGTATATGAACCGGTTGACGCCTTCTGGAATGACGATATTAGCCGGATTGGCGGGATCCCCTACCTCGCAACGCTTATCAAACAAGTCCAAGCAGAGGAAGGGACTAGCTTCTTGCTTGATGCGGGTGATATTTATACTGGCTCACTCTCAAAGAAAACCCTCGGAAAACTTTCTTTCGACCTTTATAGCGCGATGGGTTATGACGTGATCACCTTGGGTAACCACGAGTTCGAATATGGCTGGGAGTCGCTACGTGACACCATGCCTCGAGCACGCTTCCCGGTATTGAATGCCAATATTGTCTATGAAAAAGGTGATGTGCAGTTTGCCCAACCTTACACCATTCTCGAACGTGATGGTGTTCGAATCGGCGTTGTCGGCGTCATGGGTATTGATGCTTTCTACAACACCATGTGGAAAGGCAACCGTAAAGGCCTGACCATTAAAGACCCTATTGAAACCGCACAACACTGGGTTGATGAAATCCGTGATGAAGTCGATATGGTGGTAGTACTTACCCACCAGAACAAAACAGCTCCAATGCAAACCGACAAGGAAGCGGATCCTGAAGTACAGCGCGGCTTCGAAGAAGACTATGAGATGGCCGGCAAGCTAGAAGGCGTTGATGTGATCTTCGGTGGTCACTCTGATCACGGCTTGTGGGAGCCTGTTGTTCACCCTGAAACTGGTACAGTCATCGGTTTGACTTTTGGGCAGGGTAAATACCTTGGTTACACCAAGTTTGAAATCGACACCGACAAAAAATCGGTAAAGTTACTGGACGGAAAGCTGATCCCGGTTGAATCTGACAAGCTAGTACGGGACACAAAAACCAGCCAGCTAATCGAAGATTCACGTCAGCAATATCCACAACTTACTGAAGAGTTGGCTACCATTGATGCCACCGCTTCCCGCCGTTATTACCGTGAATCCAATATCGGTAACTTGGTCGCCGACATGATGAAAGACGCCGGTAAAGCCGATATCGCGATGATCAGCTCAGGCAGTATTCGTGTTGACCTCAATCAAGGCCCGGTCACTATGGAAAACGTGATGAACGTATTCCCGTTTACCGACACCCTCGCGGTCGTCTCACTGACCGGTGCGCAAGTTAAAGAATTACTTGAATACAGCTATACATTACCTTACGGCCTTGCTCAGTTTGCGGGTATTGAAGCCACTTATGATAGCACCAAGCCAGAAAATCAGCGTTTACTGAGCCTTAATATTAATGGCGAAACCGTTGACCCAGCCCAGAACTACCGTGTGGCAACATACTCCTATGCGGCTAGCGGCGGCGATGGCTACCATGTTTTTGCCGAAGGTAAAAAAGAGTCAGAAGGTGACTTGGTGATGCAGGTATTGATCGACGCGTTCAAGCAGCAAAAGAACGTCTCGGTGCCTGAACTTGGCCGCCAAATTGATGTAAGCCGGTAAATTAAGCTTTAAAATAGAGATATAGGGCGATAGCCATCATTCTATATCTCTTTTCTTATTCACAGGTGGTATGTGTTTCGAACCGAATACAACGGCTGTAAAACCTTCGGCTGTGACAACCTAGGTAATCCTGATCTCAGCCTTTACACGCCTTCTACACGATTAGGTTATCCTGCCTATTACTGTCCTAAATGTGGCGCTTACCCACCCAAGCTGCTCAATCAACCGATCTTCGCACTTGCTACATATATCCACCAGCAAAGAAGTGAAGCCATCTCCACATTCACGCCACAATGCCGATGCCAGAACCAAAGTCAAAGTCAATGGAAACGCTATGATAAAACCCGCATTGGTACTCAGCGGCTTAAATGTACCCAATGTCAAACTGTTGCCAGTCTTGCCAATCCCAACAAGCTTGCTAACAGTCTGCAACCGCTCATGGACCTGTTACTGTCAGGATGCCCAGCCAATGCGTTATTGCCCCGCTCAGGCTTGAACAAAAAAATGTTCTACCAACGTCTGAGCACTCTCAGCCGATTGTTCGAGGCAGCAAGCCATATCTATGAGCAAGATTGGCTCGCTCAACAGCACTCACTGACATTGCACACTCACAGCCACGTAGTCCGCTGCCGATCTGGTTTAACTCGTACAAAACATCTTGGCCTTGATTGCTGGACTCTCACCACAAATGAGAGTCAAACGGGTTACCAGTTTTTAATCAGCGATAACCTGTTACCGTCTGCATCTAATAGAACGGACATCAGTGACGCGCCCGACAACAACGAAAACGGGGAATACACGTTAAATGAGATTGAGCCACCTATCCCATCGTCGCAGGATGTCTTAACGACGGCGAAAAAGACTTATCAGAAGATCATGTCACGCCAACAGTTTGATAAGCTGGCTTACTGTAATAAAGAGTTCTCCAAATCCAATGAAGGGCTATTGCTACGCCCTGTTTATGCAGCCCATACTCACATGCAGCACCTCAGACAGCGGCTGCCTGCTCACCTTTCCATCGATTTAGTCTTGGAGCATGAAAGCTTTATTCGAGGCGCTGCTATCACTGCTTTTGCTGAACAGGTAAAACAAAAAAATGCAGAGGCTGATTCAGAAGGAAATGTACATTTATATTACCTGCACGCTTTTCGAAGTATTGAACCATCCTCATCACAGCCTACGGCACCAGGTAGCCAGCGCCCTTTAAGTAGTCAGAGAACACTCAGTTGGTGGCATGAAAAGTGGTATCAGTTTGCTCATCATTATCACAACGAAGATTGGCAGTTAGGCCTCGGGGTACTGACCAAGACCAGTACCATTGATGTATCAACCAAGCAACGTGTTGTGCCAACCCGGCCTGATTGGCATTCTCATTTCTGGCTTCATTTTGATACTTGGCTACCGGTTTCACACCGCCAAAAGATCAGCCATGCTCAGCTTATACAATTGATCAGTATTTTTCGGTATCTGTATAACTTTTCAGAGGGCTACTTAGAGTGCCGCCCATTGGGTATGAGAAGAAGTATGCCGAAAGGCTCTCGCTGGCGGTCAATTGAAATGCTAGTGCATTTAGTAAATGACTATTACATCAAATGACATAACTCTAACTTTAACTCATTAAAAAGAAAGTAGAATAATTACGGGTATTCAAAAATTAAGGGATGACATGTCGAATTTACAGCCTAAAAATTCGATAGATGACCGTACTTGGCAGATAGAGCAACTGGGACGAATTACCGTTGTTTGTTCAGAGCATCAATTGAATTGGTTACATGATATAGAGATTGCCGAGGTAGAAATCATCATCACGACAGCTGCTGATTGCTATAAATATAACTTGAAGCGGATCCCTTCTGTTCTATTCCACGAACACGGGTTAATAGCCAGTGGTATCAAGCTATCTACCGCTATTCAAGATTTAGAGAAGATCTTGCTGCGAAAAGCGAAATACAGCAGAACTTAACCAAGTACCACTCAACCTGCTTGGTTAAGTTTATCTAAAAGCACCTCGTGGATGGGTGCTTCCTAACGTGAGTCATGTGAGATTCTCTCTATGGAATATTCGTCACATTGATTAAATGTAGCGAAGGCTTGCAACTCTTGATCGAGCGCCGCTAAAAACGCTTCTTTTGCTTTGAGTGAGCTTTCCAAATATAAGTTGATC
This sequence comes from Photobacterium sp. DNB22_13_2, assembly GCF_052873915.1. NCBI lineage: Bacteria > Pseudomonadati > Pseudomonadota > Gammaproteobacteria > Vibrionales > Vibrionaceae > Photobacterium > Photobacterium sp. DNB22_13_2. Next base: position 15,398 of record NZ_JBNNXU010000006.1, read on the forward strand.
ACTTCGAGTCTTGAAGCCTTTTTGTTAACTTTGCAGTCGGCTCTGGCAACCAATCTGCCATCCCACAAAACTGGCAAACAAAAATAGCCAAATTTACGCTTGGCTGCTGGGACATAGCACTCTAACAGATAGTCGAAATTGAATAACGTGCTTACCCTGTTTCTTTGGATCACCAGATTATCAAACGGAGAGAGTATTTTGGCTTGTTTCCGCGAAAGCCGTTGGTTGAGTAAAGATAGTGAACCCGTACAAACAAAATAATCAGAACGGTTGATGCTAACCTTTTCAATCGCACCACTTTCTACAAGCTCTGCCAACGCCACTGAAACCTGTGTTTTAACGCCTTTAAGTAAATAGGTTATTTCAGCCACAGTGCCCAATGCATGGGCCTTGAGAAAACTCATCACAAGGAACTTCGCGTGCTCTTGCTCCGTTGGTACTGAGGTATCAACACCCTTTGGCAATACTCGCTCCGCGAGATCATACACCTTATGAAAATTACGCCGCTCTGAGATCATTAAATCGCCCTGCATATAGAGCATTTCCAACGCCTGCTTAGTCGGTTTGCTTCCCCAGCCATGCCTGTTTATCCGCTGTGACTCGAAGTCTTTCGCCATTAACGGGCCGTCGGCCTCAATACGACTTAAAATGCTGGCCATCAACTGAGTATCTTTCTTGAACCAATGGTTCTGTGCGCCAGATTTAATCGCCTGCTTGCGGGGTAAGCTAAATCTATAATCCTCCATTATTAGATAGGATGCTGCGTGAGACCAATATTCGAAAGCCTTCTTGTCCTTAACCAACTGATCAAGGTGTTCAACTTGATAGTCTGGATTCCGGCTCCACAGGGTATGGTGGTGGGCTCGCTGAACAACTGAAATCGTATCTATTTGCACATACCCAAGTCGGGAAAAAGACGATAAGGTTTTGTTGTATGCACTACCTCTTTGTTGTTTAGCTAGAAGGCCTTGCGATAACAAAACCAGTTTCCTGGCTTCAGTAATAGAAAGTGATGTCATAATAACTCAGCAACTTGCCTTTCCTTGATACACCAACCGATTGTCGCCATTGTTGTTCCGCTTGTCCATCGCACTTCATTTATCCCTCCCTATTGTATAACCTTAAATTATTAAAATTATAATTTTTGATAATTTAAGTTAATGCTGTTTTATCCATATACTCATCCCATCAAAACGAATCACGCAACAATCACAGAGTCTGGAGCAAATTATGAAAATGAATCACGTAGGCATCATGGTCGGCGATATGGATAAAGCTGTTGAGTTTTATACCAATGCTCTAGGCCTAAAAATCGTTATGGGTAACACTAAAGTTGTTGAAGAGCGTGAAACAGCTATCGGAAGAATGTGTATTGCAGTATTTGGTGAAGGGTTCAAAGGCTTCAACATTGCTCACCTAGTAACAACCGATGGCATAGGTGTTGAACTGTTTGAAATGAAAGAGCGCCAAGAGCGTCACGAAGTCGATTTCTCACGCCTCGGTATTTTCCACTTCTGTCTTCAGACCGATGACTTCGCGGGTGTTATTGAGAAGGTTGAAACGTTCGGAGGCAAAATACGTATGGATATCATGCGCTACCACCCAGAAGATGATAACAAGCCAGCGAAAATGGTTTACCTAGAAGACCCGTTCGGCAACCTGTTTGAGCTTTATTCTCACACGTACGAAGAGACCTACGCGTCTGATTACGAGTAACAGATTGAAAAGAAGAAAAGCCAGCCTCTTAAGGCTGGCTTTGTCATTTAATTTAGCATCAACTCGCTGTCTTCAAGGGCAATACATTTGCTGTACTATTCACCGACTCACACAGCAAAATAAACGCAATCGCGAAAATGGGCAGATGACCCAAAACATCTTTCGGCCCTGCAACATAGGTTGTGATCACAAAGATCGTTGCCAGCAGCCCCACCACTAACCGGTTGGCTAACCCCAATATCAACATCAAGCCAAGCAGCGTTTCACTTAATCCCACAAACCAGACAAAATGATGGTTGGTGAAATTCTCCCATCCGAATAGTTGAAAGAAATTATAGTAAGGGTACATATCAAGGAAAGTAAGCGATAAACCGGGCAACATTAATTTATTGTGAAGCCCCAATATCAGCAATTGTAAACCCAACATCATTCGCAACAAGTTTACTGCTGTCTGTCGGCCACCCAGTTGGTATACAACGCCAGAGAACATTTTCTTATCAAACGGTGAAATATAAGGGCCAATAAGTATCAGTGCGCCACCAATCCCTAACAATTCCGGCAAGTAATCGATAACAGCCGAAAAAGGCAATAATATACTTGATGCTGCCGCGATTAATATTATGACGATGCCGCTGGTGGTGACAGAAAATACCATAACTGTTGACACCGCGATTTGCAGACTGATACCAATCATTTCTTGGCCGGTATTTAACTGCAGGTTCGGTGCAATAAACTCTCCAAGTACAACATTAAGAATGAAAAACAAAGCCATAACAACAGTTAAGATACGCCAGAAAAAAAAGGTATCGGTCATTACGGGGTTTGATGTGAGCGGGCCCAACAAGCCTCTTCGGGTGACAATGGATGCAATAAGGCAAAATCCAAGAACAAAGGTTAAAATCGAGGCAAACAACACATCAATCGGCAAAGTGGCATCAGTATACTCCGATGAATTTACAAACCATCGAACATGAGCCCAAGTAGGTAACGAAAACAAGCCAAAAACGAAGAGTAAAATCAATTTCATTCTATTTTCTCCTTGTTGTGAGTAAGCCCCCACACCAATGAAGGGGCTATTCCACTTTCAAGTGATGATAAAAATTGTTCGAGTTGTTCAAGTTGAAATGGAAAAAGGTAAAGTGGCTCTAGTTCTGTATGGCTCAAACCATTGCGAGGAGAGCGATTATAATAATCCAAGACCTCGCTGAGATGAGTAAATGAGCCATTATGCATGTAGGGGGCGGTCAGGGTGATATTCCTCAGTGACGGCACTTTAAAGGCATGACGTAGCTCTTCACCCTCTGTTTTTATGTAGATGAGCTCATCACAATTTTCTCCCTGCCTGTCGGCATATTGGCTTAAACAGTTAAACTCACCAAAAGTGACTTGTGGAATTGCGGCTAGTCGTCCTTCATCATCAATACTCTTAGGAACGGCAGTTGATGTAAAATCACCATTAGAAAACATCGGGCCATTATGACAGCGGAAACAGCCCCCTCGCTCGCTAATAAAAATACGGAGACCCGCCTCTTCGGCTGGGTTTAGGTATTGGCTTGCCGATTCGAAGTCCTTCCCCACGACCGCCTCAACATACCGATCAAACCGTGAGTAATCAGGCATCAAACGCGCTTGGTAAGCAGCTAAGGCTTTTCCGATAGAGGCAAAAAGCTGGTTTACTTGAGTTCGTTGATCTTCACTTAACGCCTCCCAATTTCCGTTATTACTGGATGAAGAAGTTTGTATAGCAGAACCTTGATCTAGACGCGCGGTTTGCTGCTGGAGGAACCACGTTAATGCGGGCGTTTCTCCAAACACGCCTATGAAGTCTGCTAAAAAATGGTTAAGAACAATATCAACCGCTTCAAGCCGGGTCAGCGCATGTTCACTAGGGTCTTCAAGCGGAAATAAAGCCTGAGACCATAAGCTATCAGCCCGGCCATCCCAGAACTGCCAAGTAAAAGCTGCCGCACCAACGACAGTCGGCGTATTGCGTTTTCCATCAACAGGCTTACCTGAGGTGAAATAATGCTTAGGTTGATGGCAATGAGCACAAGAAGTATCCCCATTTTGGCTAAGCAACGGGGAGAAGAATAATTTTCGACCAAACTCAGCTGCAGTATCACTGTCTAAATACGCATTGCCGGGATCAGTCACCGTCGGGAGACTGGCTAAATGCAATGACTGCAGTTGCTTTAGTTCTGCCGGACTCCATTGATGGCGGGGAATAAATTCCTCATCAAGGCAGCCAATAACTACCGTGCAAAATGCTAAAAAAATGACAACTTTAAAGCATAAAATCAAAAGTAAATTCATGATTACGCTCTCTGCCATCTTTACACAATAAGATCACTTGCCATAAACCAGGCATTTGAAACTTCAATCCATCGATTTGATACCTACCCACCTTCTCCCCTTGTTGCCACTGTGGTTGAGTGGGTAAGCCATGACGATGGGCAGGCATCCCTCCGCTTACCTGTTGCGGACGGCAATCTACTGCGATGCCGTTGCCATCTGTAATCATCAAGTGCCAACTATGTATTTGGTTAATCGGAAGACCTACCCCTGTCGTTAACTGAGCAGCTCGCCAACCGTATTCACTCACTGCTTCAACATTTACTAATGGTGCAGCAAACGCACTATGTAAAATTAAACTAAAGGCAACTATTAGCCTTTGAAACCCAACCATAAATAAATTTACCATATGATTTTTTAGTTGTTAAAATTTATCCTTAAGTTTTATTTATCAATTTAACACTGATAAAATCATTAATAATGACAAAATAAATCAATTAAAAATAATTAAATACTCAAGGTCACCTCATAATATTCTTAATATATAAATTAACAATTTTGCCATTGAGAATTATCTCACTTTGGTTGCAAACTTTTATTTATGAAGCGAAGTCACACATTAAAGAAAAGCAATCATCGGTGTATAACCTTTTAGTCAAAAGACACCATTAATAACCATAATATAAAAGAGGTTATATAACCACGTTCACAAATGACTTTCTTTATTACATTTCGGAATTACATAAACATGTGATGATATATAAAAAAACCAGCCGTTTCCGGCTGGCTTGGTCTCATGTAATTTGGCAATTACACAAGGATCGACTTAGAATACCGTTTGGTCATCAATCTTAGTTTGAAGAGCACTTAGTGCCTTTTCAACTAACTGACGACGCATGTATTTTTCTTCCTTCGGCTGCATTTTCGGATCCCCCAGAGGGTGAGGAATAGCGACAGCAGGAATAATACGGTTCGCACCGACTGTTTTTGAAATAGGAACAACAGTTGCAATGTGAACTACAGGCATAACTTTCTCGATTTCTTTGACCATCGTTGCACCGCAACGTGTGCAAGTGCCTCAAGTAGAGGTAAAGATAGCTGCGGTCACCCCGGCTTTTTGCAGTTTCATCGCAATCTCTGCGCCATATTCTTTGGCTTTCGCTACCGCAGTACCATTACCTACCGTTGTGTAGAAGGTGTCGTACAGGCTACCGATAACCCCTTCACGTTCCATGTCGCGTAACACATCAACTGGCAATACACGGTTAGGATTTTGGTTACATGCCACTGGGTCATACCCACCGTGCGCTGTTTCATGGGTATCTTCCGTCAGCATTTCCAAGCCTTGAATGCTGTACTCACCGTACTTAGACGCACTAGAAGACTCAATATGGTCAGGGTTACCTTTTGGCACCACACCACCAGAAGTAACTAACGCAAACTTCGCAGTGCTCAGCATGTCAACCGGAGGCTGAGGCTCAACACGGTCAAAGACAGGCATTGGGTATTCGGTGGTAAAATCATCGCCCGAAAGCTTGTTGATAAGCAAATCGACAGCACGCTCTGAACCGCGTTTTTGTGCGAAGAAGTTAACACGGATACCGCGAGGCATATAGCCAGCTTCTTCTGGTGAGCCCATTTCACCTTCAGTGTCGATGAAGCGGTTAATCATTTTAACCATGGCAGGAATCGCTTTACGCATGCTCGCTGCGCTATTGCCCGTCTCTACCATGTAGGCATACTGGCGGAAAAGCTCGTAGCCTGGGTTTTCGATGTACATACCCGAAATGGTTGAAATACCCATCTTATGTGCCACTTTCGCAACCGTACCACAAGCCATCCCGTAACGACCTGCGTTGAAAGCTGGGCCCGCAACCACAAGATCTGGCTTTAGCTGCGCAAGGATTTCCTGCAGGCCATGACAGCATAGGCTTTCATTTTCATTGAAGTAAGAGTCACCACAGATAATGGTGTGAGTCACTTCCGCTCTGTCCTGCAGCATGGTGTTCACTTGCGTGCCCACACCAACAGTACCTTCAACCACTTCCATCGGAATGTGGGCCATCTCTTCACCGCCTTTCTGGGCGAAGAACTGGTTTAAGTAATATACGACTTTAATTGTCATTTGAGTGTCCTCGCTTAGCTAGCTTTGGTGGTGAGGGTATGGAAACCAAGCTCACTGGTCGCGCCGATAATCGCCTGTAGTTCTACAGTGATCGAGCCATCTTCATGCAAGCTGCCATTGAAGCCCCCGGCAACCACATCGGCGTAACGGTCATAACCGATCACGGTGTCCATTGCTGGCAGCGTGACAAGCTGGTTGGCGTTACCGTTGGTGATCACCGCGTCCGCACTCTTGTGTGAGTCGGCCAGTGACTGGCTTTCACCGTTCTGGCCAGCGTATTCGTCGGTCAGAAGTACGGTCTTGATGCCTGCAGCTTCCAACTTGGCGCAGTTCATCATGAGGTCAGCATCTGGGTTACCAAAGCCTTCTTCACTGACAATGGCAGCATCCCAGCCCATTTGCTTGGCAAGCTTGACGGTAAAGTTCGACGAACGCTCTTTGTCTCTCAAGGTAACGTTTTCGTTAGTCACGATAACGCCCATGAAGTTGTACTTGGTACCGTGATGACGGTATAGGTCGTAGATTACCGGGCTGTTCTGGTGAACAAAACTGGTGTTCTTGTCACAGGCCGATACACAGTTACCACTGATAATCGCACCGTCCATGACTTCTGTTGGATACATCAGCGTAGGCAGAATGCCTTTTACATCGACACCGTAGTAGTAAGTGTCGTGCAACAAACCTTGGCTTTGCAGCATGTAAACATAACCCACTTTAGGCAGGTGAGGGAACTCTGTCGCTTGCTCCAGCAATGGCTTGGTTTCGTAAGTCTGAATGTCTTCCGGCTCAATATGTTCAGCCAAGCTGCCAATCCAGCGGGCGGCTTCCAAACCCACTAAACGAACCACGCCCTCGTGATCGTATTGGTTACAGCTTTCGTCAACTTCGCACTGAATTACCAAGTTCAGTGTTGATGAGAACGGCGTATAGTCAGCACCCGGACCGCTCATGTCGATGATCCCTTCTTGGAAACCAACGATCTCACCGGTAGTCACTACCGCCATACCTTTCAGCACGTGAGTACGGCCTTCACCGACCATGGCTTCTTCACCAAGGTGACGGCCAGGGAAAATGTTACCCTCGCAGCCAACTTTCACTCGCGGTTCGATAACATCTTTAACCGGCATAATACGAACACTGTCGCCAGGTTTGGCGATAGAAAGAGTTAACGCGGTGATACGGTGATCCAACTCAGTCAGATGGGCAATTAATGCCTGCTGATCAATGACCACGGTATTTTCTTTGACTTCGCTTACTGGACCAAAGGCCAGACCACGAACATGGATATTGCCTAGTTCGAGTTTCATGTGTTTCTCCAAACAAGCGTCAAATGGGAGGAGATCCCAAGATAGAATTGATTTAGCAAGGTGCCGGCTTCGGCTGAAGCCGGACAACCTGATTAGATACCGAGTTAGCTGACCTTAAGGCCAGAACCATCCTCGGCAAACCCGACAACCCAACAGGGTTCATCTTGACTGCTAAATTCAGTTAATAACGCATCCAGACAATCTTTTGGTACAGCTGCCAGCAGGCCACCGGATGTTTCCGGGCAGCACAGCTTGCGATGCCAACTTTCATCCAAACCATCGTCGAAAGCTATGTCTTCACGATACGCATCGAGGTTGCGTTTCGCCCCACCCGGGAATAACCCCTGGGCAGCATAGTCTTCAGCTTCTGGTAAGAACGGCACCTGCTCCGCCTTGAAGTGCATACAGATATCACTTTTCTCTGCCATTTCATGGGCATGGCCTAGCAGAGAGTAACCAGTAACATCAGTACAAGCTTTAACGGGGTAGTTGGCAAAAATCTCGGCCGCCTTGCGGTTTAGCTTTTTCATATTGTCAGTAGAGGCTTGAATCGCCGCCTGACTCGCTTTATCGCGTTTCGCAGCTGTTGAGATCAGTCCGGTACCAATCGGTTTGGTCAGTACCAGTACATCGCCACTTTCCACCGCCGCCTTGGTTTGCACTTTAGACGGGTGGATGGTACCCATGACAGACAAGCCAAATTTCGGCTCGCTGTCTTCCACTGTATGACCGCCTACCAATACCGCGCCAGCTTCACGGACTTTCTCCGCCCCACCTTTGAGGATTTGGCCGACAACCTCTTGTGGAAGGTCGGTTGGCACACAAAAGATATTCATTGCCAGTGTTACCTGCCCGCCCATGGCATAGACATCACTGAGGGCATTCGCCGCTGCAATGGCACCAAAGTCATAGGGGTCATCCACAATTGGAGTAAAGAAATCCAATGTTTGGATAACGGCAACATCGTCGTTAATTTTGTAGACGGCAGCATCATCACTTACCGTCAGCCCAACCATCAGATTGGGATACGCTTGTTCGGGAAAAAGGGGTGAAATGGACTGCAGAACCTGCGCCATGGCCTTGGGGCCTATTTTAGCTGCTCACCCGGCTTTCTTGGTCATCTGCGTCAGACGTACTTTCTCTGTCATCTCTATTTCCTTTAAAGTGGACGGTAAGGGTACTCAGCAAGCTGTAACAACTACAAACACCTAAGTACCCGATGATCTATTCCAATAAAACAGAATAGCGTAATTATCTGGATTTAAAGCATAAATCCATGTCAGCTGATATAGTCTGCCTCAACTAACTGGTTTTTTGCTTGTTCCAAATCATCTTTTGCCACTAGCACAATAGGGCCTGTACAGCCCATCCCCGTGCGGGCAAAAATCTTCGCTTTCCACAGTGCCTGGCAGGCATCTTCGATAGTGAGGATGTCGATCCCGCCTATTTCTGCATCAGTGACTTTCTCTGGTGGGGCAACCACCGCATCTTTCACTTCAGCGGTCGGCTTCGCCGTACAATACTTGGTCAGTACACTGTTTAACCCTGATAGTGTCGCGGCTTCCCATTCCTCTTCAACGCGCTTCATAACCTCTCCTCTCGCTGCGTCAGCACACAACCTCATGGCACCAGCCACGACCGGTGCGCCTGACGCCCGTGAGATGATATTCACAGGTTGTTTCGTCGCGCCCTCACCTAAGCCCGGTCCATAGCCAAAGCCAGAAGCTTCATAACTACCACCAGTCGTAAATGACGAGAACATTTTCATTAGCAGGTTACCTGTCAGGCTATCCGTGACCATCACATCCGGCGTGCCTTGAAGCAGATCGTTGCCACGCATGGCAATACCACCATCGGCCCGTCCAGACTCAGCAAACTGAATGTCATAACCACCCTGCTGGAGCTCACGCAGTGCCCGTTCGCACACTGCCGCACCATCAACATTGAGCACACCCACAGTCGGTTTTTCGATCCCTGTTGATTTCGCCAGAGCAATGCCATAAATCGCATTTTTCAGCATGGCCGCCTGACGCTGGGTATCTGTCGTGCCTGTCGTTGAGGCGATAATCATCTCGCGCCCCGTTGCCGGTGTCACCACCTTACCCATAGTGCTAACCCCTAGAGGAAAAGCGTAATGGAGGGTGACACAGCCGTCGAGCTGCTGCTCGGCAAACAGCTTTTCCATCACCTTGTGGCACTCATGCAGATCCGCAGCCGGATAACATTCGAAATCACAATCTGATCTATCGCAACCAATCAAGACAGGTTCGATATCACTGTATTGGCGGGCGACCATTTGCACCCCGCGCAGCAACTCTTCACAGCCGTGCTCACTGCCAATCAGACTCAGGCCGATGCGACGTTTTTTGCCAAACTGACCACTCTCCAAACCATCTGCCATGGCATTGAAAGTATCGGCCAGCTGTTGATTAATATTCGCCATCTCAGCCTCCGGTTACTGCTTGCCCTGTTGAGGGGTCAGTAAGTTCTCAGCCACATCACGCATCGCCTGCGCAACGACTTGTTTAACCTGCTTTTCGTCAAAGGCTTCTGCCTGCTTGCCGCTGTTCTTCTGTACCACAAAGCTGAGGCCATCAAACAGGTTGGTCATACGACCTAGGAACAAGCTACCTTTACCGACCATCATGAAATTGTTGATTTCACCGTTGACGATCATTTCACGGCCAAAGCCAAGGAATGGTACCCCAGATGGGATGTGGCCTTGGGTTGGCGCAAAACCTGTCATGCCATGCTGCTGGACAAAAGCAGGGAGTTGAGTGCGCTCCATCTGGCCTTCTTTGACCGCTAATGCCGCAATCATCTTGTAGTTTGATTCAGGCACATTACCGGCACCGGCAGGCTTGGTGATTTCTGGGTTTTGCATTTCGACCGAATATTTATCGATGTCGGTCATTTTCATGCCTGCGGCTTTGAGCGGGCTAGCAATCAGGGCGGTCATTACAGCCTGAGGCGATGACCCCGTACCGATCTGGTGGCGACCGATAATGTCAGTATTGATTTCAGGGCTGACACCGTCGTTTTCAGTCACCATGCAGGCAAATCCTGCCAAGCAATCTTCCAATACCGGCATGTTTTGCTTCACATGGTCACGACCGTTCATGCCCAGCTTGGCAACCGCACCGCCAGCGACGACCATCACGTTCTTGAACACGCCTGATTTAACCAGTGCTGCAGCCAAGGTCAGGGCATGGGCTGGTGCGGCACAGAAACCACGGACATCAGAGCCCGTTGCACGATTACAACCGACAACTTCACCGATCGCTTTCGCGAAGTTACCGCCACCGCGCTGGTTAATATCACCACAGGCTTCTTCTGAACACTCGATAATGTAATCAACGTTATCAAGCTCAATGCCCTGCTGCTTGAGGTGCATTGCCGCCATCACACCCGATGCCTTGGTACATAGGTTTTCCAGCATAATATGGGCAGATAAGTTTTCGTCTTCGTCGTGAGCGGCTTTCACACAACCGACCAACTCACCATTCATCATCAGCACTTCGGCCTGATGATGCTCAACCAACGCCAAGATCTCATCTTTGCTGATCACCAGGTGGCCAGCCAGTAAATCCACCTCTCCGTATAGCGGGTGTTGACCAACACTGGACTGGTAGGCATCAATGAATTCTTGGGTTAGGTGGACCAAGTTGAACACATCGACGTGGTTCAACATGGCATAAAATTGTGGCTGGCTATAGATTTCACCAAACTTGCCTTGCTCAGAGGTATGTTCCTTATTCTCAAACCAAGGAAGGGGAATGTCGGCCAACTGCTCTGGGGTCAAGTTTCCGATGTAGCACTGGTTCGCGGGGTAAGATACCACTTCTTCAAATGGGCGAAGGTGGTCTTTCAACTGCTGCAAGTAGGCATCTGATGGGTCTTTTGCCCTAGTCTGAACTTGCACCGAACCGTGTTGGATCAATACATCTGGGGTATGGGCGAGCATATAGCTCACGCCTTTGATTACTGCGTATCCCATTGTTACTCCTGCATCCGAGCCGGATAATAGGTTCGGGCCCGTTTATAAACAGGCCCGAACCAGCATTGAGATATACTTATGCTAATGCAGTTTCGCTGCGGTATTGTTGCATTTCCGCTTTGATAGCATCGACATCAAGTACCATTTCCATCATTCCAACTTGTTCTTCATAAACAACCGGATCGACAGCATTTTTAACTTCGTCTTCAACCACGTGATAACAAGAAAGTCCTAACTGGACTCCCGCCAATGGTCCTGCAAAAGTCGGATCGCCGGTGGTGACGGTTTCACATGCGAGGCCAGAAGCTTCTGCTTCTGCGCCGCCAAGAATCACAACGAGATTCTCTGCGCCTTTTTCCTCTGCAAGGTTTTTAATCCGCTTTTGGTTCTCAAGATCCATTGCGCCAGCGCTTGTTCAGACGAAACATTCTGTAGTAGAGAAAGCAACGTGAGCACCTGTGGTTTTCATGCAAGCTTCGATTGCCTGCCCAGGTACGCCATCGCGGTCTCCAAGAATGATCACTGTTTTATTAGCGAACACAATCTTTCTCCCGATTAAACATACATTCCAAATTGCTCACGATACTCTTTGACCTCTGCCACGATGGCATCGACATCAAGTACCATTTCCATCATGCTGACCTGCTCGTCATAGATAGCAGCGTCGACATTGTCTTTTATTTCCGGCTCAACCACATGATAACAAGAGAGTCCCAACTGGACTCCGGCTAATGGTCCGGCAAAAGTAGGATCGCCGTTTGTTACGGTTTCACATGCGAGGCCAGAAGCTTCCGCTTCTGCACCGCCAAGGACGACAACCAGATTTTCTGGGCCGAACTCGTCAGCAAAACCTTTGATCCGCTTTTGGTTTTCCAGATCCATAGCACCTGCGCTGGTTCAGACGAAACACTCAGTTGTAGAGAAAAGAACATGCGCACCAGCTGATTTGATACAAGCTTCAATAGCTTGTCCTGGTACACCGTCTCTGTCTCCCAAGATAATCACTTTCTTATCTTTGAGCATTGTTCACTCCAAGGGTACGGATTACATAGTTTTTGATTACATAGCTCTGAATTACAAAGCTTTTACTGTGTGGTGACTGCTCACCGGTTTATTTGTGCCAACGGGCTGATCACCCATTCAATACAAATTCGTTGCTATCTTAGGCCGTTTCGGCCACAAAGCTTTCGATCATGCTTTCAACATATTCGATTTCTAATTCTTCACCAGATAGGTGCTCAGCTTTCTCCCCGTTACGGTAGAAAACAAAAGACGGAAGGCCCATCACTTTCTGCGCCATCGCCAAGCGACGGTTGCCCTGAATATTTAGCTTGCAGAATTTGATTTCATTGCCGTATTTCTCAGCAAGTTCCATAACTTCTGGCATCAGTTCGATGCAGCGGCCACAGTTTTCGCTCCAGAAATCCACCAATACGATGCCATCAGTTTTGACTTCAGCATCAAAGTTTTCTTTGGTTAGTTCTATCATTGCGTTTCCCTTAATACAGAGTTTCTAACTCAGTAATATCCTTAACATCTACTCGCTTGGCTTCCTGCCCAGCGTCAAATCGGATCACAACAGGCACTTCAGATACCGAAAATCGACTCGCAATATTCTGGCTCTTATAGGTATCGATAGTCACAACACGCTGATCGGGGTTATCTTGGCAATTTAATTCAAGCTGGTTAATCACATCTAAGCTTTCTTTACTTAGCGGATTCCAAAATGCCACCATCGCCGTACCACCGAATTCAGAGACTGATTTACGCCAGTTTTCTTCTTCTTCGATATAGCGGTCAGCAGCCACGGCTGCTACAGCACCATCACCTGCTGCGGTAACCACCTGACGAAGGAATTTGTCAGTGACATCACCAACCGCAAAAATACCCGGCACGTTTGTTTCTTGTTTTTCATTTGTCATGACATAACCTTGCGGGGTTAACGCCACTTGCTCTTTAATGAAATCCGTTTTTGGCACGGTACCGACAAACATGAAGACACCGTCTGTTGCAATTTCAGTAATCTCACCTGTTTTAAGGCTTTTTAACTTAACGCCACTAACCAACTCATCACCGGTAATTTCTTCCACCACAGAGTTCCAGACAAACTCAATTTTATCGTTGGCGAAAGCCTGCTCCTGTGCCGTACGATCCGCATCAAGGATGCCTTGATCATGCAGTACAATCATGGTGACTTTGTTGACAAACTTAGTGAGGAAAACGGACTCTTCAACCGCAGTATTTCCCGAGCCAACCACTACTACATCTAGCTCTTCATAAAAGTCAGCATCGCATGTGGCGCAGTAAGAGACCCCTTTACCGCGGAACTCAGACTCACCGTTAATGCCGAGGATGCGAGGTGTCGCCCCCGTTGCGACAATAATGCTTTTGGTCTGGTACGTTTCGCCTTTATTTGTGGTCAGGGTTTTAATAAAGCCGTCTTCAGCAATAGAAATATTGGTAACCAAACCACGAACAAAATCCACACCAAATTTATTACAGTGCTCACGGAACATATCCATCAACTGCGGGCCAGTAGCCTCCAGAATACCGGGATAGTTTTCCATTTCGTTTGTTGTTGCTGCCTGACCACCCGTATTCCTTTTATCTTCAATGATCAGGGTTTTCATTTTACCGCGCGCGGCATAGACACCAGCAGACATTCCACCAGCCCCGCCACCGATAATAATGACATCGTAAAGTTCTGACATATTATTCACCGATTACTATTTCACACCACACTCTTATATAAATAGATAGAAAGAGTGCATATAGAACAAATCAGTTTGTGCAGACCAACTTTGCATGAGAACCAAATATCAAGATCCAATACCTTGAACCACCAAATGGACTGCTGTATCTCTCTAGGGTAGATTTTTATCTTATACTTCAAGTCTTACCCAGTATTAGCTTCTTGTTCGTAAAACTTACGGTTGATTATAATTAGTAATGTCATATTTTTTGTGAGCAAAGCCCAATTCCAGTATAAAACTCTGCATCACGTACTATTATGATACCCAAGTCATATTAATGCTTATAAAAACCGCTCTTACGTGAATGAACCGTTACCAGCATGATAGTAAAAATGTTCCAATAGTGAATATTGACGTATTTATTCTACTTATAGTGAATTTATACTCGATAAGGAAACAAGTGTGATCATGATTCAACAATATTTTATAAATGCAGTACTTTAGGTCAGATCAAATAAAGGATTAGAAAAACTAATCATTTAACTCAATAAAAGTATTGTGCTTTTATTGACGCGATAATAGTTATTCCACTGTAAATACAAGCTACCATTTTCTGCAGGTTATCTATCCGAAATACCCCCCTTTCACTTTCTGTTATTTTTAATTTTCATGATGAAACTTTCGCGAGCAATAGGCATTCAAATGCAACAGACCTCTTTATTTTCGGTACAGACAAGCATTTCTCCGCAAACAACACAAAAACACGAATTGCGGAATAATTAATTACAAACCAGTCAATAAATCAGCACTAAAATCTAATAATTTTGTCTTTGTAAGCAGATCAAACTCACATTAAATCACAAATCCAGAATGATAATCTTCGCATCGAGCACTCATCCCCCTTATGGAGATAAGCAATGGAAACGCTGCAATATACAAATGGTTGGTTAAATCTCGACAACACTCAAATTAATGACATCAATCATTTCTGCGAAGATTACAAACACTTCCTCAATAAAGGTAAAACAGAGCGGCAGTGCGTCAATGTCGCTATCGAACAAGCCAAGCAACATGGTTTTCACCCAATAGGAGAATATGAGCAATTACAACCCGGCGATAAAGTCTACTTCATTAATCGAAATAAAAACGTTGTACTGGCTATTATTGGTCACCAATCCATTCAAGATGGAATCCGTTTTGTTGTTTCGCACATCGACTCTCCACGACTGGATTTAAAACCAAATCCAATGCATGAGAAAAATGAGCTGGCACTGATGCGTACCCATTACTACGGTGGCATAAAGAAGTATCAATGGGCATCACGGCCCCTCGCCCTCCACGGTATTGTGGTGACCAAGTCAGGCCGTAGTGTTGATATTGTGATTGGTGAAGAAGAGTCAGATCCTGTATTCACCATTCCCGATCTACTTCCGCACCTCGATCGCAAAGTCCAGCGCGAGCGCAAAGCTGACGAAGTCCTAAAAGGTGAAGAGCTTCAGATCATTGTCGGCTCAGTACCTATGGCCTTTGATGATGAGAAAGTCAAAGACAAGGTGAAGCACCACATTCTTACCAAGCTATTTGAAAAATATGAGATCAGCGAAACAGATTTCATTTCTGCAGAGCTCATGCTTGTACCAGCAGGCAATGCCCGCGATGTGGGTATTGACCAAGGACTGATCGGCGCTTACGGCCAAGATGATCGTATTTGTGCCTATACCTCGTTGGAAGCTATTTTTGATATCCCTACCCCAGAGCAAACAGCTGTGTGCTTCTTGGTAGATAAAGAAGAAATTGGCTCATCCGGTGCAACGGGATTGGAGTCTCGTTACTTGGAGTTCTTTGTCGGCGAGTTACTGCTCCGCCAAGCTGGCAACAACTATAACGACCAATTACTGCGCCGCTGTTTATGGCGTTCCTACGCGCTATCTTCTGATGTAAATGCTGGGCTTAATCCACTGTTTGAATCAGTACATGACGCTCAAAATGCCTCCAAGTTGGGGTACGGTTTGGTATTGACCAAATACACAGGCCATGGCGGTAAAGTCGCATCCAATGACGCCGATGCCGAATATGTTGCAGCATTGCGCCGTATTTTCGATGAACATGAAATCACCTGGCAAACCGGCCTATTGGGTAAAGTCGATGAAGGGGGCGGCGGTACTGTGGCTAAATACCTCGCGCACTATGGCATCAACACCATTGATGCGGGAGCTGCGTTGCTCTCCATGCACTCTCCGTTTGAGTTGTCTTCGAAATTTGATGTCTATGAGCTCTACCGAGCCTACAAGACTTTCTTCACCAAAGGCCTATAAAACGCATAGCTAAACGGAACTCCGCACATGAAGAAGAATCATTCTAAACACCCGTTAACCTTCTATATATTATGCTCCTGTCAGTTTTGGTGGGCGTTGTCTTTCTATAGCCTATGGGCCATTTTGCCTGTGTTCTTGGGGGAAGAGCTGGGGATTGATCAGAAAGCCTCATTCGCCACCTTCGGTGCATTCGCCGCTCTCGGCGCAGCGATGTTGTTTGTCGGTGGTTGGCTAGCCGATAAAATTCTTGGCGCGAAGCGAACCTTGGTCTGGGGCTTCTTCTTCCAAGGCCTCGGTTATTTTATTATTGCTTACTCGGCGATCACTGCCCAACCGCATTTCGTGTTTGTCGGTTTAGGTACGGTGGCAGTCGGCCGTGGTATCGGTAGTGTTGCACCACCGACGATCATTGCCTCTGCCTATGACAAAAATGACCCACGCCTTGACGGTGCCTACACCTTATTCTATATGGTCAACAACATCGGTGCCTTTGTCGCTCAGCTTGGCGCGCCGATTATGGCTTACAGCATAGGCTGGACATCGGCGTTTATCTTGTCGGGTGTCGGTATGGCTGTGAATGTGATCACTTACTTGTTGCTTCACAAGAAAATCAAACAGGCAACCGAAGCCGACAAGCGAGCAATTCCGTTCAAGACGAACTCTTTATTCCTATCAGGTGCGTTGATCGCCGTTGCAACCGCCAGCTACCTACTAACCAACCTGCCATTGGCACAGTTTATGTTAGCGCTTGCTGCACTGGTCATTTTGTTCTTAATCACTAAGGAAATGAAAAAAGAGCAGCCAACCAGTCGCAAACGAATGATCGTAGGCTTGGTATTAATGGGGCAAGCCTTGGCGTTCTTTGTGTTGTACAACCAGATGCCAACCTCGCTGAACTTCTTTGCCATCAATAATGTGGAAGCGGAGATCTTTGGTATTGCCATCAACCCGGTTTCCTATCAGTCATTCAACCCGTTATGGATTATTTTCCTCAGCCCTGTTTTGGCTCATATCTACACAACACTGGGCGAGAAAGGCAAAGACTTGTCTATGCCGGGTAAGTTTGCACTGGGGATGCTGATCTGTGCGGCAGCTTTTGGTTTGGCAGGCTTCTCACAGTACTTCGGAGATGAAAAAGGCATGCTCAATCCATTCTGGATTGCCGCCCCTCACTTCCTATTCGCGATTGGTGAACTGTTGATTTCAGCCCTTGGTCTATCCGCCATTGCCAAATTGTTCCCGAGCCGTATCCGTGGCTTTATCTATGGCGCGTGGAATATGACCTTAGCACTGGCCTCCGTCGCTGGCGCTTGGGTGGCCGGGTTGTCGTCGACGGGTGAAGTAGAAATGACGCCGGTCGAGAGCTTGGCGTCTTACGGAAACTACTTCTACGCCTTGGCTATCGCCTCTACGGTTGTTGGCTTGGTTTGTGTTTACCTTGCCCCCCGTCTCAACAAACTTATCGAGACGGATGTTACGGAAGAAACAACAACGAAAGACACACAGACCGCGTAGCGTAATACACGTAACGGTTACCACCAAAGACAATTCAGTATGACTCAATAACGAAAAAGCGAGGGATAGCCCCTCGCTTTATTTTTTCTAGCCCAATCAACAACTGATCATAAGCCCATGCAGGAACTTCTGTGCTTTGGCGGTTAAATTTCCTTTATCATTAATCATGGTTGTATTTATCTCCCGTCAAAAAAGGCCAGCTGTAAGATGGGTAGAAGGGGCAAAATACGCCCTTGAGCAAGCCAAGAAACATGATATTCCTTCGGTATTGGACGCAGGTATCACACCGGATACGATAGATGATCTGTTCAAGCTAGCCGACCATGTGGCATTCTCTGAACCGGGCCTAGAAAAGTTCACTGGAAGTAGTGACCCAATAGATGGGCTCAAAATCGCTCAGAAACAGACAAAAGGCAAAGTTTATGTGACAGTCGGCTCAAAAGGCTGTAGCTGATTCGAAAACGAAGAACTCTGCCACCAGCCTGATATTAAAGTCGACGTGGTTGATACCATGGGGGCTGGTGATGTCTTTCACGGTGCATTGACCGTAGCCGTTGCTGAGGCCATACCAGTACGTGAATCGGTGATTTTCTCTAACACGGTCACCGCAATAAAATGCACCAAACGTGTTGGTCGTGAAGGCATCCCGACAAGATCGGAAGTGGATAGCCAACTACATAATAAATAGCGGTAAATATAAGCGGTAAAGGATTTAACGTGACGAATCCAAGACAAGATAAACTGATAAAACTCGTAATAGACAAGGGCTATTACACCGTAGAAGAGCTGGCTGAGAAGCTTGACGTATCGACACAGACTATTCGCCGAGATATCAAAAAGCTCAGCGAAGACCGGTTAGTGATCCGTCACCATGGCGGGGCAAGCTCTCCAGCCAGTAAAACTAATCTAGACTACGAAATCCGTAAGGTTTCAGCGACAGAGCAAAAGCATGCTATCGGCAAGGCTATTGCTGAGCTGATCCCAGATGGCTCAACGGTATTCATTACTATCGGTACTACGGCCGAAGTGATAGCTAGTCATCTTGCGGATAAGAATAACCTTCAAGTGATCACCAATAGCTTACGGGTTGCTAACGTATTGCATAGCAATAAAAGCATTGACGTGCTAATACCTAGCGGCAAGATCAAAGCATTTAACGGTGGTATCGTCGGTACAGAAGCGCTGGATTTCATCTCGCACTTCCGCTTCGACTACCTGATCACCAGTGCTGCATCAATGGATGTGGACGGTACATTATTGGAATACGATTTAAACGAAACCGTAATCACCCAAACAGTGATGAAGTCAGCGCGTCATGTCATCATCGCACTGGACTCGTCTAAATTTATTCCGAAAGGGTCGATTGAGCTTGGTCATATTAAAGAAGCAGCCTACCTCTTTACCGATCAGCCGCTAAACACCAATCTTGAGGGTGTAGCAAAACAAGGGAGTACAGATATAAAAATCTGTGAGCCTATGGTCGCACACTGAGATAGCACGACCACACTAGGGGAATGGGGAGTAGCCTAACTCTGTTCCCTTTCGCTCCCAACTCATCAAAATCATCACCAATAAGTAGAAGCTAGAAGCTTTACTAACTTACCGCTCGCCCTGTACTTCGAAGTAATCACTCACCAAACGAGCATTGCCATCGTCTTGCACTACCCAATGTTCACGATGTACAACACCAAATGCCTTATTCATGGTCCATGAAGACGACAAGATAAAGCCGCTTTCACCTTCTGCTTCCCATTGAACATCACTGTATTCAACCTCGGCAAAACCCTGATCGATAATGTTCTGCCAAAACCCCTGAATAGCTTCGCGTCCTTCAAAAACACCAAACGGTTTGGCTTCCATCACACAATCTTCAGTGTATTGCGCCGCACACCCTGCAGCGTCTTGCTGGTTGAATGCCTGCTGCCATGCCGCAATACCTGCCTTACAACGCGCTAATGTGTCCATTTCAATTCCTTATTTCATTACTAAATCAAGTTGCCCTAAGTGTAGGCACTCAATTAATATAGAAAAACAAGCGTATAAGAAATGACTGTTCTGTTTTTACGGACAATAAGAGAGAAAAAGTAAAGTGAACCGCCTACGCCAAATGTCCTTGTTTGCCCATATTGTCGAATCCGGCTCAATCACTACCGCCGCCGAGAATCTTGGGTTGTCAAAATCTGTCGTCAGCCAGCACCTTAAACTTCTGGAACAGGAGCTAGGGATCAGTCTACTTAAGCGTACAACCCGGCGGCAAACACTGACTCAGGCTGGCCAAGCCTTTTACACTGAGTGCAAAAAGCTCAATGACTTGGCAGACTTTGCCTGGCAGCAAGCCTTAGACAGCCAGCAAGAACCACAGGGCAAGATTGTCATCACCTCATCAGATGCCCTGATGGCGACCTTAGTGGCCCCAGCTATAAGCAGTTTATTGAAAACCTATCCCAAACTAAGGCCAGAACTGATCAGTAGCGATCAACCATTAAACCTTATGGAAAACCATATCGATCTTGCCATTCGTGTAGGCTCATCATCGGAAAACACATTAATGCAAAGGCGGATTGGAGAATTTAGGGATGTACTTTGTGGTACTCAGGGCGTGATAGAAAATGATGGTGATATGGCAGGTTACATTGCCAATCAATGGCAGCCCGTATCTATCCATCATCAATTTACCACCATGCCTGCTCTACAGAGTGACACAGAGATGGTAAGTGAAAAGCACGACTTCACTGCGAATATCACCTGCCGAGCCGATTCATTTCATACTTGTTTGAGCTTGATTGAATCCGGTGCGGGAATTGGCCTCATCCCCGACTACATTTTTCATCAAAAACCGCACCTCTCGGTTTTATTTCCAAACCACCAGCTTGGTCAAAACCCGGTGTATGCCCTTCACCCCTACCCTAAGCAGCCTCCAATTAATGTTACTACCTGTATTGCTGCTATCGAAAAACAGTTATCCGGCCTGAAAGCCAAACCGGATTGATCAATTACATTGCGAAATGAGTACCTCAGAAGGTCACGACCTTATCGGCCTGTAATGTCCATAGCGCTAGCTCATCCAAAGTGCCTATTTCAGCCCCTTCGATAAGCGGCAATGACGAAAGACCACGGGCATTGCAGCATGTTTTGCACAATTTCACTTCAGCACCTTGAGCCAGTAAAATCTCAAGCATTTGCTGGACATTGTACCCTTCTCCCGGCGTTTGGGCTGGCAGTGCACAACTAACAGCATCAGACATCAAAAAGATCTTAATTTCAGTGTCGGCCTCACTTTGCTCGCCGAGATTAATGGCTAACCGTAAGCCATTAAATGAACGCTCTGAACCATAAGGGGCATCGTTAAGAATAAATAGTAAGGTTTGCTTTGGTTTCATCGTTTCGTATCTCTTAATCTATTGATTATTTTTGTTTTATAAATCAATCACTACTTAAAGTCGGGTATACTCTACGACAAAGCATTAATGCGGTTTATGATCTGGCACACATTGGCTAAAAGGCATTGGATAACACTATGGATTTCGACGCAATTCTCACCTTGTCACAACAAGGCAAAATGTTCGCTAATCCCCGTCGTATTGCCCTATTAAAAGCAATTGCTTCAACAGGGTCGATTAGCCAAGGTGCCAAGCAAGCTGGGATCAGCTATAAGGCGGCTTATGATGCTGTTAAAGAAATGAACAACCAGTCAGAGCACCCTCTCATCGAGTCAGAAAAAGGAGGGAAAGGCGGTGGTGGCGCTTCGCTGACAAATCATGGCCACCGCTTAGTGCAGATGTATGAACTATTAGAGCAAATCCAGTCTATGGGCTTAGAAGCCCTCAATGATGACTCAGTTCCGCTACACAGCTTACTGGGCGTTATGAGTAAACTATCACTACAAACCAGTGCTAGGAATCAACTGTTTGGCACAATTAAACAAATTGAAAACCATGCCCTGCATGATCTGATCACTGTCGTTTTACAAGACGGCATTGAGTTAACCGCCACTATTACACATGGCAGTACGATTCGGTTGAACCTTCACCCGGGTAAAGATGTGGTTGCTCTTATCAAAGGGCCGGCCATTGATATCAAGCTACCTTCATTAATGTCCAAGTCACTACCCTCGCTCTCCTCAGAAGCAGAAAAATCTGATACCACATCTGAACAAAACTGGTTGAAAGGAAGGGTGAAAGCAATTGATGCGGATGACAACTCGGTTGAAGTTACCTTAACGCTGAATCAAGAAGATGAGATTTGTGCCCTAATCGATAAAGGGAGCGAAGATGTTTCACAGCTTTGTATCGGGGATGAAGCCTATGCCGCTTTCCCCAGTGCACAGGTTATCTTGGCAACACTGAGCTGATTTGGCATTAAGAAAAACACGCTATCGCTAATTGAGTTTGAGACAGGAGCTCTGAAAAGGGTTGTAGACTTCCCCTTGCAGCAAACAGTTTTCCAGATAACGGTAATCAAGATACTGAAATGCAAACAACAGAAAGACAGAAATCACCATCCCTATCAGTGAAACCCGCATTAGCCACAATTTCTTGCTCTTCATGGAATACAGCATAACTGCCACCGAAACGGGAGCAATACTGAGAAGAATAGGTTGAAGCTGAAGCACGGTTACCATCACGATAAATCCATTTGGGTGATTAAAAATCTATCCCCAAGGAAGGCAAGTTGCCTGAGGATATAACACTGTAATAATACGCTTTTAATATACCCGATATCAAAGTAAAGTCGCGACCTTTGCAAAACCTTACATAAAAATCACATAACCTCTACATAGATTTCTAGACGACGCACAAAAAACATTCACCCAAAGCATATTTCTTCTGAGCCCAATCACATTTTTCAACCATAATTAGTGCGCATCGAAACGTTTGCTTTTACATTTACAGCCATCGAAACGTTTGCGTAATCGTTTCGATGGTAATTTATGACACGGATGACACAGCCAAGGTTGGCAACGACGTTAGAAGCATCACCACCATCAATAATTAAGGTGCAAGCATGAAAAAGAGCGCACTCATCAATTCTGAGCTGTCTTATTTGGTCGCTACTCTCGGCCATACCGATGAAGTCACAGTGTGTGACGCGGGATTACCGATTCCAGATGAAACCCAACGTATTGACCTTGCCCTTATCCCTGGTGTCCCAACTTTCATTCAAACGGTTAAAGCCTTGTTGGGCGAAATGCAGATTGAAGGTGTGGTGATGGCAGAAGAATTCAAGCAAGTCAGCCCTGAGCATCACGATACGCTGATTGCCCTACTCCGTGAAGAAGAAGCCATGTGTGGAAAAACAATCAGCATCGCTTATGTTCCTCACGAAGCATTCAAAGTGCACACACAAAACAGTAAAGCGGTGATCCGCACGGGCGAATGCACCCCGTATGCCAATGTCATTTTCCAAGCCGGCGTTGTGTTTTAAATGCACCCTGTAGTTACTAAGGCCTAGTTGCAAGGACTCCCTATGACTCAGCCAATTCTAGAACTCAAAGACATCGAAAAGGCATTCCCCGGCGTAAAAGCGTTGGATAAAGCCAGCCTGAATGTCTACCCGGGCAAGGTTATGGCCTTGATGGGTGAAAACGGCGCTGGTAAATCCACACTGATGAAAGCGTTAACGGGCATCTACCATATGGACGCCGGCGAAATTCGCTACCAGGGTGAAACCGTTAACTTCAATGGGCCACGCCATTCGCAGGAAGCAGGCATCAGTATCATTCACCAAGAGTTGAATCTGATCCCTGAATTGACCATTGCCGAAAATATCTATCTTGGCCGCGAAAAAACCAACTCTTTTGGTGGTATCAAGTGGTCACAGATGTACAAGGAAGCAGATGCCCTACTGGCACGCCTAAACGTTAAGCACAGCTCGCGTAGCTTGCTTGGCGAGCTGAGCCTTGGCGAACAACAGATGGTAGAGATAGCCAAAGCGCTGTCGTTCAAATCTCAAGTCATCATCATGGATGAACCGACAGACGCCCTCACCGATACCGAGACAGAGTCCCTCTTCAAAGTGATCAATGAGCTGCGTGAAGAAGGCACTGGCATTGTTTATATCTCCCACCGCCTGAAAGAAATCTTCGAGATCTGTGATGACATCACGGTACTTCGCGATGGTAAATTCATCGGTCAACGAGCTGTGGCAGATATTGATGAAGATATCATGATCGAGATGATGGTGGGACGTCGCCTTGACGAACAATACCCTCGAGTCGATGTGAAGCACGGTACCACTTGCCTTGAGGTGAAAAACTTAAATGGCGCAGGGGTTAAAGATGTCAGCTTTACGTTGGATCGCGGTGAGATATTGGGGGTATCCGGCCTGATGGGTGCTGGCCGTACCGAACTGATGAAAGTCATTTACGGCGCTCTAAAACGTGAATCCGGTGATATTGTGCTTGATGGTAAAGCAATCAACCCATTAAGCCCGCAAGATGGCCTAGCCAATGGTATCGCTTACATTTCTGAAGATCGTAAGGGTGACGGCCTGATCCTCGGCCTATCCGTGAAAGAAAATATGTCGCTTTGTTCACTGGAACAACTGTCAAAAGGTGTCCAGCTTCGACACTACGACGAAGTGACGGCAGTAGAAGATTTCATTCGCCTGTTCAACATCAAGACCCCAAGCCGTAACCAGATCATCGGTAACCTTTCTGGTGGTAATCAGCAGAAGGTCGCCATCGCTAAGGGCCTAATGACCCGGCCTAAAGTTCTGATCCTTGACGAACCGACTCGCGGTGTTGATGTCGGCGCCAAGAAAGAGATCTACCAGCTAATCAACCAATTTAAGTCAGAAGGGATGAGCATCATTCTTGTTTCTTCTGAAATGCCGGAAGTACTCGGCATGAGTGACCGCATTTTGGTCATGCACGAAGGTAAAATCAGTGGCGAATTCATGGCTGAAGATGCCGACCAAGAAAAACTTCTTGCCTGCGCTGTGGGTAAACAAATCAACGAGGTAGCAGCATGAGCAGCAACGCTATGACCAAGCAACAAAACACCGGTAGCGCCAAGCTATTTAGCAAAGAATGGCTTATCGAACAGAAGTCTCTGATTGCACTGGTTTTCCTTATTGTCGTGGTGTCATTCCTGAACCCGAACTTCTTCACTGTCGACAATATCCTTAACATCCTGCGCCAGACCTCGGTAAACGCCATTATTGCAGTGGGTATGACTCTGGTAATCCTGACAGCAGGTATTGACCTGAGTGTCGGCTCCGTCCTTGCCTTGTGTGGCGCTTTTGCCGCTTCCTTGATTAGCATGGAGGTCCCAGTACTGATTGCCGTCCCAACCGCATTACTTGCCGGTGCAGCGCTCGGCGCTATCAGTGGTGTGATTATCGCCAAGGGTAAAGTCCAGGCCTTTATTGCCACCTTGGTTACCATGACGCTGCTGCGTGGTGTGACCATGGTGTACACAGATGGTCGACCTATTTCTACCGGTTTTACTGATGTGGCAGACAGTTTTGCTTGGTTCGGTACGGGTTACGCTATGGGTATCCCTGTCCCTATCTGGTTGATGGTGATTGTATTCGCTGCAGTTTGGTACCTGCTAAACCACACCCGTTTCGGCCGCTACATCTATGCACTGGGTGGTAACGAATCAGCGGCTCGCCTATCTGGTATCAATGTGGATCGCGTCAAGATTGGTGTTTACGCCATCTGTGGTCTGCTTGCTGCACTTGCCGGTCTCATCGTAACCTCACGCCTGTCCTCAGCGCAGCCTACGGCTGGTATGGGCTATGAGCTTGATGCTATCGCTGCTGTTGTCCTTGGCGGTACCAGCCTAGCCGGTGGTAAAGGCCGCATTATGGGTACCTTGATTGGTGCTCTGATCATCGGCTTCTTGAACAACGCCCTTAACCTATTGGATGTCTCCTCCTACTACCAAATGATTGCAAAAGCAGTGGTAATTTTGCTGGCAGTCCTTGTAGATAACAAAAATAAGTAACCTCTGTATGCGGGTAGCCCCCTGCCCGCTTTTACCCGACATATGTAGAAAGGAAAATAGAATGAAAAAGTTAGCAACCCTGATCTCTGCCGCTGTACTGTCAGCTTCATTCAGCTCTACGGCAGCCGCGCAGGACACTATGGCTATGGTCGTATCAACGCTGAACAACCCATTCTTCGTCACCATGAAGGAAGGGGCTGAGGCAAAAGCAAAAGAGCTGGGCTATAACCTGATTGTTCTTGATTCACAAAACGACCCAAGTAAAGAGCTATCCAACGTGGAAGATCTTACCGTTCGTGGTGTGAAGGCAATTCTTATCAACCCAACCGATTCTGACGCAGTTTCTAATGCTATCCGCATGGCAAACCGCTCTAAGATCCCAGTCCTGACACTAGACCGTGGTGCAAGCCGTGGTGAAGTGGTCAGCCACATTGCTTCTGACAACGTTGCTGGTGGTGAGATGGCCGGTAAATACATCATGGAGAAAGTGGGTGAACAAGCTCGCGTTATCCAGCTAGAAGGTATCGCAGGTACCTCTGCAGCCCGTGAACGTGGTAAAGGCTTCATGCAAGCCGTTGATGGCAGCGGTATGGAACTACTAGCAAGCCAGCCAGCTGACTTCGACCGTACTAAAGGTCTGAACGTAATGGAAAACATGCTTGCCGCGAACCCAGATGTTCAAGCGGTATTTGCCCAGAACGATGAAATGGCACTGGGTGCCCTTCGCGCTGTTCAGGCTTCAGGCAAAGAAGTCCTAATCGTCGGCTTCGATGGTACTGAAGACGGTATCGCAGCAGTTAAACGCGGCATGCTCGGTGCAACTATCGCCCAGCAGCCAGATCTGATTGGTTCATTGGGTGTAGAAACTGCCGACAAAATGCTAAAAGGCGAGCAGGTTGAAGCAAACATCCCAGTTCCTCTGAAAGTGATTTCAGAATAAGAGAAGGCATGAGGCTAGTGGCGATTGGTAACAGGTTCAAAGCCAATAGCCGGGCAGGGTATAACGGATCTTCGGGTTATACCCTGCCCCCCACCCCCAGAAAGTGTTCAAAATCTATCGCTTAGCAACATACCAAACCTGCTAAGCCATACATTTTGGCCAATGAGAATGAGAAAGGTCCCAATATGAATAAATTAGTCGTTCTTGGCAGCGTGAACGCCGATCATGTTTTGCAAGTTGCTTCTTTCCCTCGTCCGGGGGAAACGCTGCATGGCCATAGCTACTGTGTAATCCCTGGCGGTAAAGGGGCGAACCAAGCAGTAGCAGCCGCTCGCCTAGGCGCTGATGTTGCCTTCATCGCGTGTGTTGGTGATGACAGCTTCGGTCATGAGATGCGTGAAGAATTTGCCAAAGAAGGCATGAATACCGATGGTGTAATGATTGAAAAAGAGATGCCAACCGGCATTGCAATGATTCAGGTAGCGGCAACCGGTGAGAACAGCATCGCCATATCGGCTGAAGCCAACGCCTGCCTGAGCCCTGCTCGTATCGCACCGCATCACAACCTGATCAAACAGGCCGATACACTACTGATGCAACTAGAAACACCGATGGCTACTATTGAAGCTGCGGCTAAAGTGGCCAAACTGGCAGGAACTCGCGTGGTGCTCAACCCAGCACCAGCTCAGCCATTATCGGATGACTTATTGCAACATATTGATATGATTACGCCTAACGAGACTGAAGCGGAATTGCTTACAGGTATCAAGGTTACCGATACTACCAGCGCACAGCAGGCAGCCGATGCCCTTCACGACAAAGGCATCAAACAGGTTATGATCACCTTAGGTAGCCAAGGGGTATGGATCAGTGCAAACGGTGAAAGCCGCCAAGTTCCAGGCTATCGTGTTGATGCCAAAGACACGACCGCAGCTGGTGATACCTTCAACGGTGCCTTGCTGACCGGTCTGCAGGAAAACAAGGCGATGGACGATGCTATCCGATTTGCCCATGCTGCTGCTGCAATTTCAGTCACCCGAATGGGTGCTCAAACGTCTATTCCGCACCGTCGTGAAGTGGAACGTTTTCTTATTGAGCACCAGTAAGTAATTGATACCGTGCCCATCGTGGCACGGTTCAGGGAGAACCTATGGCGACAATCAAAGATGTAGCAAAGCATGCTGGAGTATCAACATCCACCGTTAGCCACGTCCTGAATAAAACCCGCTTTGTCAGTGAAGACATTTCTGTCCGCGTGATGGCGGCAGTGAAAGAGCTGAACTATGCCCCGTCGGCGTTAGCGCGAAGCCTGAAGGTTAACCACACCCGTACTTTCGGCATGTTAGTCACCACCTCTACCAATCCGTTTTTTGGTGAAGTGGTAAAAGGGGTTGAGCGACGCTGTTATGAACAAGGCTATAACCTGATCCTCTGTAACACCGAGGGTGATCTTGCCCGAATGCGCGACAGCCTTGATATTCTGCTGCAAAAGCGTGTCGACGGCCTGCTGCTGATGTGCAGCGAGGTCGATGGTCAGGCATTCGACCTGTTTTCCCGCCACCAACCCGTGCCCACCGTGGTCATGGACTGGGGCCCGATCGATTTCCCAAGCGACAAGATCCAAGATAACTCACACCATGGCGGCTACCTCGCCACTAAGCATCTTATCGAGCAAGGCCATACCCAGATTGGCTGCCTAACAGGGCCGCTTGATAAGCTGACCGCCCAACAACGCTTGTCCGGTTATGTGCAGGCGATGGAAGAAGCCGGTTTAGATGTCAATAAACAGTGGATTGCATCAGGCAACTTCGAGTGTGAAGGCGGAGAAATCGCCTTTAACGACGTTTTGAGTCGAGGCCCGTTACCGACAGCACTTTTTGTCTGTAACGACATGATGGCAATGGGTGTGATAAACACCGCCAGCAAACAAGGGATCCGTGTACCCGAAGATCTTTCTATTGTCGGCTACGACGACATTAAACTGGCGAAGTACATTACCCCATCATTGACCACTATCCACCAGCCGAAGCACCGTTTGGGCCAGCAAGCGGTCGATGTTCTGCTCGAGAAAATCCAGAATAAGCATGAAACCAACAAGGTGATCCAGCTAGAGCCAACGCTGGTTAAGCGCGATAGCGTGAAATACATTCCGTAGGTTGTCTGAACTCAAGCGACTGAAAGTCCAGAACACGACTCACTACAAGATCACTCAGTTATACACATAAAGCCCTAATTAGTAGGGCTTTTGTGATTTTTAAACCTATCAGAACAACTTTTCCACCTTGCAACTAGCAAATCTGACTGCTGAAAGTTTTATAAAAAAATGAACTAGGCATACGTCATTAACAATTTGCCATAATAATGAACACTATTTCATTGACCGGCCAAGAAATTCAGCGTACAACTGTAAGCTGAATTTTAGTGATATACCTTTGGGTCTCAATTTAACAGCCAGTAGTTCTCTGGCAAAAGGACAGCATCATGCTAGATAGCATTACGCACTGGATTAAACTTCGCTTACTCGGTTCTTCCCTATCCACTCAATGGGAGAACGATTTCTTTTCCAATCACTTTTGATCGCAAGCAGCACAGCATTTCCGCCACATTAGATTTAATAGCACACATAAAAAATCCCCTGTCGTTAAACAGGGGATTATTCTTTCCTAGCCAAACCTATTTAGTTATTCGTTGTTACCTTCGCCAGTCCACACCATGTTGAACTTGATCGCTTCGATGTACTTGGTTTGGCTATCTTTCACTGCACCGATAATGCTGTACTTTTCACCATCAACAAATTCACTTGGCATATCAATGCTCATAGCTGCACCTTGTGGTGATTCTTCATCGTAGCAACCCCACTGCATATCTGCGAAAGCATAGTGGCCCTCAATACTATCGGCCGATACATAGAAGCTTTGGTAGAATTCACGCAAATCGTCGCATGAGAACGTTTCATTGTCTGCTGTGTCAATAAATACGCTAACTCGGCTTTGACCACCAAAGTTGGTCATCTGCAAGCTGACTTGACCTTCAGCATATGTTTCATTTTCGCTAGCAGGGACATACATTGGGAAATCACGATCTTCATAGCCTGCCTCCGATTGTAGCTTCAATCGAGCTTCAGCATCTGACTTACTGCTCAACCAGCTGTAACGCTCACCTTCAGTTTGATCAAGGTCAGAGAACAATACAACCTTCGCCCCCTTAGAAAGGTAATCCGCATCCTGGGCAATCGTGTATAGATACTCTTCGGTTTCTCCTCGTTTTTCTTCACTCGGGAAAGTCACAATAAACTGATCATTATCGATACGGTAACTAGCGCCTTCTTCTAGGATCGTTGCTTCAGAACACACATCCTTATTTTCAATAGTACGGCCGCCCCAATAAACTCGACCATCCTCAAAACGGTACGAGTCACACCATACACGGCTGTAATCTAGGTCATCATTATCGTTACCATCATCGCTACCATGCTCTAGGACATACCATGTTTGGTTTTCCAGCGGATGCGAAGCTGGCGGTGGCGTTACGCCTTCTTTGACTTCAGGCAGGATGAACTGCACGTCACTTGTCGCACCACGGTCATCTGTTGCAGTCACCTTGAATGTTTGGCCTGCAGCATATTGCTCTTTTGGTGTACCCGCGATAACCACAATACCATTTTCAACTTTGGCAGTTAAACCTGACACTTTTAGATCAGTAACGCTGTGATCTTCAATGGTGCCATCTTTGTCTGAGAACAAATTGGATACACTCAGAGACTGTTCAAAGACTTCGCCTTGCTCTAAGTACCAAGCATCGACTTCTGCTTGCAGCGCAACCTTTTCAGCATCATCCACCTCTGGAGCTAGGTTGTTTGCAGTGATTTCAACTTCAAATACAGCGCTGGACGTACCTACCTGCGTATTTTCTGAGTTCACGTCAGTTGCTGTCAGAGTGATCGTGTAGTGGCCAGGTTTCATTACTGGGTTAGCAGGCTCAAGGGTAAGCATCTTGCCATCTAGTGATAGCACCGCCACGATACCTGTACCTTCAAGCGTATGCTGCAATTTTGGTACAATAGCATCTTCCAAATCAGCATCAGTAAACAGACCTTCAACGGATACTGTCACACCACCAAAGTTGGCATTTTCCTTGATGCTTGACGGGATGCCTGCATCTGCTTTATCAAATATAGCTTTATCAACAATCAGCTTACTGTTGGTAATAACAACTGGATCAAAAATATCCCCCGAAGGATTATCATCCTTAATCACAGGCTTGATGTCTTTATTCTTGACATCTTCTTCACTCATATTTCCAACAACCGTGTCAGCTTCTTTAGCAAAGTCCATTGCCTTGTCTTCGTAGCTAGTATTGGCTGCTTTTGACTCAGTCAGAATCTGGGCTGTTTTATGCAATACTGCATCGGCGTGCTTACCCGTTACAAAATCAGTATAAAGCGCTTCGACATCACCACCCAGTGCCTCGCTAACAGCTTGCTTGGCTTCTTCTTCTGATTTGGATTTATTTTTCGCCATTTCAATCGCGACCAAGTCGGTAATTGGCGAAATAACATCAGACGAGTTCGGAGCACGGAACACTAATTCATGAGCCATTGGCTGAGAAGGGTGGTCCATATCCACCGTATAACCACCAGCGTATTTCTCAGGATTAATCGCGATCATGCGCTTTTGCATATCAGTATTTGGAACAACCGTCTGCAGTGCCAATACACCTTCCGGTTTTTTGTCTAGCTCAACCTGGCCATTACCATCGGTCACACCAAGAGCGTTTTCTGTGGTATCCCAAACACCGTTATTATTGCTATCAACAAAAAGTACAGCATTTTTAAAATAGCCGTCAAAGCCGGTAATAACGACGGCACCACCCGGTGCTGGAATATCTGGATTCCCAGTATTACCGCCTGCATCTGAATTACTGTCGGAGCCACCACAACCAGTTAAGGCAATAGCGACAGATGCTGCAAGCACAGAAATCTTTTTCATGAATTACGTCCCTTGATGGATTTGATTAAACCTTTGTCATTTTTTGTTTTAGCCTTCCTCGCAAAGCATCGCTGCCACAAGGAAAGGTGCGTATTTTTATGGCTTTATGATCTTTATTCAAGAAACGAAAAACAAAAAAAAATCCGTAAAATTTATTTTTATTTTTTTCTATGCCAAAGGTTGGAAAATATAATCTGTCCGTTAATATCCTCGGCCAACATTCCGTCAGGGACAAAATAATGAATAAATGGTGTTGGCTTGGTTTATTTCCAGCCATTTCGTTGGCGATCCCGTCGTTTGCCAGTGATAAGGATGGTTATTCCTATATAACAATGGGTGTTGAGAATATCACCTATCAAGAATCTTACTCTGGTCAAGGCGTAGCAAAGTCTGATGTTTCAGCATCTAGCCCGATGCTTAATACGGGTGGCCTCTATCAAATCAATGAAAGGTTTGATTTCTCGATAGATGCGCTGGCAACATTTTCACCTATCAGTTCAACCGAAACTTGGCACGGAAATACTGGAGAGGCATATCAAAAAAACCAATTTGAATACCTCAAGACCTCAACCAATATCTTGCTTCATTACAAATGGACACCGTGCTGGCGTCTTGTGGCAGGGCCATCCCTTACTTACCAATCTTACAAACGGTATGGTCTTGAGGGCCTAAATGGATATGAAAACCCAGTATTTCGCAAAGGTGATACCTGGGAAGAAAAATCAACGGATATCTTCATTGATGCAGGCGTAGCTTATGATAATGGCACCCTGTTTGGTGACAACAAATGGAAGTTCAGCGGTCGCTGGATAATTGGCGTTCCAATTTGGAGCAAAACAGAAAATACTAAGTTTGTTGATACAACCTTTGATGACTTTGGCTTCCGCACATCGCTAGAAGGCACCCTAAGCTATGAAGTCATGCCTGGGTTGCACTTGGGTTGGTATGTCATGATGGGCTATGAAAAGCGCTTTGAATCAGACCCAGAACCAGTCAGCTTCATCGATAGTCAAGGTGAAGTAAAACAAGGGATAGCCATTTTACCCGATGCTGAAACCTACAGCTTCAATACCGGTATTCAGGCATTGTGGCATTTTTAACAAAGCGCACAGCTTGGGCGGCCTCCTACTGCCCAAGCTCTAGTATTTGCAGGTTTATTGTTGTTTGTGAGGCCACGGCCAAGGCTCATGATAATGCAAATTGAGCTTTACCTCCTCGACTATATGGGCAAGTTCTGGTTTTGGCTTCAGCACATAACTATAAATTTCACCGGGTACAAAAATATCATAGTCACTATAGTGTAATCCCATGTAGACATAATCCTTTAGCCAATCAGGGTGCCTTACGACACCACATTGAATAGGGTCTAAGTTGTCTCCCCATGGGTTATCAGATTCAGAAATAATATCGCCGGTTTCACCCTGACCTGCTAACGTATTGCTCTGCCAATAAGGAAGAAGTTGTGCACAAGACAAATCAGTCAGCCAAGATTGCATATTCAAATCGGAATCCATTACAACATGTGGATCATTCATCACACTGCGATCATAAATATAGTTACCAATTTGCCCCAAAACATATTGCCCATTGGCTTGCGGATAGAGGTAATCAAAGAATCTCATTTGATACACATATTCGCCGGTCCTGATATTCAATCTTGCCTCCATGGCACTTTTACTTGCCTGCAAGGTATATGTTTCGCTACCTGAGTTACCATAAACAGTCGTAAAATAATTTGTCACACCTGGTTGTAGGGTTGAAGGGTATTCTTTTTTTAGTTTCCAACGTTGTTGCCGCATGCCTTCAGCATTGCTATTTACAACCAAATCATTGTTCTCATCAAAGTCATAGTAACCAATCTCCTGCAACTGAACATCCAAGGGACACTGGGTTCTATTATCCGACGCGGCAAAGTAAGCGATACCATCAATAAATCGCCACGCCTCGCAGTACACTACCTCGTAGTTATAATAAACCCCGGCTAACAGTTGAGTCGTTTCAAGTCGATATAACGTCTTTCCCTCTAAGGGGTGAAGTGACTCCTCCGTTAGTAGCTCAACCGCAGGCAACGAGAGACTGACATTTGCCCATGCGGCTTGGCTGGTACCGTGATAATCATCCCTTGCCGCCAAGCGGAGCAATGGCGTAGACACGGAAGATTGCGGTACCCCCTGGATCATTAGCATATTGCTGCCACTCACCTGTAATCCAGCAATGTTAATGTTGGCTTGCTGGGTCAATGCATCCCCTTCAGGATCAGTAAACAGGCCATTTAACGATAAGCTATAGCGGGCTGGTACTTCTTGTGAAAAGCTCCATTGGTTGACCGTTGCCTGCAATTGCTTTAATACCGCAGGGTTTACTCGCGGCTTATGGTTGCCACCTGCAGCTTCGAGGTTCACATCCTCCAACCTTACCTCTATATTGCTTGCCTCAAAAACCCCCGAGCGATTGCTAGCCTCTTTACTCAAGGCTGAAATGTTTAATGAAGATGCTGGCAGTATTTGCAGTGCGTCACTTTCCGACTGCCACTCATTAGATAATAAGGACAATTGCTCGTTCTGCGGTTTATTTTCATACCGCCGATGCAGCTCAAGTTGTGCTTTTTCAATATCGACTTGCTGCTTGCTGACACCCTCTTCAACTTTGCGAATGGTGATTGGCGCACTAACGAGAGTTCCCAAAGGGGAAGCCATATCTCGCAGAGAGTGCTTTTTTGACATGCTGACCAATACACTTTCCGTTGGCTCAAGGCTAAAAAACGCGATAGCCGGTGTCTGATACAACCACCAACCAGTTGCAGCCAGCACTACGCTGACCGCAACCTTCGAAACTGACGATTTCATCTTTGATTATGCCATCCGTGACTGGAGCCAACAGCGAGAGAACTTCAAATCTTTCTCAATCAGACTTGCGCTACATTCAAGTAAATCACTGATTTCTTGGGTACGCATTCCCATTAAGTACTTCAGTTTGAGGGCATTTGACTGACGAGGGTAACGCACACTAAAGCGCTCAATGGCTTTATCCATAATCATGAATTGTTCGAATTTATCATCGTTGGACTCAGGCAACATCGTCAGTTGCTGGCGCTTTTGCGCCTGTAGCGACCTCGCGTTATCAATCAAAATCTGCCGCATCACCTTGGCAGCCATCAGATAGAACTCTCGCTTGCTATCAACATCAGCCATATCAGTATTCGACAATTTCAAATAAGCGTCATGAACCAGTGCTGTTGTGCTGTTGACGCTATCTATCAAGACATCATTCTCAAGACCATATTTCTCTGCACTGCGATCTCTTTCCTGCTTGGCAATAGTGCGCAGTTGCAAATAAGCAAACTGGTACAGTTGGCTCTCTGCTTGTTTATCTCCAGCCTGCCACTGTTGAATGATCTGCGTAATTTCTGCGCTTTCAGATGACATTATTTTTCTCCGAACACTTTCTTAAATTCTGATATCGCATAGGCTTGGATCTGATCAGAACCATCCTGATGACGTGTAATGGTTTGCTGAAAACGGTATAAGATCCCCTGATCCCACCCCTTTCCAGCTGGCAGATATTCCCAGGTGGTGTACCTTGGGGACTGCCCTGCCGGATACCAGCGAACCATCACGTTCATCTGTGCCAGCTCTGCTTTCGCAGAAGGATTTTTAAGCCACCACATGTCCGCATATTCATCAGTCACATTTTGGGTATACTCAGCGCGTTGTTTCGGGCAATCCTCGCCCCCTTCAGCCCCCAACCAAACCTGATTTCCACCAACCCTCAAACAGCGCTGTTCAATATCGGAATCGATATATGTTGTCTGCTTCCATATTCCTTCAACTGGAATTTGATGCCCCAGCTCTTCAGGATAGGTAAACCAGAGCATCTCACCCCGATTAGCATGACGGACCTCCGCTTTAGGCCCTAGTCCCTGTACTTTCTCCATCAAAAGCTCGGTGGTGGGATCAAAGTTAATCGCCATCGTTCGGTACTTCCAATCCCCCTCATCATCGTGATCATCAATTGCAAAACCGTTTAAATCATGGCGAGTACAGCCTTGGGCACTGCAGCCCACTAGCCCCTTGAAGTTAACAAAATGTGCGATCGGTTCTTCAAGAACCGCTTCTAACCCCTTTGAACGGTCAAGGTAGCAGTTACGGAAATAGTCCCCGGTACTGGGGTACTGGATTAAATGAGATGATGTAATTTTATAATCGAGTTCACCAATCGGTGTATTGTAGTTAGCTCGGTCGATATAGCGTAAATCCACCAGACACGCTCTTCCCTGTGGGTCCTTTTTCTTAATCACTACGTTCCGGAACCGTTTGTTAAGCGGTGAATAAACAACCTCATCAGAGGTGAAATGGGACTCAATGTATTGCTGGCTTTGATTAAGATGCTCCACCGCTTCCTTGGCAGAAACCCAATCAATATCAATGGTATCTTTAATGCTGTCGATGATATTAAGATCAAGTTGACGCAACTGCTGTTGAAACTTGGGCTCGGCCAACATATCACTCAACAACAGAATCTCCTCTCGGTCTTGCGGAGTACTGTCCAAAGAAAGCAACAACCGAGTCAAGTTGGTACTTCGGCTCGGACTGGTTGACGATAGTGTTGGCGTAATCACCTGTTGGCCAGAGAGTTTAGTGAGCAACAGACCTTTCTCATTGTTTCCCAGAAAGAAGCTAACCACATCGCCGGTCTGGTATTGAAACGCCCCTTTATTGGTAAAACCCTTTATATTGGAACTTGTGACGTAGAATAACCCCGTCACAGGCGCGTCAATGAAGTACCCAGTATGCGGTTCGGCAGCATAAACAGATTCAGCGGCAATGGCAGAAACAGTAACAATAGCAAGACCAGTCAACATCGAAAATTTCATCGTTTTTCTTCCTTTAGTATTTTGCTTCGTTACATTGTTATTGTTGTTCTGGCTTACGCTTGCTCGTCAGTTCCATCTTGTGTTTATCCGGTGTCGGCGTCATCATGATCATTAATAGCTTTTGCTTGATATGCTTCGGAAGATCAGGATTGGATAAAATTCGACGGCGGGAAATATCCAACATCGCACCAACCGACATCAGGGCCTGATCACTACCTTTTGAATGAAACATCATGCTGGTCACTTCATACATCATATTTTCAGCAATGATTTTCTCTGCTACTAAACGTTGATTTTGAACGGCCAAAGTGGCGGTGAACACGCCGATAGTCACTACCAATAAAAGCCCTGACAAAAAGGGAACAGGGCGGCGCTGAATAAACTTACCCAGACAATACAGCGGCATATTCTGCATCATTGATATGGGGCGATTCGCTAAGATATTATCTATATCACCGCGAAGCTCACTCATACTGCTGTACCGATGTGCAGGCTCATCTAGGGTTGCCTTGTCAATGACAGCTTTAATATCAACTCGTGACTGCGGAAATAAAAACAATAGCAGCTTACCCAGCGAGTAAATATCGCTCTGTTGGGTTAGAAACCCTCCACTTTGTTGCTCAGGGCTTGCGAAATCCCGACTGAAAGCCACAAGTTCGCTTTCCTGCTTTTCCACATTATTGTTGATGGCCTGGGTTAAATTAAAGTCGAGAAGTTTTGGTTGATGTTGGCTATCAACAAGAATATTTTCAGGCTTTATATCAGCATGCAGGATATGATTTTGATGGGCATGTTCTATCGCCAAGCAAATACGTTGAAAAAGCTTTAGCTTATTGACAACAGACAATCTTTTTTGCTGCACATATCTGTTTAATGTGTCACCTTCAACACATTCCATCACAATATAAACACATCCCTGATGTTCACCGCCATCAAAGACTTTAGCAATACAGGGGTGATTCAAACGCGCCAATAACTGTGCTTCAGAAAATAAAGCTCGCTTACCCAAA
Organism: Photobacterium sp. DNB22_13_2; assembly: GCF_052873915.1. Classification (NCBI taxonomy): domain Bacteria; kingdom Pseudomonadati; phylum Pseudomonadota; class Gammaproteobacteria; order Vibrionales; family Vibrionaceae; genus Photobacterium; species Photobacterium sp. DNB22_13_2. The sequence goes on from NZ_JBNNXU010000006.1 coordinate 53,121, forward strand.
ACTTGAGTTAAGTGTGGTTGGATAAACTTTATTGCTAGCTGCTGTTCAAATGTTTCATCTGCCCGGTGAGCAGCATAAACGACCCCTATGCCCCCTCTACCTAGTTCATTAGTAAGTTGATATTTATCAACTATCTGTCCTGAAAAATCGAGCTCATCTCCCATCGCATGCTGAGCATAGAAACCAATAATCGATGTTAAAGGCTGCCTATCGCTAACTTCAAGTAGTTGTTGAAGCTCGTTATAAACATCTGAGTCTTCATTCGCTAACTTAGACAAAACCACACATTTGTCTTCATCATTAGCATCGAGGAGTTGATAGAATAACTCTGTGGCTGTTGAGCGTGATTGCACTATCTGTTTTTTATTCTAAGTATAAATATGATATGTAATCTACTAAAGTAGCAATATGCTTGTAAAGCTATTATTCGAGGGGTTTTTGATATAACTATCACAATATGATAAACATATTATTTATATTACACTCAATATATAAAAACAAATCTAACCACGGTTAATGAACCAGCGTTCAATAAAAAACGGCTGCCAAAGCAACCGTCAAAATAATGACGAATCATGTTATCTTAAATAACTAATCCACCATCAACCTTCAATGTTTGGCCTGTAACAAATGCTGAATTGTCACTAGCTAAGAACAAGGCACCATTGGCAATATCCTGCGGCTTACCCATACGGCCTAACGGTGTTTTATGCCTCATGTAATCCAACACTTTTTCCGGCAGGTCGACAGTCATGGGTGTTTCAATGAATCCAGGTGCAATACAATTGGCCCTCACTTGGGCACCTTTACGCGAGAACTCTTTGGACCAACCTTTTGTCATGGCAATCACACCACCTTTGGTTGCCGCGTAGTTGGATTGACCAATATTCCCGTCAGTCCCCACCACTGAAGACATGGTGATGATTGAACCAACCCCGCCTTCAACCATCACTGGCGCAATGGCTTGGGTCATATTAAAGACCCCCTTTAAATTGACATCGGAAACCAAATCCCAATCTTCCTCTGTCATCTTTTCAATCAGGTTGTCCCGTGTTACACCAGCATTATTAACGAGCACATCAATCTTACCGTACTCTGATTTCACTTTTTTAACGAAATTTGCAATATTATCTCGATCACAAACATTAAGCTCGACGGCTGTAACGTTAGGATACTTGGCTTCTAAGTCCGTCATGGCGGATGCGTTCATATCACATGCATACACCTGAGTTGCATCATTCTTAGCAAAGGTTTCGACAATACAGCGACCAATCCCTTGGGCACCACCTGTCACTATACACACTTTGTTATTTAGCATTTTAATTCCCCTATATGAATACCAAACTGTTGACATCAAAACGGTTGTAACTGGTATTAGCGAGTGCCTGCAGTTGTGACGGGCAACACAACTCACTGTATTCTGGTATTTTAGAGGATTCCCCCCAATATATTACTCACATTAATGCAAATCAGCTTTGCTAATATGACGATATACCTTCCTCTTCAGCATGCAGTGCTCATTGCCGCCTGAGCATTTATTCATCATTTTGTTGCATTTTCTTGCTATAACTGTATGAGGGTAAATGGATTTTAGGATGTACTCATGTTGGACAAGGTTGTCTTCTTTCTTCACGTTGTGAGAACCGGTTCGATCAGCGAAGCGGCAAAGCACAATAATATCTCCCCTTCCGCTGCCAGTCGGTGGCTTAATGAGTTGGAAGAAAAGATGGGGGTTAGCTTACTCAAGCGCACAACACGTAAAATTACGCCAACTCAAGCCGGGCAACGACTGTTCGACCGATTCAGCTTGCTGTATACCCAAATTGACGATGTGTTCAACGAAGTCCAGAACATGAGCAGCGAGGACAAAGGTACCATCAAAATTGCCAGTACCCCGTTATTTGCCAAGCACTATCTGAGTCAGATCATCGGTGAGTACCTGTTACTTCACCCATCGATTAACTTTGTCGTGCTAGAAACGGCATTTGAAGTTGATCATGTTCATGATGTTGACTTTGCAATACGAGCCAACGCCACCTATCGCGGCTTTCAAGACAAAGATAGCCTGCTAGTTAAGCGTTCACTGTTGAGAGAGCCATTAATGGCATGCTGCTCGCCGGCCTATATCCAAAAAAACGGCAGACCTATTGTCCCCGATGATCTCAAACACCATCGCTGTCTGTATGCCAGTACATTGGTTGGTGGTAATCGCTGGATTTTCGAACTGAATGGCGAGTACTCCACCGTTGAGATAGCTCAGACAGTGGAGGCCGATGACAGTGAAATTCTCAAGAATATAGCCATACATGGAGGGGGAATTGCGTATTTACCTTTTAGTTTAATTGCCAACGAACTCGACAGGAAAACTTTACAGCCAGTTTTGGAAAATTACGTCAGTAGCCAATTTGAGCTAAACCTTTATTTTAAACCACGAAAATACATGCCAGCGCGTTGTGCCAATTTCAAAGATTATCTCATCGAACGCGTTCCCGAAATTGAACGACTGAAGCAACAAGGAAGCTCGCATGGCCGACATGCCACAAAGCCTGCAAGTATGGCTAAAATCATTCAATGATGCCCTAGCACAAGCAAAGGTAATGGAGATTCCGCCAACGCCTGAGATGGCCCGGTTAGGGCTATCGGCTATCACTCAGCAGTGTGTCACAACCCCGGTAGCCATAAAGCAAGTTATTGATGCACACATACATGGGACGTCAATTCCATGCCGAATTTACCACCCGTCTCCGGATAATGAATTACCGATATTGTTATTCGTCCATGGTGGCGGCCACATGTGTGGCAGTATTGAGGTCTACGACCCAATAAGTCGTCGCCTCGCACATCACAGCCAGCACGTCGTTATCACGATTGATTATCGGCTCTCTCCCGAGCACCCTTACCCAAAAGGCCTAGTAGACTGCATTATGAGCCTTGAAGAGATAGTAAACACTCTGGTGAGACAGAATATTTCCTTTCAGCCAACGATATCGATTGCAGGTGATTCAGCCGGTGGTGCATTGGCTGCAACGCTTGCCCAGCGTCAACCAGATGCCATTCACCAATTAGTCTTGATTTACCCGAGCCTCGATTACACATTCTCTAGTGAGTCTTTAATTGATTTCCGTGAAGGGTATATCTTGGAGACGGCAAAAATCCAATGGTATTTTGACCAATACTTCCAGCAGGAAAAAAACCGCAAAAAAGCGTCACCACTGTTTGGAACATTACCCAGCAACCACCCTGCAACCATACTCATAACAGCGGGCTTTGATCCGATACAAGATGAAGGAAAACGGTATATCGAGCGGTTAAAAATGTTAGGGATCCATAGCGTGCACTATCACTTCAGCAATATGACTCACGCTTTTCTAAACTTGGAGGATCTAACACCAGATAGCTGCGAGCAAGTTTATTGCCATATAGCCGAGTTCCTCAATCAATGATTTTCAACAGATAATAAAAAGCCCAGCATTCGCTGGGCTTTTACGATCGTCAGTAGCGTATTACCACATTAGATCATCAGGGATCTGGAAATCTGCATACGGATCGTCTTCATCGACCTCTTGCTCAGAAGAGGTATTGTTCACAATAATGCTCGCTTCATCACGCTGGCTGATCTTATCGGCAACAACACCCGGGATCACGGCATAGCTTTCCAGGTAACGGGCAATTGCTAAACGTCCACTAACAAGCTGATCTTGGGTTTGCTTATTAACATAAATTTTCTTAACTAACGTACCATCGGTGAAGTTATAACCGATGTCTCCGTCTGCGATATCAATTTTGTTCATTTCAATCAATTGCTTGACTTGAGATATGATCGCTTTCTTGTCAGCCTCAGCCTGCTTTTGACGGTTAAGCTCTTGATCCTGCTCCAGCTGGGCAGTCTTGTTAGCTTCAACGGCTGCTTTAGCTTCATTGCGAAGAGTACGGGATTTTTTGGACTGTTTGCCCGCTTTCTTTAGTTTTTTCTTATCAATGAGGCCTGCTTTTAGCATCTGCTCTTGAAGGGATAGTTTCGCCATTTCGACTCCGTCACGGGCATTAAATTTTAATCCCCCTATTATCCCTTTGTCGCTTGAATCTCGTCAACCTTGTGTTGCCCACTATAAGCAAGATAAGCGGTACGATCGCACCGCAAATCAGAATATTAACGCTGGAAAGGATAGACAGTGCCTAAATTGAGGATTTGGGTAAGCTCATCAAGAGCCGTACGAGACTCCAACAACAAAGAAGGGTCAGCTAAATCCGTTTCAACCAGTTGATCTCGATAATTTTTTTCTACCCACAAGCATAACTGTTTGTACAAAGCATCGGACATTATTGTATTTGGGTTTACAGCTGCCAACTCAGCCTGATTTAGCGCAACACGCAGTCTCAAGCATGCCGGCCCCCCGCCATTTGCCATACTCTGTTTTAGATCGAAAACCTTAATTTCATCAATACCCTGCTTGTTAGCTAGAAGCTGCTCTAAGTATGCCCACACCCTCGGGTTATTCCGGCACTCTTCTGGCAAGATCAACACATTATCACCGTTAGGCGTAGTGATCAGCTGCGAGTTAAAAAGATAACTGGTCACAGCATCGTCTATTGATACGCTCTTTGTTGGTACTTCGATAATGCGCATTTCACCCGACAGCTTCAGGTTTAGCTCGTCATAAACCGCCTGCTGATTCAAAAATGCCTGTTCATGGCAGAAAAGGACATTACGGTTACCGACTGCGATGACATCATTGTGGAACACGCCTTGGTCAATCACATCAGGGTTCTGCTGGGCAATCACCACCTTGTCGGTATCCAGCTGATGCAACCTTACCACCGCTTCGCACGCTTCAAATGTATGCCGGGCAGGGAATTTCTTTGGTTCAGGATAACGGTTGTCAAAGGCATAGCGGCCAAAGACAAAAAATTCTACCCCTTGCTGGCCATAGTCGAGGCAAAAACGGGTGTGGTTAGCTGCGCCTTCATCGCCGAAGTGCTCGACACTCGGCAAGGCTGGATGGTGAACAAAATGGCTATCGTTAGCGAAAGTCGCTTTGAGAATTCGTCCTGTCACTTCATGTTCGATAGAGCGATGGAACTTATTGATTAGATTCGCCGGGGTAAAATGGACTTTTCCATCCGTGGTATCAGCCGAAGGCGAGATTGTTGCCGCATTGGCTGTCCACATGCTTGACGCAGAGCAGCAAGCCGCCAACACTTTCGGCGCCTGAATCGCTGCTGCGGCCAACACCGACTGATCGCTTCCGGTAAAACCCAAGCGACGCAATGTTGATATATCCGGCCTCTCCTGTGGAGCGAGCACACCTTGCACCATTCCCATATCAGACAAAGCTTTCATCTTCGCCAACCCTTGCAGAGCAGCCTGTTTAGGGCGAGAAGGGGTAGCTTGGCTCTTCGCCGACGCGACATTACCAAAAGAGAGTCCACTATAATTGTGAGTTGGACCAACTAGACCATCAAAGTTTGCTTCAAGTGTGTTCTCTTTCATAGACATTCCATGTTTTATATTCACCTTTATACCCAAGACCAACAATAACAAAGGCGCTACATTTACAACAAGCTTGGCACAACCTCTTAATTAAATAGTCTAACAAGATAGAAATGGTGCCTGATGGCATGGCTATGCAGGAGCCAAGCGATACAAGAAGCTCAGTTGCTCCTACTGCTGGGCTAATGTGTAATCGAATTGGGTGGCTGCACATATTTACGCGTTTGCTGATTAAAAAAAGCCGGCTTCAGACAAACAAGCTTTTTTCGGATATGTGCGCTGGATCAGCATCGTAATGACCCTGATATTAGAGTTAGTGACTTACGGAATGAGAAAATACGTTAATGACAACCGTGCCTGACAAGATGAGCAACATACCGACGAGGGCTGCTAAATCAAGTTGCTGCCCATGCCACAACCAGCTAATCATCGCGACCAATACAATCCCCGCACCACACCATATCGCATAAGCAATACCTATAGGTACGGCCTTGACCGTAATAGATAACATAAAAAAGGCAATGGCATACCCTAACAGCGTGATCAGGGTTGGCACGAATTGGGTAAACTGCTGGGTTTTCGGCAACATTGACGTTGCAACAACTTCACAAACAATCGCAATAGACAATGCCATCATAGGCGGCATAGACGCAATTAACTTAAACATCAGAAACTCATAACACGGGGAAACCGCTTATCGTATTCCAGTTTGATGAATAAGTCATGACGTCGGACATAAATTAAACTATGCAAAGCCAAGGTTTAATCATCCCACTCAACCACATGTCCCGCATCGTAAATGCCATCACTGTAAGCCGGGGAGAAATTAATAAAGATGTTTTCCTTAGAAATCGGCAAGACATCAGCCAAGGTATTGGCAATGACTTCCAACATACTCGCAATCTGCTCTTCAGTATTGAAGTTTGGGGCGACGAGGTGAACTAGCAATGGGTGTGTTTTATCTGGCTGGCAATCAACCACTTTACCGTTATGGGCATAATGATGAGGAGAAAGGTAATCCCATGTCACCATGACATGTTTTAAATCGATATCGCTAGTTTCTGACACGGCTTTTGAAAGCACACCCAAGGTAGCTGGAATGTTCACTTCTTGAGCAAAAGGCAAAGACTTGATTCTAATTAACGGCATGGTGCTTCTCCTTTATGACCTTACCTAGCAACATCATTGTTGCTAGGTAAACTGTTTCGGTCACTTTTTAGAAGATAGTTAAACGCGCTACTGTTGCACCTTCTCAATATTGAGAATTTTAACTTTTTTGTCACCGTTATCGACAAAAAATTAATCGCAGCTCTTATCCTCACAGCATGGGTTAATCACTCTCTCGGCACAGGTATAAGGCTCAATGTGTATCACGACATCAACCAGTTCATCAATTTGAGCCAAGATATACGATTTGAACTTTTCGCTAACAGTGTGAGCATCTTCAACACGCATGTCTGGGTCTACCAACATATGAAAGTCCAATAAAATAGTACTTCCAGTACGACGACTGCGAATAGCATGGACTTCTTTTATTTGAGGCATCTCACTGGCATAACCTTGGATTTTTGCCTCAATATCTTCATCAACCTGTGCCTCGGTCAATTCCATAATGGCAGGCCATAATATTTCAATCGCCGCTTTTAAAATCATCGCCGTTACGATCAATGCTGCCACTTGATCGAGGTAATGCAAATCAGGGAATACAAAATTCGCCACTACCGCAACAGCAACGGGCAAAGAACTCAACGCATCACTACGGTGGTGCCAAGCATTGGCATGAAGAGACCGGCTATTGATTTTCTTGGCTTGGATAACGGTCCAACGGTAAAGCACCTCTTTCACCACAATCGAAGCCAATGCCGCCCAGAAAGCCATCATCCCAGGAACAGTGGTTGTTTCATGCCCTAATGCCGACAGTGAATCCCAGCCAATACCGATGCCGACAATCAGCAGTAAAATACCAATAAATATATTGGTAAAAGTTTCAAAGCGACCATGGCCATATGGGTGGCCTTTATCAGCAGGGGCTGTCCAATAACGTGAGCCGATCAAAATAGCCGTATCGGTGATAAGATCCGAAAAACTGTGGACACCATCGGCAACTAACGCCTGACTGCCAGTAATTTTACCTACCGTGATCTTTAATACCGCCAAACTAACGTTAGCGATGGAACCAACCCAGGTTGCTCGATGGATTACTTTTACCGGATTTTCAGCCATTATCCCAACTTCTTACAAGGTTAAAATACCCTCGTCACTTCAAAGTGCGAGAGGAAAGTGTAGTAAATATAATACTCTGCATCACTCTGACAAACCAGTTTCTCTCCGCTATCACATTAATAGATAAGGACTATCAAAACGGAGGTTATCTATTTTTTTCTTCTAGTATTTTTTGATAGCAATGACAACTCACTAAATGGTCATTAACCATGCCAACGGCTTGCATGAAAGCATAACAAATCGTCTCACCCACAAACTTAAAACCCTTCTTTTTGAGAAAACGACTCATTTTCTTTGAGGTCTCAGTGAAAGCCGGAATATCGGCCATGGTTTGCCAATGATTAATTACCGGCTGGTGATCGACAAATTGCCACAATGCATTTTCCAGACTGCCATACTCATTAATTAACCGTTGTGCAGCTCGGGCGTTATTAAATACCGAGCTAATTTTTCCACGATGTTTTATGACATCATAATTGGTAATAATTGCTTCTATGTGATCATCTTCGTATGAAGCTAACTTTTCGATGTCATAATTATCAAAAGCAGCCCTGTATGCTTCTCGGCGTTTTAAAATGGTGTACCAACTAAGCCCAGCTTGCGCACCTTCAAGAGTAAGGAATTCGAATAAATATGTATCTGATTTATTTACCCGCCCCCACTCTTGGTCATGATATTCACGCTCAATGGGCTGTTTCATAGCCCATGCACAAACACTTTCTTCCATTGCAACTCCTTGTATATTGTTTAATTTTTCATCGTAAAACTTAGTTACAACAATGATACTCACCCCAACTTCTTGAACACAAATAAAATTCAACCCAACTACCCCTTAAGGATTAGTTTGCGATGGTACCCCCTCTTGATTATATTCTCTTAGGGAATTACTCTGTAAACGTTTACTGATTAGCAAGTCAATTATCTAGGGTAAAGTGACAGCTGGGGTTAAATTAATTTTCAGATACTCATTCTAATTTCAATTTTCTGTTACCAGTATCACATAAACCTAGATGAGCTATGTAATTCGAATTGAAAAATAGCAACTTAGTTCCATAATGGGGAAATCAATACACTGCTATTGATTAGGGAAAAGGACTTTTATGAGACATATCGCCGATTTTATCGAGCAACTAGAAAAAGAAGATGACCCATTTAGTATTTGGGTGTACTCCAGTAAAGGTCAATATAGCCAGTTCGGCAAGCAAGGTAACAAGATTTCAACCCCAGCTCTTCAGCGTGCGTTGAACAAATACCTACAAGTTGTGGTAGAGATGAATAATGAGTCTGATGAAGATGCATTTTTATTACTGCCAGAAGTGCATGCCGTTGTACCTGTTTCGTTTCGTGACGGCCAAGTACAATCACTGACTCGACCAAACTAAAAAGCCATAACATTTTGTGACTAACGATTAAGAACGATACCTGGCTAGGTCAATCTTAAACACAAAATGATAGTGACTTAACCAAAAACAGACCGCCTTGGTCTGTTTTTTTATGGTTTTTAATACACCCTGAGCGCTCTACGATCACTCGTAACTGTAGCTAAAACTCTGGTAAGGGTTAATAAAAGATGTCTGCATCAACACTCGCTGCCCAGTCTCCTGACAGGCTTTGTTGCCATCATCCCAACCTTGATTGAATTTAGTATCACTACCATCCAGAGTTTCATCCTTACCAAAGACTTTGCCATAATTGCCTGTAATGCCCAACGCACTGTCACAGCCTTGGTTATAGCCATAATGGTAGATACTGTCGTATGGCACATCGTACACATAATCATCAGGAAAAAGCTGATAGTTTTCCAGATCTGAGCTTGAACAACCCAGCATTGTCATCGGGAGTATGACAATCGCAGCCCAATACCCTGTCTTTTTCATAACTACCCCTCTAGCATCGCGTTTACTAAATAGTAGCTAATACCTGCCCATACCGGTGCTCAAGAAAGATAATAGCCGCAATATTGGTGAAGCCGCAAAAGGTCAGAGCAACAAAAAGGCCAGCATTGCTGGCCTTATCATCGGAAAAGTAAAGCTAATTATTGGTTCAGTACCGCATTCAACCTTTCGAAGCCTCGTTCCAAATCAGCAATGAGATCATCCGCTGATTCCAAACCAATATGTAATCGCAATAGTGGGCCAGCAAAGTCTTTCTTGGCAACAGTACGCAGCGAGTTGATATTCTCGTTCGCGAGGATCAAGCTCTCAAAGCCGCCCCAAGAATAACCCATGCTGAAGTGCTCCATACCATCAAGCAATGCCGTCAGCGCCTCGGTATTACCGCGATTCAGCACAACAGAAAACAGGCCATTACACCCTTTAAAGTCACGCTTGTAGAACTCGTGGCCCTCACAGCTTTCAAAAGCTGGGTGGCGAACATGATCAACTTCTTCGCGCTCTGTTAGCCACTGCGCAACTTTAAGGCTATTTTGCTCATGCTGCTTCAAGCGCACACCTAAAGTACGAAGCCCTCGCATAGCTAGGTAAACATCATCCGGAGAAGTGCACTGGCCTAAGAGGTAACTATTTTCTTGAAGCTGTTCCCAGCAACGCTCATTCGCCACTGCGGTTCCCAACATGACATCAGAATGTCCCACGATGTATTTGGTCGCAGCTTGAATCGAGATATCAACGCCATGCTCAAAAGGCTGGAAGTTGATGGGTGACGCCCAAGTATTATCCAGCATCACAACTAGATCGTGTTCATGGGCAATACGAGACAAGGTCGGAACATCTTGAACTTCCATGGTGATTGAACATGGAGACTCAAGGAACAATACTGTTGTATTCGGCTTGATGAGGTCGCGGATCCCTTCACCAATCATAGGATCGTAATACGTGGTTTCCACACCCATCTTATCGAGGATCTTGTCACAGAAGTCACGGGTCGGTTCGTAAACACCATCGACCATCAAAATGTGATCACCCGCTTTGACGAAGGCCAAAATAGCACTGGTAATCGCTGCCGTTCCACAAGGGTACACAGCACAACCTACACCACCTTCTAGCTCAACCATGGCATCTTGAAAAGCAAAGTGAGTGTTGGTGCCACGGCGGCCATAGAACAGGGCTTGGTTCTTTCTATTGGCCGTTGCCTGCTTCATCTCTTTCACCGACTCAAACACTATGGTCGAAGCTCGGCTAACAGGCGGGTTAACCAGCGACTGCGTCCACTTTGCAGAACGTCCTGCAGTAACGATTTTGGTCTCTAATGATTTCTTTCCCATGTTGCGTCTCTTTCCTTTCATTCTCGGCGCTAGTCTCCATTCATTTGACGTTATCACAGTTGGCCGCTAAATGGGTAGCCATGAAAAAAAGACAACAAAAAAGGGCCAGAAGGCCCTTTTAACTAAAAATACAGCTACCGTCTTATGGCTCCTGTGAAACAGGCTGCAGCTGATAGTGTGAAGAATTCAGCTTAAATAACTCTGGTAGCGAAGTGCCCACCGATACTGAAGACCAAGTCCCCGTCAAAATACCGATAAACATCGCAATGGCAAATCCTTCTAGGGGGCCACCACCTAATAACCACAGAGAGCCTACGGTCAGCAACGTCGTACCGGATGTGATCATAGTACGGGAAATCGTCGCAGCTATCGCTTCATTGTTGATATCTTCAATCGCTTTTTTTGGCTTCGAAATCAACAATTCGCGAATACGGTCAGCAATGATGATGGAGTCGTTAAGCGAGTAACCCATAATAGCCATCACAGCCGCCAGCACCGTCATATTGAACTCCATCTGAGTCAGCGCAAAGAAGCCTAGGACAAAGATCACATCATGCGCTAAGGCGAAGACTGAACCCGACGCTAAGCGCCATTCAAATCGGTAACTTAGGTAACCTAGAATACACAGCACAGCGACCAAAAGTGCTAATCCACCCTGCTCTGCCAATTCCTGCCCCACTTGTGGGCCGACAATACTGGTATTTAACACCTGTACTTGTGAATCAATTGTATGCAGTGCAGCGGCAATATCTGGTGCATCACCTTGCTCTGGAATCGCATAACGCAATACCCAGCGCCCCGGCTCACCGGCCGCAATCACACTAGCATCCTGCCCCAGTTTTTTATCCAGCAGTTGATCGATTTCGTGGCTAGTTAACGCACTGTTGGTTTGAACCTCAGTAACAATACCACCCGTAAAATCTAGCCCCCAGTTCAAACCTTTAACCGAAATAGCCGCAATGGAGCAAATCAATAAAATAATGGAAATGACACTCGTAACGTGACGCCATTTTGTTGCATTTTTCATAGTGATAAACATATTAAATTCGCACCTCACGTCGAGCATCACGACCCCACACCAAATTGATAATGGCGCGGGAAGCAAAAATACCGGTAAACATACTGGTCATCAGTCCCAGCCCCAATGTCAGGGCGAATCCCTGAATAGGGCCATTACCAATCGCGTAGAGAACAACCGCAGTGATCATGGTGGTGAAGTTAGCATCGAAAATCGTACTGAAGGCACTACTAAAGCCTCGGTCGATTGCTTGAGACAAACTACGACCTTCTCTTAGCTTGTCGCGAATACGTTCGAAAATAAGTACGTTAGTATCTACCGCCATACCGACAGTCAACACCAAACCGGCAATACCCGGCAGCGTCAGTACCGCCCCTGGGATCATAGCAAGCAGGCCAAACAGCATCACCATATTGAAGACCAGTGCGACATTCGCTACCCAGCCAAGACGTCGGTACCACAAAGCCATAAAAATCAATGTCAGGCCCAAACCCAATGCCAATGCTGCAAAACCGTTTTCAATATTTTCTGCACCCAGTGTTGGACCAATCGTACGCTCTTCAACAATTGTCACAGGTGCTGTTAGTGAACCCGCACGCAGTAACAGAGCCAACTCTTGAGCATCTTGCATTGAGCCAGCACCGGTGATTCTGAAGCGGTTACCCAGTTGGCTTTGGATCGTTGCCACACTGATGATTTTGTTCTCTTGTACCGCATTGCCTTCGCTGTCACGGCTGTACTCGCTAAAGGCTGTAGCCATTGGCTTACCGATGTTCTGGCGTGAGAAGTCAGACATGATCTTGCCACCAGCACTATCAAGGTTAATATTCACCTCAGCCATACCCATCTCGCCAAAACTGGCACGGGCATCAACGATATGATCACCACTCAAAATAGGCTGACGTGCTACGCGTACAGGCTGCCCATGCTCATCATTGATGATCATTGTGCTGCCACTGCCCAGCTCACGAACCGGATAGAAAGCCAAGCTGGCTGTTGCACCGATAACACTCTTAGCTGCCGCAGGGTCTTGAACACCAGGTAATTCGATACGAATGCGATTTTCACCTTGGCGCTGTACCAAAGCTTCGGTGATTCCGAGCTCTTCAATTCGGCTGCGCATGGTTTGCAGGTTTTGTTGAACAGTTAGGTTACGAAGCTGTGTTTGCTCATCAGCTCTCAGAGCCAACTTAACACCATGGCCAGCATCATTGGTTACTTGCCATTGAGGGTAGTTTTTGCGGATAAACTGGCGAACTTTACCATTTGCTTCGCTATTAGGTAGACGCACGACCAAGGTATCTGAAGCCACTGCTTCAATTCGAGTATTTCGAATGCCTTCCGTGCGAAACTCCTGACGCAATTCATCTTGAAGCAAATCGCCCTGTGCTTGATAGACCTGATTCATATCCACATCTAACAAGAATTGAACACCGCCGCGAAGGTCCAAGCCAAGCTTGATAGGCGCAAAGCCCATACCCTGCAACCATGCAGGTGCTGCAGGTGTCATGGCCAATGTTAATTGCGAATCGCTATTAGGTCCCATTTTCTCCGCTAAAACCGTACGGGCTTGGGTCTGCTGTGATTCGTCGGCAAGCACAACCAAAGTACTATCGGATTGCTGGTCAATACGCTTAACCGCGATATCATGCTGCTTTAGCGTATTTTGCAATTGGACAACATCAGGTACGGACACGCCTTTGGCTGAAACTTGCACTGCAGCATCTTCACCGTACCACGTCGGGACTGCGCTGAGCGTCATCACCACCAAGGTGACAAGAAGGACAACATATTTCCAAGCGGGATAATGGTTCAATAACCGCTGAGGGGCTTTTTTTCTCATATTTTTTTACCACTGTTTTTGTTGCACCCCATGTATAAGGAAGCACAACTCACTGCTTTTTCAATCAAATTGAAAACAGTCTTAATGCCGCCCCTACTCGTTAGTCTCTTTGCAGCCATGAGCTAAAGACGCGCAGTATCAATACATAAGTAGCAATACCTAAAGCGAAACAATACTCAGGGCAAAGTAATAACAAGCAAGGTTTCATAATCCTACTTTTACAAAGCAGGAATAGATTGATGACAGGCTATGCCAAGGAGAGGCGGTGGTGGTAAACGGTGTAGATAAGGTTAGATTCCTTCCAACCGGAAATCCGGCCTGAAGGGGGGGAAGTGTTCAGGGTCCAATCTAGCGCTGGCTGCATATCGACTCGGTAGTCCTTGGCAAAGCTCGGGACAGGTTCGATAGGCAACTCGATCGCCAATTGATAAGCAGGCTCAACCTCTTCTGGATCATGGCGCAGCAAGCTGGCAAAACGGCTAGAAGTGACAATAGCGAGGTCAAGACTGCGGTCATGGTTGGAGTGTTGGTTGTTATTCGATTGGGAAGTGCTGTGAACGTCTATCGCATCAACTAAGTCAGTCTGATCCAACTTAAACAGTGCATTGAGCTCTGTTTGAGAAGCCTGAAGATGTAAGTTTTGGCTTCCGGTAGCAAAGAATCGATCAAAAGAAGCGGATTGTGCCAATTGTTGTGAAAACGCCATCGGCATATAACGATTAGCATCATTGTCGACACTGCTATAAACACTATGCTGTTGTCCTGCAGTAGCATTTGATACAGGCATGATTGAGCCTGCATGGCTAGGCCATACAAATCCCAAACACACTATCAACATCAAAACTCTTAGCACAGAAGTCAGCATAAAACAGCCATTACAGAATAACTTTCCGCATCATAGGGGCTGAGCCAGTGATTCACAAGAAAAGAATGCGTTTACCCACTTTTTTTTAGTTATTTTTTGACAAGTCCATATGTGCTATATATCGAAGCAATTCAATGGTATTTCTAGCCTATTTCTAAGATACTGAAAAACCACATATTCACTATCCGTCTTCACCGTTACTCAGTAGCGCTTATGTTAAGGGAAGCAAACACATGACATCACATAAAATTGCATTTATCGGACTGGGCACCATGGGCTTCCCGATGGCTGGCCACCTCGCCAATGCTGGCCACCATGTGACCGTATACAACCGTACCACTGCCAAAGCAGAAAAATGGGTCGAGACTTATGCTGGCAGCTACGCCCTAACGCCTGCTGAGGCGGCTGAAGGGGCTGACTTTGTATTTACCTGCGTCGGTAATGATGATGATTTGCGCCAAGTATACTGTGGTGAAGATGGCATCCTGGCATCTGCAAAACCGGGAGCTGTACTCATTGATAACACCACCGCCTCTGCAGAAGTTGCTAAAGAAATTGCCGAAAAAGCCGCGGATTGCCAACTTAGCTTCCTTGATGCGCCTGTTTCCGGTGGTGAGGCTGGCGCGGTAAATGGTTGTCTTACCGTGATGGTTGGTGGAGATAGCAAAGTATTTGAACATGCCAAACCGGTTATGGACTGTTTTGCCAAAGCCACCACCTTGATGGGTGGGGTCGGCTATGGCCAAATAACCAAAATGGCTAACCAGCTGTGTATTGCTGGTGTACTTCAAGGATTATCAGAAGCCATTACTTTAGCGAAGTCTGCAGGACTTGATATCGAGCAAATGACTGAAGTGCTCAAGCACGGCGCGGCAGGATCTTGGCAGTTAGAAAATCGCGCCCAAACCATGGCAGAAGATAAGTTCGACTTCGGCTTTGCCATTGACTGGATGCGTAAAGATCTAGGTATCTGTTTCGAAGCGGCGGAGAAACTTGGGGTTGAACTCCCTATCGCCAAACAAGTTGACCAAAAGTATGCTGAACTACAAGCCCGCGGCTACCATCGTGCCGATACCTCCGTGCTCATCAAACAGTTCGATAACGATAAACGCTAGTCTTTCCTACTAAAAAGCATGAGGCTGTGAAATGGCCTCATGCTTTTCGTTCGTTACAACAACCGTATATTACAGTTTGATATCGACTGCTAAATAGAATGAATCGAGCTGCGACATATTACGATCTTTCCAGTCATCCAATGTGTCGATAACACGATACCCTAATTCCATGCTATACCTGTCATTAAGCGAATACTGAACACCTGTTTGTGCGCCCAAAGTCCAGTCATTATCCGAGCCTTTGAATACGGTGTAACCCGCACTACCACCAATAAACCAATTCCACTTTTGATTGTCTGAAATACCCACCATATAGTCATATGAAGCAAAAAGGTTCGATGCCTCAGAGTCTGTTGCATATGCATAAGTACCAGTTACTCGATGGCTGTCATTAATGACTACACCCGCACGTAAGTTAGGCTCAAATTGATGCCCTGCATTATTCATGACACCATCACTGACCCCAAGCCCAATAAAGCTCTCGTACTCAGCTGCAGACGCAGTACCAGACAACAAGATTGCAGATGTCACAATTAAACCTAGCTTTTTCATTTTGTACCTCACAGATAAAAAACATCGTTCAAAATCAACTGCAAAGATACGGCTGTAGGCACAGAAGTTATAGTGAAAGTTGTTTAATTTACATTAATATTGGCTTACTGGCTGAGCAGCGGTGAGCTAAAAAAGCTAAAAAAGCTAAAAAAAACAAAGCACCTTCAGGTAACCGCTTCACCGCTTAGTTGAAACAAACCGGGACAGCCCATACTTCCAGCAAGCAATGCGCTGTGTCGGCGCGACACGTATCCTTGAAACTTACGGCAAGGTGTGCATCGTGCGCTCCCAGCGATTCTGAAAAGCGATTAACCAGCGTGGCGGTGACTTCCCCGTGCCCGCCGGTTCGAGTTTGTCATGAGCCAGTGTTACGTTGGCCAGCATGATTTCTTGCTTAGGTTCGACATCTACCATGAGTACATGGCGGCCAGATTGAAGTACCTGCTTAAAGCGACGGAACTGGTAATGAAGCTCCTGGAAGCCAAACAGTCCCCCTTCCCACGTAATAAATCCCAGCATAATTATTGCCAACATAATGAAAGGCAACCAACCTACGCTATCCACCACGCCAGTAAAATAAGCAAAAAACAGAACGACAGCAGCCACCACAATCCCGATAACTGCCCCAATTTCAGTGGAGTGGATAACATCATTACGCATGAAAGATTTGACCGGATGAAGGTGTTGATGGCGGGCAACTTCGGCATCATTGTCGGTGAGCACATGAATTTGAGACGGGCCAAGCCCACTCAGCTCTAACTCATATTCCACCAGCTCAAGGTCGTCTAAGTCGTCGCTAATGTAAAAGACCCGCACCATAGTGGCCTCCTAACGTTTTAATTCGACGGGGTTGTCATTAAATTTTAAACCATCTTTCTAATATGGGATGGCTATTAAGGATAGTATTCAGACATATGGCTAATGGGGAAAGATGTTATGCTTAAGCTGCAGCGGAGTGATAAAAAAGTAGCCCGATTGATTAATCGGGCTACTTTTATCAGTGCTTATAGTTATAGCGAAGAAAGAAAGCTATCAATCTTATCTTTATGGGCCGCTTCAACCTCTGGGGTTGGAATGGTCATATCTTTATGTGTGAAGTACACCAACAGTGCCATTTGTGCGGTGAGTCGATTTTCAGCCTCATCAAAGATCAATGAATTGTCAGCTTCCATCACGCCACGTGTACACTCTCGCTGATCATTGGCTGGCAAGCAGTGCATGAACATTGAGTTAGGCCCCGCTTTAGTCATCATGTCTTCTGTCACGACATACTCTGGAATGAAGGTTGATAGACGAATTTCTTTCTCTTCTTCCTGGCCGAACCAGTAAAAGCTATCTGCGACGATAATATCGCAGCCCGCCACTTCATCGGTGTTGTCAGTAATAACCAACTTACCACCCGAGGTTTCACAGTTATCCAGCGCAATATCAACCCACTTCTGTGGTGCCTTGAAGCGCTCAGGGCAGATATGCTTGAAGGTCATGCCAAATTTGGTGCAAGCAAACATCAAAGAAGACGCCACATTGGTTGCATCGCCCACAAACGCCACCGTTAAATCACTCAGTGCTTTCCCTTCTGGCAGGTGTTCTTTCATGGTGAACAAATCAGCCATAATCTGAGTTGGATGCAACCAATCACACAGACCATTGATAACCGGTACGCTGGCGTTCTTAGCAAGCCCTGCGACAGTGTCGTGCTCATCAACACGCGCCATAATCACATCCACCATGCGTGATAGCACACGGCCTGTGTCTTCGAGTGATTCTTTAGCGCCTAAGTGGATATCCTTTGGAGATAGGAACAATGCATGACCACCCAGAATTGTTGCTGCAGTTTCAAAAGATACTCGCGTTCGAGTAGAAGGCTGCTCAAAAATCATCGCTACGGATTTACCTTTAAATAGCTGCGGAACCGCGTTGTCTCGACGTGCTTGTTTCAGCATCGCCATCAGCTCTAGAATTTCTTCAAGCTCTTGTTTGGTAAAATCCTGTGTTTTAAGAAAATGGCGCAGGTTAGGTTTAGTTAGTTCAGTTGCACTAGAAGATGGAAGTCTCATTTTCGTTTCCTTTTACCAGAGTTAAATTATTTATCCAGCAATCACCGTGTGGTGTATTGCTTGGTTGAATTCAGTATCTAGAAAAAGAAAAAATGATTCTAAAATTAGAATCACTAATCGGTACACTTATTTACACTTGAATACTTAGGTTGACACATGTCACATCTATTATATTTAAGTTATCGTGTTTTTCGATATTCTATTTTAATCTTTACCAAGACAATAAAAACCCACTACAGCATCAGCTATAGTGGGTTTTTAAATACTACAGTTTTATTGATTTAACTGCTAAATATTATCAATTTAGCGTTATGGCTCTAGGTAATTGCTTAGGCAAATAAGTGCCTAAATAAGCTTCTGTAATCACAATGGCTTCTCGTGCCATTTCTGGTGCAATATCACCATTTTCTCGATAATTCATCGAGTAAACTTTATCTGCAACCTGTAATGCTATTGCAAATATATTGACATCACTCGGCAATTCAGGGAGGGTAAAAAACCGCCGATAAATGTCTTCAACTTTCTTTCCCAATAAAAGATCATTTTGCGCGTCAGCCTGCCTGACGGTTGAGTAGGTATGTTGCCCTAATAATGTGTGCTGCGCCAAAGGAGCCAAACGATAATAATCGACAAAGCTCTGTTCTATCATTCTGTTAATATCAGACCAATGATGAACATTTTCAGTTACGATAGCATCGTCTAACACCCTCTCAAAGTCATCGAAGACCTTGGTCATTAACTCACAAATCAAAGATTCGATATTCGGATAATGATGGTAAACCGTTGATGCGGCAATAGCTGCTTCTTTGGCAACATCATAAATGGATATTGAATTCACCTCCCTCTGTGATGCTAAACGAATTGCCGCTGAATGGATCCTCTCAAGTCTCTTCTCTGTCGACTCTTTTCGCATTAAATAACCTATCCGTGTATATGTGTACCAGAACGGCTTGCCATGATATCTGAGGCTTTATGGAGTGAACCAATATGCCCAGTACCTGACGTTTGGATAGCAAAGTCACAACAGGCCTCAACCTTAGGCGCCATTGATCCCGCAGCAAAAGTATATTGCTGCAACTGCTCAACCGTTACATCATAGAGTGGCTGCTCTGTTGGTTTTCCCCAATCCACGCAAACATTTTCGCCATCAGTCAAAATAAGAAAGTGCTCTGCATTCAACTGCTTGGCTAATGTTGCAGCAGAGAAATCTTTATCGATTACTGCTTCAACCCCGTGGATTACACCCTCATGCTCAACCACTGGGCATCCGCCACCACCACAACATATTACTGTATGACCAGCGTCGAGTAATGTGCGTATACTATCAATTTCAACAATTCCCTGTGGGAATGGTGAGGGGACCACCCGGCGCCAGTACTCACCGTCCGGCTTAATATCCCAGCCATATTGTTTCGACTTCTCCAACGCCGTTTCTTTGTCGTAAACTGGACCGATGAACTTATTAGGCTCCTCAAATGCAACATCATTTTTATCAACTGCGATCTGAGTAAGGACCGTGCTTACCTGCCCATCCGGTATATACTTTTTCAAGCTTTGAGCCATCATATAGCCAATCATGCCTTGAGTTTCTGCACCCAATACATCTAAAGGATAGGGTGGCGCATCGGTATACGCTAAATTTTGTAATGCTAGCAGTCCAACCTGCGGACCATTACCGTGTACGATAACAACTTTATATTCATCACTTAATTTAGCTAACGCTTTCGAAGCAATATCAATGTTACTCGCTTGGTTTTCGTAACTCATTAATTCGCCACGTTGTAATAATGCATTACCACCAACAGCGACCACAATAATTGGCTTTTCCTGTTTCATATTGCTGCCCACCTTATCTATCGTCAAGAAACTGCTACTTAATCTATCTCTATAGATAAAGAGCAATATTTGATTAGAATCAATTTTATCAACCAAGCCGTATTGACATGTTTTAATTATGGTTACAGTCACGACTTTGCCCTCCATATATTAATGATGTCCGATAAGTGATTCTAATAACGAATATCAACGCCCCTTAAGCATAAGATTTACTTCGTGAGATAAAGAATTAGACATCAAGCATAAATAACGTGTAACAATCACGGAGATATAATTATGGAAACACAAACCTCAGGCGGCAAGATGGGCGTCGGCAGTCTTGCCCTCTTTAGCCTATGTGCTGTTATCGTTGTTGACACTTTAACAGCCTCCGCCTCCATCGGTACCAGTGCGATTGGATGGTGGTTAGTCACCCTTATTGTTTTTGTCATCCCTTACGGATTAATCACTTCTGAGCTGGGCACCACTTACCCCGGGGATGGCGGTATTTACGACTGGGTCAAAAAAGCGTTTGGCTACAAGTGGGCGGTTAGAACCACGTGGTTTTACTGGATAAACGTAGGGCTATGGATGCCTGCAGTTTACATTATGTTCGCCGGTATGTTTGCAGAGCTCTTTTTTCCTGGGCTTTCCCTTATGTGGCAAATCGCGATCTGTATAGCGCTAACTTGGCTGACTATCTGGATCTGCAATGTGTCTGTGGATGTTGGTGTATGGGTAACTAACATCGGGGCAATTCTTAAAGTCACGGTTATTTCCGTCCTCGGCTTCGGCGGTTTTTTCTACGCCGCCAAACACGGTGTAGCAAATGAATTCTCTATTTCTGCCATGATGCCGAGCTTAGATACTGGGGTCGCTTTCCTCCCTGCTTTAGTGTTCAACCTAATGGGCTTTGAGCTGGTTGCCACCATGACTAAGGAGATGAAAGATGTTCGTGATATGCCGAAATCCATTTTCCTTGCCGCGGCAATCACCGCTTTCTTATATGTATTCGGCACTGTTGGGATCCTAATGGCTTTACCTGTACAAGATATTGGCTTGGTCGCTGGTATTGTCGATACGCTTCGCAAACTCTTTGGCACGGGTGTATTCGGTACGGGCATGGTGTACCTTATCGGTACCATGGCATTGCTAACCTTTATCGGCAACATGGTGACCTGGACCATGGGTGCCAGCCGAGCGGCTGCAGAAGCGGCAAATGAGGGGGAACTGCCTGAGGCCGTAGCCAAAATGTCTGAAAAGCACGGCACCCCAGTCGGTGCCAACAGCATTACCGGTATTCTTTCGACGGTGGTGATTCTGGCATATGCCGTGTTTGCCCAAACCAGTGATGATTTGTTCTGGTCAGTGTTTGCTTTCTCTAGCTGTATATTCCTTCTTCCTTATCTCTTTATGTTCCCTTCATACCTGAAGCTACGTATCAGTGACCCAGACACAGAGCGACCTTTCCGTGTACCGGGTGGACTAGGCGTACAGTGGGCATTAAGCATCATCTGCTTTGTCGTCATCGCCCAAGCCGTGATCCTCTTTATCTTCCCTGAACTGATCGATATGGCTGTTAACTGGACATACAGTGCACCCGTCCTTATCGGGGTCATTCTGACCGTGGGCATCGGCGAATACTTATTGAAGCTCGCCGTCGATAAAAAGAATGCACAAAAAACAGAACAACTAAACCAGCAACCTTCTCATAGCCATTAAGATAGGATGTTTAGCCATGAGTAAAAGAATAGATTCAACACCAAGACAAGATGGTTTCAGAATGCCCGGCGAACACGAGCCCCAAGCTGCTGTGTGGATGGCATGGCCTGAGCGTACTGATAATTGGCGCTTTGGCGGAAAGCCCGCACAAACAACATTCGTCAACGTCGCTGAAGCCATTTCTCAATCGACCCCAGTCAATATGGTGGTCAGTGCCCAGCAGTTTGAAAACGCGCGTCAAATGCTGCCAGATAATGTTCGATTAGTCGAAATGAGCACCGATGATTCATGGATGAGAGATATTGGCCCTTCCTATGTCATTGATAGTGAGGGACATAGACGCGGCGTCGATTGGCACTTCAATGCGTGGGGCGGATTGGTCGATGGTTTGTACTTCCCATGGGACAAAGATGATGCCGTTGCACAAAAGGTTTGCGAGTTCCACGGTGATGCCAGCTACCGTGCGCCGATTGTTCTCGAAGGTGGCTCTATCCACGTTGATGGTGAAGGCACCCTGTATACGACGGAAGAATGCCTGCTCCACCCTAGCCGTAATCCAGACTTGTCCAAAGAAGAAATTGAGCAGGTGTTATACGATTACCTCTCGGTAGAAAAGGTCATCTGGATCCCGAGTGGTTTATACAATGACGAGACCAATGGTCATGTCGACAACCTTATTCACGTTGTTCGTCCCGGTGAGATTGTACTGACTTGGTGTGATGATAAAACTGATCCACAGTATGAAATCTCTCGCCATGCTTTAGATGTACTAGAGACGCAAACTGACGCGAAGGGCCGTAAGATTAAAGTACACAAATTACCTATGCCGGGACCTTTGTTCATATCTGAAAATGAAGCCAATGGCGTTGATGTTTCAGAGGGTATGGAGCGCACGCCGGGCGAACGTCTGGCTGGCTCTTATGCCAACTATCTGGTAACCAATGATCAAATCGTCTACCCGCTACTGGATGACAATTTAGATTCTGAGGTGGAGGACTTACTAAACCATCTTTACCCCGGCTACAAAATTACAGGAGTCGATGCCCGGGAAATTTTGCTAGGTGGCGGTAATATTCACTGTATTACCCAGCAGATTCCTTGTATCTGATTTATATTTAATTTTTCTCAAAATAAAGCGAACCTGTATTTACAGGTTCGCTTCGCTTTTTATTCGCCCCATTAACTTGGGCTATACGCTAAATTAGTATTTTGGACACACTGACGTTTTAAACTCTCTTTGTAATTCATCGCAAAGTAACGAGTAAGCAAACAACGCCCTGCTAGGGACTCGGCGTCGCTCCAGCAGGTTGTCCTCTTCATGCAGATCATTTTTCAGATCATACAGCTCAACTTCAGTTACACTCCGATCAGGAAATTGCACAGCTCCCCCCATCGGCTGCAAACCAGTTTGAACAATCAATTTATACTGCTTATCACGGATGGTTTTGCCCTCTCGAAGCGGTGTGGGTCCCAATAAAGGATTACCCAATACCGGTGTATTGTTCTCAATCAATGCGTCAGGGTAACCTTGCTCTGCAATATTGAAAGTACGCGGTGAAAAGTACTTGCTGGTAGTAGTTAGAGATTCGGCAAAACTGATCGAGTCCACCTTATGACCCGTTTTTACACCCGCAATATCGAGCAGAGTTTTATACAGATCGACCACATTAACTAGTGCGTCACTTCTTCGCCCAGGGTTACGAACACCCGGTCCAGAGACGACCAAAGGGACTTTTATTCCCAGCTCATAGAAGCTCCCTTTTGCCCGAGTTCTATCAAATGGAGCAACGACCACGTCACCTTGCGTGCCATTATCACCAACAAACACCACGACAGTGTTGTCCATATCAATCGAGCCAAACAACCTCTGCAAACTGGTATCAAAAGCAGAGACTAGTGAGTTAAATACTGCCCTCGCGAGCCTAGTATTAGCCCATATTGTTCCATCACCGTTTATTGGTGGAGTCATAGGAGAAGGGACACCAACAGGAAATGCGACTAAGGAACCCGGTAAATCATCATAACCATAAATCGGTAAGCTAACGCCATGGCACGAACCTGAGTTTGGTTCAACGTATTGGCAAAACTCATTGTATGCATCAACGACTTCTTGTTGTACCCAAGAGCCAACCAATTCTTTAGGGGCTGGTTGGTAAGGAAAATGAGGCGCGGTAAAAGACAGCCACGCAAAGGCTGGTACACCATAGCTTTTAGCTTCATCAAAAAGCTCAATGGTTTCATCAACTTCTACTATCGAAGTGAAAGTATTTTCAAAACCGCCAGAACTACCATCAACCACTTTTGGCCAATTAAAATATCTCGGAAAAGGTGCTCCTTGCACTATCCCCGTCCAATTATCATAACCCGCATCTAGCGGTGCTTGCATCGCTCGCGGATCAAATGGCCCTTGCCCATCAGTCAAATGCCACTTACCGATATGTTTAGTCCGGTACCCCTGCTCGCGAAGCAAATACGGTAATAATTTTTCTGGGTTATCGGTATCAAGGTCGTTACTATCATCGGTATTATTGCCCAATGGGAAAATAATATTGGTACGGCTAGGATATTTACCGGTCATGATAGTGCCGCGAGTTGTGGTGCAAGAAGGCATCGACCAAGAGTTGTTATAGGTGATGCCATCTGCTGCCAGTGCTTCTAAAGTTGGCGTCGGTGGTACATCTTTTCCTTTGGTATAGAGGCTTGAAGCATCATAGCCATAGTCATCTACGGTGATTAGCAGGATATTGGGTTGCTGATGATGATGGCCAATTGATT
The DNA here is from genome assembly GCF_052873915.1 of Photobacterium sp. DNB22_13_2. Taxonomy (NCBI): domain Bacteria; kingdom Pseudomonadati; phylum Pseudomonadota; class Gammaproteobacteria; order Vibrionales; family Vibrionaceae; genus Photobacterium; species Photobacterium sp. DNB22_13_2. Next base: position 77,820 of record NZ_JBNNXU010000006.1, read on the forward strand.
TTGGCACCTCAAACTTTGGCTCATCAAACTTTGGTGCAGGTGGAAAAAAATTAGCTTGCGCTAAAGGTGTAATGGCAAATAAACCAGCAGCCATCACCCCAGTCGTTACTACCCTTTTCCCTAAATCGATAATATCAATTGACGTTATTTGGTGTTTCATTGGTGTCCCCTATTATTTTTTTGTCGGGTTTAACACCGTAAATTTACGTAACCAATTACACTCGATGTGATTCATAGGTAAGACATTCTTGTCTATAAATAATTCATCAACTAATAAGGCAGGTATACACAATTAGTACAATTTAGCAGAAAAGAACATATTTTGAATGACTGGTTGCTGACACTTTCCTGACACAACACAAGCGCAAAAATCGTACATTCCGCACCTTGTTTTTGTCCATTACTACTGCAGTTTAAACGATGAAAAAAATCACTTTGCTTCTGGCCCTATTTGCATCTGTGACCTTAACCGGCTGCCAGCTCACCCATATCGAAGGGGAAGTTGACGGCGTGAACATCAAGGCATCAACCAAAGATGAACACCACAGCCATGGAAACGGTAACTTCTGCCCTCCAGGTCAAGCTAAGAAAGGCAATTGCTAATAAGCAAGCAGATTAGAGCCGCATCATCAATGCGGCTCACGGTTCAAACTTGCAACAATCGGTCAGAACACTTTATATAGCAACCCGTTAGGTTATACTGATTGAATCACCTGCTGCTTCATGGAGGAGCTTATGGATATCTCTAATCAGATATATTGGATCTTATTGCTCGCTGGGGCTATCTGCTTCATTGCGATCCGTTTGATCGAAAAAATCATGAAGCGTAATAAAAACAAAGAGTCGTAACCAATAGCTCCTTTCGTTCACCTATCGCGCTTAATTAATATAGCGGTACACATCTAGCCCGCTCGTATCGATATCGGTCTCTTTACTACTGATAATATCAGCCAGCAACTTGCCCGAGCCGCAGGCCATAGTCCAACCTAATGTGCCATGACCGGAATTAGTGAACAGGTTCTTAATCGGTGTTTTACCAATAACTGGCGTGCCGTCTGGCGTCATCGGCCTTAGTCCCGTCCAGTATTCCGCTTTCTCTATCTCACCTCCGTGTGGAAACAAGTCCTGAATCACCATGGCAATGGTTGCCTTGCGCTTTTCGGCCAAGCCTAAATCAAACCCAGCCAGTTCTGCTGTACCGGCGACTCGGATCCGATCATTGAACCGGGTCATTGCCACCTTATAGGTCTCATCCATCACGGTTGATATCGGAGCTGCATCACCATTTTTGACCGGCATGGTCAGCGAGTACCCCTTAACCGGATACACGGGAACGACAATGCCAGCCTGTGATAAGATCTGCGGCGAATAGCTCCCCATCGCCACCACGAAGGCATCTGCCTTTAGCTCCCCACAGCTAGTATGTACTGAGGTAATTCGATTGTCGTCCACCTCTAAACGGGACACATCAGTATCAAACAGAAATTTAACCCCAGCTTGCTTGGCAAAAGTCGTTAGCTGCTGGCAAAAAAGATAACAATCTCCCGTTTCGTCATCTGGTAGGCGTAAACCACCCACCAGCTTTTCTTGTACTGATGCCAACGCCGGTTCTGCGGCAACACAACCGGCAACATCTAACTCCTGATAACGCGTACCGCTTTCGGCCAATAATTCAATATCTTTGGCTACCGCTTCCAACTGCTTATCTGTACGAAATACCTGTAATGTGCCCTGCTGACGACCTTCATAGCTCAAATCAAGATCATTTCGGAGTTGCTTTAAGCACTCACGGCTGTAATTGGCGATACGTAGCATCCGAGACTTATTCACCTGATAGCGGGAAGTATTGCAGTTAGCCAGCATCTTGCTGGCCCAGAGGTACAGTTCAGGCGAAGCCGATGGTTTGATTTTCAATGGCGCGTGTTCTTGCATTAGCCACTTCATCGCTTTTACTGGAATCCCCGGTGCCGCCCAAGGTGATGAATAGCCATACGAGATCTGCCCTGCATTGGCAAAACTGGTTTCCTCAGCACTGCGAGGCTGGCGATCAATAACCGTGACATCATGGCCGGCTTGGCGCAGATACCATGCCGACGTCAAACCAACCACACCACTACCCAATACAATGACTTCCATCTGAACCCTCAATCAAACTCATCCAGCTATTCTGGATTAACAACGCATTATTGTGCGAGCAAGGATCGGTGATTTACATTCTGCTAACAATCGATATTATTTAAGAACAGCGTTTAGAAATTTTAAACGCCAATGTTCAGCAAGCCTAATCAACCTTTTTGAGGAATGTCGTGAGAGCGAGTACATTTGCCGGTCTGGCAACCTTTGCCGTTGTTGCCAAACACCAAAATATGACTAAAGCGGCGCAGGCGTTGCACCTTACAACCGGGGCGTTAAGCCAACAGATCAAACAGTTAGAACAGCGTCTTGATCTCACCTTGTTCCTGCGTCATTCAAGAGGGCTAACATTAACGGACAGCGGCAGGCAATTATATGAAGTCGTTGATTTGAGTATTCATCAAATCAACCAAGTATTAACGGAGCTAAAGGCACCTGAAACAAGTTCGGAGATCCGGCTTAAACTAACCCCATCTTTTGCCTTCAAATGGCTAGTCCCCAAATTACATGACTTCAATCGCCAGTATCCTGAACTCAAAGTACAAACTTTCGCTGATGGCGCACTGGTTGATCACCAGTGCGACGATGTGGACTTGGTGATTGATTACTGCCAGTACGTCAACACACCAACCGATGGAGAACTTCTGCTTGAAGAGCACCTAGTCCCTGTGATGAGCCCGGACTATTACCACAGGTTCAATTGGCAATCAGACAATATTTGGCAGGAAGTTACCCTACTACACGATGCAATGCCCTGGGTGGGGGCAGAAAAAAATGAAGAATGGAAATACTGGTTTCAAGCGACAGGCACCAACATCGAATGCACTCAAGGACACTACTTCAACCGTACCGACATGGCAATGGCCGCCGCTGAAGCGGGGTTAGGCATTGCACTTGCCCGACAAGCATTACTGGGCAATGAAATAGAACAGAACCGGTTGGTTGCTCCTTACCCTGCCATTAAAGCTCAAGCTGGCTATTATCTGTTTTGCCAACGCAACTCGCCGGCTATCACATATTTTTGCCAGTGGCTCAAACATAGTATTGCCAGTAAATAAAAAGGCCCCGAACTGATGCCCGAAGCCTTCTCTTTACGTGTTACCGACTATCTACCACTCTACGCAGTTTCAGTCGCAGCAGCCCTAGCTTTGATGGGAGCTGCACTCCTCTTAAGTGCCCAACCTATAACATAAATAGTTATTGCACAAAGTAAGAACATAACCCTACCCCACAATGGATTAGGTATCACCATCATCGCAAGTAGACCAAAGCTCATATACATAACCATAGATCCTAGCTTATTGCGCTGCTCGGCATCGATAGCATCATACTCGACATCTGAAATAATCGGTGTTTCAACATCTTTGAAGAACTTATCCGTTTCTTCTCTGTGAGTATCCTTCTCTTCACGGTAGAGCAAAGAGGTACTGATAAAGAAGCCTGCGGTAATAAACAAATGCGCTGCAATTGTTGCTGCAATACGGAGCTCACTTGCTTCACGACGGGTAAGTTCTTCAACGCCAAACCAGCTTGCAATGACATCAGCGGTTATCACATTGGTCATCAAGTATGAAACAAACATACCGACAATAACTGTTACCCATGGTGCCCATTTTGGCGTGCGCTTGAACAGCATGCCAAAGAACAACGGCACTAGCAGTGGGACCTGAATCATGGTTGATACTGACATCATCAACTCAAATAGGCTCATCTCTTTTAGCGAACTAAAGAACAACGCCACAAAGATAACGAATACGCCACTCACAAGACTGATGATTTTACCAAGCTGCAGTAACTGTTTATCGCTGGTTCCTTTTTTAGCGAACATTGGTTGGAATATGCTGCGGACAAAAATCCCTGAATTACGGTTAAGTGCAGAATCCATAGAAGACATCGTCGCGGCAAATAGGCCAGCAAGTAACAAACCAACGGTACCAATTGGCATAGCGTTCTTAGCGAACACTAGGTAGACCGCATCGGCGGCTTTACCACCAAGTTGAGGATACATAGCGGCAGCATCAGGATAAAGAATGGCGGAAGCCCAAGGCGGGATAAACCACACAATACTACCCACCCCCATTAATACCATGGCAAGCAAGGCTGCCTTTCTCGCGTTATCAGTATCTTTGGCATTCAAGAAGCGATAAGAGTCCTGCATATTGTTGATGCTTTGGAGCTGTTTGACCAAAAAGAAGACAAACGCACAGACCAACAGAAGCGGATAGTTCATATCCGGTCCCATCACAAAACCACTCGGGAACTCAGTAACGATCGTTGTTGGTCCACCAACCGCGATTAGGGCGACAATCGCACAGGCGACAGAGACAACTGCAACGACAAGAGTCTGAATGAAGTCAGATGCAACGACCCCCCAAGCCCCTGAGATAACAGAGACAATCAGTACAGCTAAGCCTGTCGCAATAATGGTGGTATTCAAGTCCGTGTTAAATACTGCACTGGCAAAAACACCAAGGGCATTCAGCCACACACCGGCATTAATAAAGCTAAATACAATCAACGCCCAAGAGAAGAACTGTTCGTTCTGGTGGCCAAAGCGGCGACGAATACCTTCTGTTGGCGTATCAACTCTCATCTGACGGAAACGGTGTGAGAAATACAAGTAACCACAAAAATAAGCAACGGCGTTAGCAATAAAGACCAAGGTAACTGCAAACCCATCAGTAAAGGCTTTACCCGCAGCACCAGTGAACGTCCATGCCGAAAACTGTGTCATGAATGCGGTTGATCCCACCATCCACCACAGCATCTTGCCTCCCCCACGAAAATAATCACTGGTAGACCGGTTAGCCATTTTTTTAAAAGCAAATCCAATTCCAACTATCAGAGAAAAATAGCCGAAAATCACTAAATATTCGTAAATCATACACCGATTCCTTCACCGAGATTACACGAGTTCGCTTACATCAACCCAACGATCATTCTTTCTAATCAAGTCAATAATTAATTGATACTGACAGCCATCTTTGAAAGTCTGGTAAGGCTCAACCTCAACCCCACTCACATCTTTCACTAACTGGGTCGCCAAGTGTGTCCAGCTACGCTGGGTGTCGCACTTAATAGCAGGTAACTCCTCGCTTATCTCGCTTGGCAGTGTGACTTCTTGCCATTCTCCGCCCTGCCAAAGGTATAACGGACCATCGCCGTAATGACCTTTGATGTAAATCGAGCCTTGCGTGCCATGAAATACAATATGGTCCTCATTGAAGCGCGGTGTTAAGCCGCCGTGTTTGAACAATACGGACACCGGTAGTGCAGCAGGAATGCGGCTCTCTATTTGCGCCATCACAGTGTAAGACCACTCGACATCGCAATCTCGCCACTCCAATTCAGGATCACTGATATCCTCCGGAATAAAATTGCGACGCTCGGTAAAGTTATGTACACCCTCAACAACCGGAGCTTTTGCCATGTCGTTACGCACTTCACCGCAAATTGAAAGAATGTTCTCACCCACAACATCTGTCACAATTGAAAGCAGGTGGGTGAAATTGTTATTTAAACGGCCACCACCAGCTTCAGTGCGGTGCGACCAACCAAAAGGAATATGGCGGTCTAAATTGAAGTGAGAAATACACTCGACTTCGGTTGGCTCGCCAATGGCACCTGCTGCCACCAATTGCTTAGCATGCATAATCTCAGGCATGTAGCGGAAGCTCGAGGCAAAGGCCGTTTTCACTCCCTTTTCTTCCGCCAAGCGGTAAACTTCCAGTGCTGTTTCACCACTCTCGGTCAGCGGCTTGTCACAAAAGACATGGCAACCAAACTGAATTGCTTCTTTTATCGCCTCGACATGCGCACCACCTGGAGTGGCAATTGAAACGATATCTGGCTTACAAATTTCAAGAGCCAGTGCCCAGTTAGTTCCTGAATAAGGAATACCCATTTTTTCTGCAACTTCTGTTACCACATGCTCTGTACGACCAACGATACCCACAACTTCTGCACCAGCATCACGGAATGCTTGAGCGTGTCCCTGTCCAGCGAAGCCGGTACCAAATACCAATACTTTTTTCATCTTCTACTCCAATAAAATCCGTCTAATTATTAATTGTGCTTACCAGTGCCAAAGGGTGCCGTCTTCAAGGCGACTAACAGGTAGGTATGAGCGCTTATATTCGTATTTTTCCGCTTCTTGTTCATCAAATTCCACACCCAACCCCGGCGCATCACTGACTAAAATCATGCCGTTTTCTAGCTTCATATCATGTTTAAATATTGTCTTGCTCTGCTCATTACCAAAGCCAACAAACTCTTGAATACCAAAGTTATGGGTAGAAACATTAAGGTGCATATGGGCAGCAAAACAGATAGGCGATAAATCCGGAGCACCGTGAGGGGCAGTACGCACGTTATAAACAGCAGCAAAGTCAGCAATTTTCTTCATGCCCGTGATGCCCCCTGCGTGTGTAGCCGCAGTGCGGATATAATCAATCAACTGGTTTTGCAGCAAATCCTTGCAATCCCAAATGGTGTTATACGTTTCGCCCAGAGCAAGAGGAGTCGTCGTGTGGTGGCGGATCAGCTTATAGTTTTCTTGGTTTTCAGCAATTGATGCGTCCTCCAAAAACAACAGGTTATAAGGTTCAAGCATCTTGCCCAGTTTTGCGGACTCGATTGGGGTTAAGCGGCTGTGTGTATCATGTAAGAATTCCGCCTTATCACCAAAACGCTCTTTTGCTTTGGCAAACAGTTCAGGAACCAGTTTGAAATATTTGCTTGTTGACCATTCTTGTTCAGGTGGCAACGGGCGGTTGCCCTGCAGATCAAAATAGTCTTTTTTATCACCCAACACCCCATACGTTTCTTTTAGGCCGGGAATAGCAGATTGAAGTCGGACAGCTTTAAAGCCTTGCTCAATCAGTTGTTCCGTTTTATCTAGTGTGTCTTCGATGGTTTCACCATTAGCGTGGGCATATAGCTTCACACCATCACGGCATTTGCCACCTAACAATTGATAAACAGGAAGGCCGGCAACTTTACCCTTTATATCCCATAGTGCCATATCAATCGCTGCGATTGCTGCCATGGTTATTGGGCCTCGACGCCAATAAACACCCATGTAGAGGTACTGCCAGATATCTTCAATATTGTGCGCGTCACGCCCAATAAGACATGGCTTTACGTGCTCTTCCAAATAAGCCGCCACAGCCATTTCACGGCCATTTACCGTTGCATCACCAAGGCCGTATACCCCCTCATCGGTAATAACTTTAACAGTAACAAAATTGCGGCCTGGGTTAGTTACAAATACTTTGACGTCTTCAATTTTCATGACAGCTCTCACTTAATATTCTCTAGTAAACCGATTTGGTAAATCGGTTTGGTAAATCGGTTTACTTGTTATCTTCTAGATCTATGGATAGAATGTCAATGATCTGATTTGATGTAGTTAACAGTTTAAAAAAACCAATATGAAAAAAGTTAGAATTGTTGATGTTGCGACACATGCCGGCGTATCAAAAAGCACGGTATCTCAATATCTAAATGGCCGCTTTGGCCACATGTCTGCCGATACCAAACAAAAGATCAAATCTTCGATCGAGGATCTGAACTATGTACCAAACCCGATTGCACGTAGTCTGAAAGTAGAGAAAACTAAGACTATTGGCGTTGTAGTACGAGATATTGCCGGTTATAACAGCAGCCGCGTGCTGAGGGGAATAGATGATTACTGCAAGAAGCATGATTACAACGTACTGATCTATAACAGTGATTTTGATGAAAAAGCAGAGAAGCGTGCCCTGCTCTCACTGAAACAACTGTGTGTCGACGGTATTATCATCACCTCATCTGGCCTTAACTCCGAGCTCATCAATGAGTTTATGCGTGGCGGTATGCCGGTGGTGCAATTCCAATTGGAATACCCAGATTGCCAAAGCCATGTTGTGTTGTCGGACTATCAGGATGCAGCCTTCCAAGCAACAGAGCATTTGATCCAGCTTGGCCATAAACGTATCTGCTTTATGGGCCAAACGTTCAATGAAAGCAACTCTCGCCAAGCACGCTATCAAGGTTACCTGGCCGCGATGAGCAAACACGGGCTGAAAGCCTATCCAGATCATCTGCAATACTGGGATCGTGAAGCAGGATTTGAAAATAGCCCAGTAGATCTTATACAGGGGTCAGACGCCCCAACCGCGATCTTTTCCCAACACTTAGCTATCACGGCTGATTTACTCAAAGCGTTAAATGCGGCGGATATTCAAATACCACAGCAGGTATCAATATTAGGGTTTGACGAAATCCCAATGGTTGAGCTGTTTAAAGTACCCGTTTCTGTGATCAGGCAGGATTCCTATCAAATCGGTACCGCGACCGCAAAGCTTTCAATTGAAGCCATTTTGGGTCGCCACGACAGCCTACAGCGTGTCATTGTTCCAAGTATGCTGATTGAAAGGGATTCATGCAGGAAGATATCAGGATGATTTATTTTCGGACTTATTAAAAAGGCTCCGAACTGACGTCCGGAGCCTTTATCTTTGACTGGTTCAACGGTTATCGACTAATTACAGCTCGATAGTTACCGTTTCACCGTCAACAGTCAGCATTAGCGTGTTGCCTTCAAGCTTGTGAGACACTTCAACCTGCTCGCCGCTGTTCTTGTTTGGAACAAGTAGCGTTAGGATGTTGTGCTCTTTTGACGCGCCGAATTCAACTTCTACGTGGCGGTGAATTTCTAGGTCTTTGAACTCGTATGGGTCAACCTCACCGAAGCCTTCAACATTCTTCACAGAAAGGATGTTGTCTGCTGACTCATTAATGAAGTTCACGTCTAGGTGCGCTTTCTCACCACGGATAGTGAACGACTTATCAGCCACTTCGTTAGCAAACGTCGTGTGCATCAGCCAAGTCATGTCTTTCTCTTCAGAAAGCGTAGCCTTGTCTTGCATTACGAATACCTTACCTTCCACGAACCAGATCTTACGCTTGTAAGACTCGATTTCAGGAACAAAGTACTTATAAGATGCTGTTGCGTCGCCTTCAATCATCTTCACATCAGACTCAGTATCGTAGTCTGAGATAGTACCGCCCGCTTCAATACAGAAGCGATCTTGGTGACCTTCGTAGCCAGTGTTCTTGTTCTCGCCGTACTGGCCCTTGCCACCGAATAGAGGCAGGTTCTTAGAGAACGTTTGACGACGCCACTTAGTGTGCATGTCTACACCGAAACCACCGTAGTAGCCAGTGATCGACGCTAGTGTTTCACCGAATGCGTGCAGGGTGAATGCGTTCTGATCACCATGAGAGTGGCTAATAGAGCCAAACGGTGAACACTTGAAGACCATGTGAATGTGATTATCACGTTCAGTCATCTTGTTGTGGAATGCAGCCCAACCAGTGATTGGGAATACTTTCAACAGTGGATCGTTAGACGGTGCTTTCTCTTCTGGTGCATCCCAAAGGATGTTGAAGCGAAGATCGTCGTAGCCGAAGTCCCACCAACCGAAGTTGTAGAATTTAGTGTGCGCTTCAGTATCACGACCTTTAAGTTGGTTGTAGTACCAAACGTACTCTGGCTTCTGGTTAACACCTGCGTAGTGCTTGATGTTATAAGCCAGTTTTAGACCTGGGAAATCACCAATTGAAGACTGATCACAGAAGCTTGCGCGCTTAGAGTGAACAGGCATGCAGTATAGTGGGAAATCACCGGTGTTTTCGTAGAATGTCTTGTTGAACATATCTACGCCACAGTATGCTTTCAATAGGTCAAATGCTTCGCCTAGGAATGCCGTCTGGGTGTTCCAGTAGTCAGGCCCTTCTGCCCAGCCACCGTCTTCACCACCCCATGGCGGGTAATGAACGGCGTAGTACTCTAGCGCATAAGCAATGTACTCGCCTGCTTTCGGGTGATCGTGGTAAAGCGCGATACACGTTGGAATGATTGCAGAAGAGATTGAACGTACACCGTGGCTGTTCAGTGGGTTGTTCAGCAGATCAACCGTTACTTTCAGGTGGTGCATGATCTCGTCTAGACGTTCAATCAATGCATCTTGAACTTGCTTACGCTCTTCATCAGTGAAGTAAGCGTGTAGCCAGTCGTAACCCCAAGCCATTGCTGCGATTACACGGAAAGCCGCTTCATCGTTGTAACCACGAGACGTTACGCCTTCAGGATCGTAAGTCGATAGTTTTAGCGTCCAAGCTTTTGCTTTAGCAATTAGCTCTTCGTCTTCTTTTACGATACCCGCGATAGCTAGGTTACGAGTTGCGTTAAGTGCCATTTGGCAATCAACGTACATTTGACGCCAGTAAGGACGCCACAGAGATGCTTTACCAACGGTCTCTTCTGGATAAGGCTGTGGTTCTTCATACGGTGCAGTCTCAAGGAACTTAGCCGTAGAGTTGTTGAAGAAATCGTCGAACATGCAGTGTGACTCATCAGCCTGCACCTTCGCTTTAAATTCTGCTAGATCTTTAGCTTGAACCAGAAGACGAGGACGCTCTTCGCTCAAGTTGTCTAGGAATGATAGATCGAAGTCACGCTTTTGTACTTCGATAGGGAGTAGGTCTACAAGGTTACCAGCTGAAGTATCATTCTCCAGCTTCATCTTCCTGATCGCATCAAGAGATTTTTGGTTGCTCATGCTAACTCTCTTATTCAATGAAAGTGTATGGGAAATCGTAAAAATCAATTAATGCTATTGTAATACAATAAGGGGAATAGTCACTAGCCTGACATGAATATTTACGTATTTCGTGACATGGCGATATGAAACAAAGCACATTATTGGAGTCAAAGTAAAATGATGTTGTCATTGATTCAAGCTGAGTTTAGCGAATAAAGAGTTACTAAGCAGAAAATGTGATATCCACTCCCTATTCAAGCAGATAGGAAGTGGACATAAATTTAAATAGGGAGGGTTGAGAAGCGCTGCCTTGTCACTGACCCCCAGTAGGGATCTTGGTAGATATCTTCCACATATTGCTCTTGGGTAAATGCACCAATCGCTCTGCGCCAGAAAGCGATAGCATGCACTGCCCCATCAATTTGCTTACTTTCCCAATCACCCGGCATCATGGTAAAGAGTTGGTGTGCAAACTGCTGCCCCATTTTATTCTTGCGAAAAATAGGCACCACATAGAAATCACATACTTCATAATGATCCGGTGAGGTTTCGGCAATGGCCGCTAAACCGGCAGGCGCATTGTCGATATAAAGCAAGAAGCCTTTCACATTATTGCCAATCAGAGTGTCCATGGCGAACACACCGTTTTTATCCGGCACCTTCTTGGTATATACCGAAAACTCCGCTTCATAAGGTTGGGTTAAATTGAGGTATACCTGCATATTGGCTGGCTCAACGTTCACTATATTCACAATACAACTCTCTTTGCTGACAATATTTGCTCGCTTTATATTAGGCTATTGAGCATGCCTTGCTGATACATGGCTACCTCAACGGCATCACTGGCATTTTTGTTTGACCTGAAAAATAAACGGGTACAGGAATAAAAAGCGGCCGACATAGAACACAGTAAACGCAAGCCAGAGGCCATGGTTTCCCATAGCATCAACTGACATAAACGAGACCACCAGAAATACCATTAGGGTCGCAATACTAGAGTTTCGTACCGGCCGGGTTGTACCGGTACCAGTGAAAATGCCGTATATCGTCAAACCGTAGCCAGCCACCAGCGGGAATACCAATAACCAAGACGACATTTGGCCAAACAATTCAATAATCACGGGGAGCTGGGTGAACAGCATTACGATGTCATCCTTGAACAATGCTATAGCCACCGTTAGGAGCACGACAAATAATGTGGTCCACTGGAAGTTAAGACGGAGTACATCGTTAAGTAAATCAGGGTTCTTTTCGCCGACAGCTTTACCAGAAAAGACACTTGATGCATTAGCAACGCCATCAAACATATAGCTGGCAATAAACGTCACTTGCATCAAGATTGCATTGGTTGCCAGCACATCAGCGCCCAAGCGGGAACCCGTTCTTGCCATCATGTTAAAGAAAATCAGAATACAAATAGTCCGAAGCATCAAATCGGAATTAGAAGAAATAATTGTTCTCAAATCAGCTTTAGTCATTCGGGCCTGACCGAGGTATTTCGTCAACGCAAAGTTACTCGACCTTGTGACTAACACCATACCAATAGCAAAGGTTGTGGCTTGGGCTATCAAACTGGCAAATGCGACACCGGCAACACCAAAGTCAAACCAAAGCACAAAGATTGCATCAAGAATGATATTCAAAACATTACCAAAGACCTGGGTGAACAAGACTTCCTTGACCTTAGCCTGCCCCATTAACCATCCAATAACGGTGTAATTAAGCAATACTAACGGCGCACCGAAAATCAAGATATCGAAGTAGGTCTTAGCATGGATAGCAACATCCGCTGTCGGCTCAATAACCCACAGTGCCCCTTGCCATATAATCGACTGGGTGAAAATAAACAACACCCCAACACAGCCCGAAAGTATAAAAGGCCGAAGCAGGCTGCTCGCTTTGGCTTCATCGCAATTTTTACCCATCGCGATGGCACTTTGTCCCGTCGTACTGACACGGAAAAAGCCAAATAGCCAATATAGGGTATTCATAATGACGGTGCCGATGGCAACACCGCCAATCAATTCAGCGATACCCAGACGCCCGATAACGGCAGTATCCACAGCGCCGAGTAGAGGTTGAGTCACTGTTGAAATAATAAACGGGATCGCTATTTTGTAATAATCTTTGTTTGTTAACGCCATGATTTTCTAATTGTTTACATCAAGTAATAAAGGTGGCAATTACGTATTTTGGGTACGGAATTTATGCCTTACAAAGGTCGTGGGCACCCTCTTCATATGCAGAAATGAAAGAGTACGTCTTATGGTGCAAATTCGAAAATGAGAATTATTACCACAAAAGCACAGTCTTTCCTAATCATTTCTATGCATTGCAAAATACAGTAAATACCACTTAAAAGTCGGTAAATAACGCAAAAAGACGCATATAAGCCAAACTGAGCTCGTACATTGTTTTTCAAGCTGAACTTAATTTTGCTCTTGTCTTACGATTTAAAATGGATATTATTGTTACTTTATAACATAACATTATCTAGCAAATGTCTGACCCAATACTTTCCGTCAACCAGTTAAGCCTTACCCATAGCCAAGGGGTGCTATTTCAAGATTTGGCGTTAGAAGTGAATGCTGGAGAAATGTTGGCAGTAATGGGGCCATCTGGCATTGGCAAATCTATGATGTCCAAAGCCATTGCCGGCTTTTTACCCAAGGGGATCAACGCCAAAGGTTCAATTTGTATTGCTGGCAACGACGTTAGTCGTATTCCTCTTCTACAACGCAACGCCAAACAACGTGCCGCTGTCATTTTTCAAGATCCCCTTCAGGCTCTTAACCCTTTAGCACGTGTAGGCACTCAACTACGCCTTGCACTTGAGGCGCAGAAGACAAAGCTGCCACAATCAGAGAAGAGTATTCTGTGCGAGCTCTTGCTACAACTCGGCTTTTCTGAACCCGAAGCGGTGCTAAAGCACTACCCAGGTCAGTTATCAGGCGGCCAGCGCCAGCGCATCTGTATTGCCATGGCTTTGCTGGGTAATGCACCGGTACTGATTGCCGATGAGCCGACCAGTGCGCTTGACCCTGTCACCGAAAGAGAGATTTTGACCTTACTGCGACACAGCATTAAGCAAAAGGAGATCGCTGGCGTGTTGATCACCCATGATCTGTCCAGCGCAATGGGCTGCGACAAGCTGTTGGTAATAGATAAAGGGCAAATGATCGCCTATGGCTCGCCAAAAGAAGCCCTTCTCTCAAGCAACCACCCATTTTGCCAACAACTTTGCCAGCTGATGGCCTAAGAGAAAGCATGAATCCTCATATTCACCATCCGGGATCGGCACAATTACGCTTTGACAATGTCAGTGTGCATCATTACAACCGCCCACGCTGGCTGGGTGGTAAGCCTTTTGTCGCCCTGAATAAACTGAGCTTGAACATTGATCAGCAAAGCCTTGCTATTGTTGGGCCTTCAGGAGCGGGTAAATCAACCCTTATCGAGTTGTTGTTTGGCTTACGCCACATTAGTGAAGGCGAAGTATACCTGTGTGAGCAGTCACTATCTAAGGTTTCTCCCCAACAACGAAAGCAGCTCTGCCGGCATATCCAGTTGATCCCGCAAGAGCCGCATACCAGCTTGAATCCGTACTACACTGTTCGAGAAATACTGACAGAACCTCAACATAGCCTTGGTATGTCTGATGGTTGCGAAGCACGCCTGCGAAAAGCCCTCGCGGATGTAAACCTCAGCGAGGCTTTGCTAAACCATAAGTCGAGTCAATTATCCCTTGGCCAAGCGCAGCGAGTCGCCATTGCCCGAGCCTTGGTTGTCGAACCTTGCGTATTGGTTGCAGATGAACCAACCAGCAGCCTCGACCCTGTTAGCCGTCAGCACATTTTAGACCTGCTAAAACACCTACAAAAACAGCGTGATATGCGCCTGTTATTAGTTACTCATGACCTCAATGCAGCTAAAGCACTGTGTGATGAAATTTTAGTGCTCGATAAAGGGGTAGCCGTCGAGTACGGCACAGCGAGCCAGGTCTTTGGCCGCCCTTCTCACCCAACCAGCCAAGCGTTGGTCAATATGCAATTCCCACCGCAAACTATTGCGATCCAACTGTGATTATCAAGGACATGAACATGCCCTCACCATTTTTCAAAACAACTATTGCTGCCGGCTTAGTACTTGCTCTGAGCGGATGCTTCGATTCAACAAACGAAAACACCAACAGCGCAAACTCGGCCGAATCACAACAGTCTGAAATTCATCTTGCAATGATGCAGCCACCGCGCACAGGTTTATCACCTTTATCAGATGATGCCTTCAAGCTGTCTCGCTGGAGCACGGCGGAAACTCTGGTCGAACTAAATGATCAAGCTGAAGCAGAGCCAAAGTTAGCGACTGAATGGAACCAGGTAGATGATCACACTTGGCAGTTTACTATCCGCCAAGGCGTTACCTTCCATGATGGCAGTGAACTAACGGCTCACAGTGTGGTTAATTCGATTGAGAATGCCTTTGCTGCGGCGCCAAAGCCACGCATCATTGACGGTATCGAGTGGAAAGTCCGTGCACTGGATGACTACCATGTTGAAATCAAAACAGAATTTAATGATCCCTTGCTACCAAGCCGCCTTTCAAGCCCACAGCTGTCCATTCTTGCTGCTAGTGCCTACCAAGATAATGGCCAGGTCAACCCTACTCGTACCGGCAGTGGGCCATTTGTCCTCACTGAGATCAACGGCACGACCAGTGCCAAGCTAGAGCGCTTCGATGACTACTGGGGCGAGAAAGCGAAGATCGAGCGTATCACCGCAGAATATGTACCTGATGGCTTCGCCCGTGCAGCCGCACTGCGTACCGGTAAAGCTGATGTGGTAGAAGCTGTGCCAGTCTCCCAGCTAGCCCTGATTGAACCGGAACTACTGCATGAAGTGAGCATGCCTCGTACCAATACCCTGTACCTGAACAACCAGTCTGAGGTATTTAGCCAACTTGAGATGCGAAAAATTGCCTCTGCAGCCATCGATCGAGAGCAAATCATAGAAACAGTTTATGAAAGCCGCGCCGACAAAGCCCATGGCCTGCTGGGCCCTGCGCTAGCTTGGGCTGCTCCGCTGCGTCCGGAAGCAAAACCGCTAGATAAAAGCCTGAAGGCCAACGGTGAGAAAATTGTACTGGGTACATTTACCGACCGTGCTGAACTACCTGAGGTAGCGGTACTGGTTAAGCAACAGCTGGAAAGCGCTGGTTTTGACGTTGAGCTGGATGTCCGTGAGTACGCACAAATCGAAAACGATGCCCTGGCAGGCAGGTTTGATATCTTCATGCTATCCCGTGCTACCGTGCTCGACTCAGGGGATCCGATCGCCTACATGATGAGTGATTTTGGTTGTGAAGGATCATTCAACCTTGGTCAATTCTGTTCAGAAACGATTGATGCGGCCTTGACTCATGCAGACCTCCAGCCGCTTGGAGAAGCGCGCCAGAAGGCAACAATTGCTGCCGAGCAAATGATTCTAGGCCAATATGCTGCTATTCCACTATTGCATGAACGAGTCATTCAGGGTGAGAGCTTGCGTGTCAAAGGTGCAATCCGTGATCCGCGTGAGCGTACATTGGTAAATCAATTTACGGACGTGAAATAAGTAAGATGCGATTTGCCAACCTATCAGGTTCTCCAATGCTAAATCGCTCACTACCATGGCTGTCACGTGCGAGTGCGCTGGCGGCTATGGTCGTATTGGTCGGGTTAATGCCAGACATTGCCGGCATTGACCCAGCTCAGTCCATCTTAAGGGCGCGCTCTGGGCAACAACGCCTGATGACGCCGGAAGCACTTGAAGCCGTACGACAGGACTTACAACTCCACCGCAGCAGCTTAGAACGTTTATGGGACTGGCTGGTTGCTTTGTGCCAAGGCGATATGGGTGTATCTTGGATTGATGGCAGCTCTGTCAGCCAGTCAATTTGGAGCGCCGCGAATACTTCATTATTGCTGATGGGCTGTGCGTTTGGCCTTACCGTCTTTTTTTGTAGTCTAAGTGTTCAACACACGATGTGGCGGTGGCGTACTAATCGGCTTGGCAAGCTCAACGGCAGCCTCAGTACTGTACTGATCACCCTGCCGGAATATGTCATCGCTGTATTGCTGATTCTGCTGTTTGCCATCTGGCTCAACTGGTTTCCTCCCTATGGTTGGCAGGGGTGGCAGAATGTCTGGTTGCCAAGTTTGGCCTTAGCATTGCCTGCAACCGGATTATTTACCCGACTACTCAATGACAGTTTACAGCGGGTATTGGGTGAACCTTGGGTGATCTCCTGGCTGAGTGCCAATATTAGCGCTGTCCACATCGGTCGCTATGCCCTACGCCGTGCTTTGAGTAATCTGCTTCCTCAAATTGCAATGATCATGATTGGCCTGACAGGCGGTGCTGTCACAGTAGAACACATATTTTCAATTCCGGGGATCGGCCGCCTCACGCTAGGGGCTACCATCGCCCAAGACTTGCCCACTTTACAGGGCGGATTATTATTCCTACTGGTATTGTCGATAGGGATCAGTAGCCTTGCCATCGTTCTACAACGGTTATGGCTAGGCCAGGGTTTGAAAAATGGCAAATTAATCAGCAGTAACCCACCGCTTGGCTTTACCAAAAGTAGAGGTAAACGTTTTGTCAGCGCCACAATCTTACTCCTATTAATTGGATTTGCCTTGTGGGCAGAAATGCGCGATCCCTACACCAGCCAGTTTGGTCGCTTGATCTCGCCAAGTTTGGCTGCGCCGCTTGGATCTGATGCTGTCGGTCGTGACTTATTAGCCCGTGTAGGGCAAGGGATGCTCTCCACCACAGGCATGGGTGTACTAGCGACAGTCCTCAGCTTAATGGGCGGGCTCATCATGGGATTCAACACCAAACTCAGCCAAGGCCTGATTGAAGTCACTAAAGGAACCCCGTATATCGTCGCTGGTCTGCTGGTTGCAGGACTTTCAGGCATGCACCCAAACAGCGCTTTAATTGCCGTGGTTTTAGTTTCTTGGGCACCGCTCGCATCCCACAGTGCAAGCTTGTTACTTGAAGCCAAGGCCCAACCGCATATCCGTCTGGCACCGCTATGGGGTGTTGGCCGCTGGCGGATGCTTCGTCATTACTTGTTGCCGTATATTTTACCGCCTTTACTAAGGCACACGGTGATGCGACTGCCTGTTATTACGCTAAGCCTTACCGCTCTGAGTTTCATAGGGCTTGGGGCTAAACCACCACATCCGGAGTGGGGCTTGTTGATTGCCGAAAACCTGCCTTACATTGAGCGCGCTCCGCAAGCGGTGCTACTACCTATTGTCGGTCTGGTGTTGGTCGGTATAGCAATTAACCTTCTGTTTGAAAGCCAAGAAGATACATAGGTCGCAATAAAAACAAAGAAAACCCAGCGGCACTCTCTACCGCTGGTTTTTCTTATAATTGGGCGCATTCATCTAATAAAGCAATAGAAGTTGTTGCTCACTGACCAGTACGCCATTGAGATCAGCATAAACAAAATCACCATCACTTACAGTTGTCCCTGCCAGCAATAGTTGAACACCCACCGCTCCCTGCCCCTCTTTATCCGCCCGGAAAGGGCATGGCGCCAGCGCTTTAATCCCTATCGGCATCTGCGACAATTGGGCAACATCACGAACAGCACCGTTTATAACAATCCCTTCCCAGTGGTTATCAATAGCCAGCTGGGCAAACTGATCGCCGATCAAAGCTCTTGCTAATGAGCCAGCGCCATCGACCACCAGCACTTTTCCACAACCTTCTTGCCCTAAGGTATCAATGAGCAGCTGATTATCATGAAAGCAGTGCAAGGTAACAGCCTGCCCGAAAAAGGTAGCCTTAGCGCCATAATGTTGAAAGGGGATCGGGATCAACGTGACATCGTCACCATATGCATCACAGAGATCTGGCAGTAAATCGATTGGTTCACTCATCGTTTTCTCCCAGCATTCTATATACTCTCTGATCACTCTTTATTAAGGAGCAAACGGTTTCAAATAGCACCTCAATGCCGGCAGCAACATCATCAAGCTCAACGGCTTCATCAGGATGATGACTAATCCCTTTATGGCAACGCACAAACACCATACCAACCGGACAACATCGTGCCATTACCATCGCATCATGGCCTGCACCACTGGGCAAGCTTAGCGGGCTTTGTCTTGTCACTTTTTCACAAGCTGAAGCGATTACCTCAGTCAACATCGCAGAACAATTAACACTCGACGCGTGATGGATTTCCTTATGGCAGGCTTGCAACCCTCTACGAGCAGCTATGGCATCCACCTGCTGAAATATCGCACGCTCAGCCTTCGCCAATGCAGACTCATCAAGGCTTCGGATGTCTAAACTAAAGCCTGCTTTACCTGCGATCACATTAACCGCACCAGGCGTAACTGAAAACTGCCCAACAGTAGCAACCACTTGATTTAAGTTATTGGCTACTGACTCAATGGCCAAGACCATCTCGGCAGCACCAGCTAGCGCATCTTGGCGCTGTCCCATGGGGACAGTCCCTGCGTGACCCGCCATGCCAGTCACCACGAATTGATAGCGTTTCGCCCCCGCAATACCGGTTACCGCGCCCACAGGCAACCCTTTGGCTTCCAATACCGGACCTTGCTCAATATGAAGCTCTAAATAGGCTTTCACCGGATCGGCTGCGCAACTGGCTTGTTTAGCCATCTCAGGCACTAGCCCAAACTCGATCATCGCCTGCTCAAGGCTGATCTCTTTATCGTCAACCAATTTGAGCCAATTAGGATCCCACTCCCCCGCAACAGCAGATGAACCAATCAAGGTTTGGCCAAATCGTGTGCCCTCCTCATCTCCAAATGCCACAACATCGAGGTGAAACGGTAGTGAGCCTGTACGAATTTTTGATGCAACGGCAATCCCAGCCAAGACCCCTAACATGCCATCATATTTCCCGGCATTTCGAACCGTGTCGATATGCGAGCCGATAACGACCCTAGGTGTCAGTGAACTGTCACAGCGGGATTCGTCACTAAATGCAGGCAAGCGTCCCCAAGCGTTGCCAACCTCATCGGTCCATGTCTGCATCCCAGCATTCTGCATCCAGTCATGAACAGCCTGATTAGCTTGTCGATGTTGTTCGGTGAGGTAACAACGGGTTAATTCCATTGATGATTCGCTCAGCGTGGCAAGGTGCTCAGCTTGAGCCAGCACTCTTTCGGCCTGTTGGCGGAAGCTTATGACTGTCATGCGCTCCTCCTACCTTTCAAGTGCGGCATAGCACGCCATTGCAGCCTGAACGCCAACGCCAGTTATTATCGCCGATTTATGTTTGACCAACACGGCTTCCAATGCTGCCAACGTTGACAGTACCGCTTCTTGCCGGGCGTTATAGCCCATAGTACCGATCCGCCAAATTTTGCCGTGAAGCGGGCCGAATGAAGTCCCAATCTCAATGCCAAATAGGTTGAGTAACTCGCTCCGTGCCGCTTCTCCATCAAGATTATCGGGAATGTACACACCAACCACATTGTTCATCTTGTGTTTTTGATTACCAAACAGTCGCAGCCCCATTGCTTCCAATCCCTGCGCCATTGCCCGACCAGCTACTTCGTGGCGAGCCAGTACAGCCTCTTCCCCTTCTTCCAAAAACAGGCGAGCACACTCACGGGCAGCATAAAGCATCGTTGTCGCTTCCGTGTGGTGATTCAGCCGCTCTTCTCCCCAGTAATCGAGGATCATCGGCAGATCAAAATAGTTAGAGCGGATCATCGGCTCGCTCCCTGAGCGGTGTTGATCTGTCCGTAAACCTAGCTCGATATGGCGACGCTTACTGATCTCACTAACAAAGCCATCACTCAAGGTGATCGGCGCACTGCCAGATGGTCCGCCCAAGCATTTCTGTAAGCCCACAGACACCGCATCCAAATACCACTCATCGACCTTGAGTGCGTTCCCCCCCACTGATGCAGTAGCATCGCAATAAAACAACACACCATGCTGACGACAAATCTCCCCCATTTCTGCCAGTGGCTGGTTCATCGTTGTCGATGTATCACCCTGAACCGTTGCCAGCAGCTTTGGTTGGAAAGCTTTGATCTCTTTTTCGATCAAAGCGGGATCGCAAACCTCGCCCCACTCTACTTCGATTGTGCGGATTTCTGCGCCGACGCGATGGGCGATTTCACACAGCAAGTGACCAAAGCGGCCAATCACAGGGATCAGCACTTTGTCTCCCGGCAGCAATGCTGAAACCAACACCGCTTCAATTCCCGCACGAGCAGTGCCATCAATTAATAATGTCGCTTCGTTAGTCGTGTTAAATACCCCACGGTAAAGTTGCTGGACTTGCTGCATGTAACCCGTCATGACCGGATCATATTGACCAATCAGCTGGTTCGACATGGCTTGCAGTACACGAGGGTAAGCATTGATTGGACCCGGCCCCATTAATAAGCGTTGTGGTGGGTTCAAGGTCTCGAAAATTGGGTTTGTCATGGTTACTTCCTTATAAAAAACTGTCCGTCACTGCGCGGGTCGGTGGCTGCTTCAATCTTGCCATCTGGCTGGCGCACAATAGCGCCGGCATGGCCCATCAGCTCTGAGAGATTATCGACACAGGCAAGTTGGTGGCCCTTTGCAGCCAACTCGGTTGATACATTTTGAAACAGCGATTGTTCTAGGCGAAGGTGATGATTGTCATCCCCCCACGTTCTGCCCAATAGCCAGCGAGGTTTGGCAATAGACTCGGCCAAGCTTTCACCCTGATAGTGATAGCGACTGAACAGGCAAGCTTGCGTTTGGGGCTGTCCTTCCCCCCCCATGGTGCCGTAAATCATACGACTGCCATCCTTGAGCTCGGCGTAAGCAGGGTTAAGAGTATGGAATGGCTTTTTACGCGGGGCCAACGCATTATGATGGCTCGATTGAGTATTGAACGAGATCCCGCGGTTATTCCAGACAATACCGGTTTGCGGTAACAACACCCCGGAGCCAAACTCCCAATATACGCTTTGGATAAAGCTGACCATAGTGCCGTACTGATCAACCGCTCCCATCCAAACCGTATCGCCGGGTACGGCTTGCTCTGGCCATGGTGCTGCTACCTCGAGTGAAATGTCTGACGCGAGCTGGGTTATTTGGTCGGCTTTCAAATGGTCAGCCAGCGGTCCTGATTGCCAGTTTGGGTCTGTCACTTCACGATTTCGGATTCGGAACGCTTGCTTGGTTGCTTCCACCAGCAAGTGCATGTGATCGACTTCCGATGTTGCCGATTCAAACAACAGATCATAAATTGCTAGGATCAACAACGAAGCCACACCTTGGGTCGGCGCGTCCATGTTGTAGAGACACCCCTTGGAGATATTCACCGAAAGGGGTTGAACATACTCCGCTTGATGCTGAAGAAAGTCGTCCAGCGATAACACGCTTCCCGCTTGAGCGAGATCCACAGCCATCAGCTCGGCTAATTGCCCCTGATAAAAATCATCAAGCCCAGCATCCGCCAACCTGCGAAGGGTATTGGCCAATGCCGGATTTGTCACGCTATCACCTTGCTCCAGTGGCTTAGCTTGAGGCAAGAACGTTGCGGCAAAACCAGGATTATCTTTATGGGATTCAAACGTTTTTCGGCTAGCCGCTGCGAGGCTTTCAGTAACCAAAACGCCAGCCTCTGCGCCGGCAATAGCCACTTGGAACAAATCTAGCAGTGACTTACCGGAGCTGTCATATTCCAATGCTTTTTGCCAGCCTGAAACTGTCCCAGCCATGGTCAAGGTCGAACCCGCCCCGAACGTCGGCAAACCGTTTTGTGCTACCTGTTGGCAGTATTCGTTATCAATGTTCATTGCACTGCGACCACAACCATCAATGGCAATAGGCGCTTGGTTAGCTTTTGCAATCAACCAAAAACTGTCGCCGCCCAACCCATTCATGTGTGGGTAGTAAACAGCCACTGCTGCTGCGGCTGCAACCATGGCTTCACAGGCTGTACCACCAGCTTCCAACACGGCTTGTCCCGCTTCAGCGGCCTTGTAATGAGGAGCGGTAAAACTCACAGATTGCTGGTTCATACCCACTCCTTGTTATTATGCTGACGACTCAGGCAAGACATCACTCTTTTCCCTTGATTTATGAGCGCCAAATCTGAACCTGGTAGACCGAGCAATGACACACCAAACGGTTTACCATCAAGGCGACTCAGAGGTAGGTGCAACTGCGGCAATCCACACAGACCGGCAATTGCGGTAAAGCCCAATAACATCTGACGATACATCACCAAGCTTTCTGGCGAAGCATTGCGAAGCGGAGGCAGACCGGGAGTGGTAGGGATCAACAACCAACCACCAAGACTTGCCATTACAGGTAGCAGTCGCTGTTTGAATTGTTCTTGTTGCACAAGTGCCTTGCTGTATTGCTCATCAGTAATCGCGAATGCCATATCGACCCGCTCGGCAATGCTGCTTCCCAATGTATTTTTATGAGCCGACAGCCAGTCACGATGCTCATCGATAATGCTGCGACCCTGAATCACCCGAAAGCACTCAGCAAGTTCACTGGTCGTCACACCACATTTGGCTAAGACACTGACATAGCATTGATCGCGAAAACCATCTTCTAGCTTCTTCAAAATCGGTTGGATCTCTGCTGCCACCGTCTGATCAACAAGATCGAACAACCCACGGTCTACCGCCATACCCAAAACGGTCTGTTCATCCATAGGATCCCGGCAGTCTTCTTCGGGGATCAGTATGTGGGCGACTTTTTCCAGCACGGCCATATCACGCGCCAACACACCTGCAGTATCAAAGCAGGGAGCCAGTGAGAAGGCATGATCCAGTGACAAAGCACCGTGAGTCGGACGCCAACCAAACAAACCACAATAACTGGCTGGTACCCGTATTGAGCCACCGGTATCTGTACCTATCGCAAAATGGGCATCGCCTCTGGCAACCGCAACCGCCGAGCCACTCGATGAACCACCAGGCAAACACTGCGGCGCAACCGGGTTAAAAGGCGTTCCATAGTGAACATTCTGCCCATTGAGGCTATAAGCCAGTTCATCAGTCTGTACCCTACCGACACACTTGGCACCGTTGGCCAACAGGCTTAAAATCAACGGTGATGTCTGCTTGGCAGGCTGATGTGTCGCCAGCCACGCTGGGTTACCAGCGCCTGTGATATACCCCTCGACATCAAACAGATCTTTAAAGACAAACTCATAGCCTTGTAATACACCACGCGAAGAAAGCGACGGCAGTACACTGGGGCCTTGGCTGCAATACACACTTTGATCCATCATGCCCCCTATAAAACAGACGATAAAAATTGCTGAAGCTCAGGGGTTTTCGGATTGGCGAATACCGCTTCGCTGGCGCCGGTTTCCCATACTTTGCCTTGGTGCATAAACACCACCCTGTCGCCAACATCGCGAGCAAAGTTCATCTCGTGGGTAACCAGAATCAAGGTCATGCCATCTTTTGCCAAATCCTCGAGAACTTTCAGTACCTCCCCGACCAGCTCAGGATCGAGCGCCGAGGTGATCTCATCACACAGCAATACACTTGGCGTCATGGCCAATGATCGGGCTATCGCAACCCGCTGCTGCTGGCCGCCAGACATACTGGTTGGGTACTGATCGAACTTCTCAGCCATCCCGACTTTTTCCAGCATCGCCATAGCCAGCTCTCGACACTCTTCTGGACCTTTACCCAATACCAACTTGGGAGCCAACATGACGTTTTCGCCTGCCGTCATATGGGGAAACAAATTAAATCCTTGAAAGATCATCCCCACTTTTCGGCTCAGCTGACGCAATTGATACTCATCGTCAGTAACGGCTTGATTGGCGACCACAATCGCCCCTTCCTCATACTGCTCAAGCCCATTAACGCAGCGCAGTAACGTGCTCTTTCCCGAGCCAGACTTGCCGATAATCGACACAACTTCACCGGCATTTACCTTGAGATCCACACCCTTGAGGACATGGTTCTTACCATAGAATTTATGTACTTGATCGATACTAACCAGCGACATTAAACTTCCTTTCTAAATACTTGCTATAACGAGTGAGGGGGTAACAAATAGCGAAATAAAACAGGGCAACAAGAGCAAACACCTTGAACGGCTCAAAAGTGGCATTGTTAAGCATGGTTCCCGCCTTTGTGAGTTCAACAAAACCAATGATTGAAGCCAGAGCGGTGTTTTTTACCACCTGTACCGAAAACCCAATGGTCGGTGCCGTTGCCACACGAATCGATTGAGGCACGATCACATAACGCATGGTCTGAAAATAATTGAGCCCCAAAGTTCGGCTTGCCTCCCATTGCCCTTTCGGCAGTGAATCGAGGCAACCGCGCCAGATTTCACACAGATATGCACTGGTGAACAAAGTCAATGCCAAGCTGGCTGCCGTCCATGCGCCAAGATCAATACCCAGCAAAGACAAGCCGAAGAAAGCCAAGAACAACTGCATCAGTAACGGCGTCCCCTGAAAGACTTCGGTATATACCCGAACCAATCCCACCAGCAGGACATTCTTGGTCATCCTCAGCAGCAGCAAGATCCCTGCAACCACTCCCCCACCAATAAAGGCGATGATAGACAACAGCACAGTCCAACGAGCGGCAAGCGCAAGGTTGCGGAAGATATCCCAATCCGTGAATTCAACCATTAGGCGACCCTCCCCATTACATGGGTTTTGAACAATTTATTGCTCACCTGCACCAGCACCCAGCGCATCACCAAAGCCAAGCCAAGATAGATGGCCGCCGAGACCAAGTACGATTCAAAGCTCAAAAAATTACGTGACTGAATAAAGTTGGCGGTAAACGTCAGCTCTTCCACGGAGATTTGCGACAATACCGATGAGCCGAGCATCACGATGATGCACTGACTGATCAAAGCGGGGGAAATGCGATGGAACGCCTGTGGCAATATCACCCGAACAAACACTTGAGCAGGCTTAAGGCCAAGCGTTTTAGCCGCTTCCCATTGCCCTTTTGGTATCGCTTCAATACCAGCCCGGATTATTTCAGTGCTGTAAGCACCAAGGTTTACCACCATCGCGATCACGCCTGCTTCCCATGCAGACAACTTCAAACCAATAGCCGGCAAGCCAAAGAAAATAAAAAACAGCTGAACAATGAAAGGGGTATTGCGTACCACCTCCACGTAAGCACCGACCACACCTTTGAGTAGCCCGGCGGGGCGGATACGTACCGCCGCGCCGAGAATACCGACACCGACACCCAATACGGTGGTGGCAACAGCCAACTGGACCGTCAGCCAAATGCCCTGAATCAAGTCACCGTAATATGGCGATAAACCGGAAAAATCGAGTTGGTAATCCATTGCCACCTCTTAAGATGCTAAATCAGCAGGCAGTGGTGATTTCAGCCAGTTCACCGACATATCATTGAGCTTGCCTTCTAAGTGGGCTTGTTGGATCAGACCGTTCACTTCGCTCAGTAGTGCTTCCTGTCCCTTGCGGACACCGATGAAACATGGCGAATTTTTAATGGCAAACTTGGTTTCGGGGTGACGCTTAGGAAACTTGGTCGCGATCTCACTGGCAATAACGTTGCCAGTGGCAATCAAGTCAACCTGGCCAGAGACATAAGCGGAGATTGTGGTGTTGTTATCTTCAAAACGGCGGATAGTCACATCCTTCTGCGCCACTTTGCTTAATTCAATATCTTCAACCGAGCCGCGGGTTACCCCAATGACTTGTCCAGACAGTTCTTCAACCGAACTGACATCAACACCTTCCTTGCCAAACACACCGAGGAAAAACGGCGCATAGGCTTCACTGAAATCAATCGCACGCTGGCGCTCCGAATTTTTACCAAGGCTAGAGATAATCAAATCCACTTTGCGGGTTTGCAAGTAAGGAACCCGATTGGCACTGGTTACTGCCACCAACTCCAAACGAACCCCCATCGATTTGGCTATGTACTCCGCCATATCAATATCGTACCCCTGCAAACTCATATCGGTGCTGACAAAGCCAAACGGCGGGAAATCTTGAGGGACCGCCACTTTCAATACCCCACTTTTCTTTATATCTTCAAGCTGTGTCGCATTGACAATAAAAGAGCTGAAACACAATATCAGGCTAAGAAAACTGATTAACACTTTATTGAACATCGTAATTTCCTTTTTACGTTTATATATACTTGTAATTTTCACATACCAACTAACATCATTTGCGATGATTTGTTTTATCTTGATTTAATTATTAATTTCTATGCTTCATTCAAGCTGGTACGTGTACGTTTCTTAACATTCAACTGCCACTCATAACTCATCAGAAACCAATAACTCAACGCACCCAGAATACCGCCAATAAATAATGAGAAGTGAGCTAATTCAACGACAACAAATGAGGAAAACAACGCGGCACAAGTCGATGGGATTAATGCGTACACCGCTTTTTTATTCACGCCACCCTGATACCAATACTGACTAGTTTTATCTTCGGTATACAGCGCTGAAATATCAATTTCCTGCTTTCTGATTTTGAAATAATCAATAATGATAATGCCGTAAAGTGGACCAATAACCGCAGCCAATACATCAACGGTATAATGGATAACTTCGGGGTTATTGAATAAATTCCAAGGGGTAATGAGAACCGAACCAACCGCAGCAATAAAACCACCCGTTTTGAAGCTAATTTTTTGCGGTGAAACATTTGAAAAATCAAATGCAGGTGCAACAAAGTTAGCCACAATGTTGATACCAATGGTCGCAAGAATAAAGGTAAACGCCCCCAGAATAATGACTAAACCATTATCAAGGCGATTCACCGTTTCAATAGGGTCAGTGATTATTTCACCAAACACCGGAACCGAAGCAGCAACAATAATGACACTAAACAATGAGAACAAAACAAAATTTAATGGCAAACCGAGGAAGTTGCCTAATTTTAGTGCTTTATAAGACGTGCAGTAACGGGAAAAGTCACTGAAGTTCAGTGTAGGACCAGCAAAATAGCCCGCGACCAGTGCTGTGGCCACAGCCATCTGGGTAAACGCCTCCCAACCGGTTAGTGATGACTCACTTAGATTGAAGTCGATATTCTGCCAACCAGCCTTGTAAACCATCCACCCCGTAAGCAACGTCATTGCCAAGTAGATAGCAGGGCCTGACCAATCAATCAACTTTCGGATGGCCCCCATACCAAACATAAAGACCATAGCCTGGGTGACCCACATGAATATAAAGCCAAACCAACCCAATGAGGAAAGGCCTAAAAATGAACCTTCAGTATATCGTCCATATTCCGGTGCAAAATATAGGACCAAAACAATAAATGCGCTCGAGGCCAAGAAGGTTTGGATACCATACCAAACAACAGCAATAAGACCTCGAATGACAGCCGGAATATTAGCGCCTAAAACACCAAATGCCATACGACAAACAACAGGAAAAGGAACGCCCGCTTTTTGCCCGGGCTTGCCCATTAAGTTAGCGAAATAAAGAACAATCGTAATACCCAGAATTAAGCAGACAAACACTTGCCAACTGGCTAACCCTAATGCAAATAAGCTGGCTGCAAAGACATATCCTCCAACAGAGTGAACATCTGACATCCAAAAAGCAAAAATGCTATACCAACCCCATGTCTGCTTTTTTTCAGGAGCCAAATCATCATTGATTAACCTGGGGCTAACAGTTACGCCTATAATATCCTTATCCATAAAAATCTCCTTCCTAAAACTGTATACAATTTATGTATACAATCATCGTGCCAATGTTTAGAAAGCCAAAGAATGGGGATTTTAGATTCAACAGACTGCTATATAACGTTTTTAATGCATCATTATGATGCATGAGTGCTCCCTATTAGCGCGTAATATTTGTTAAGTCGCATTTTATTATTTGTTTATTGCTTTTATTGGGGAAATTCAATTAAGCTAATTGTATACAGTCTAATGTTATATTGTACTTAATGAGTTGAATGGATATACCACCATGATTCAGTATGATGCTATTTACCTAAAAATTCGTGATGCGATTGTAGCTCAGCAATTAGAGCCAGGCGTTCGGTTACCAGAAGATAAACTGGCGGAACGTTTTAACGTAAGCCGAACCGCAATTCGAAAAGTCCTCCAGCAGCTGGCGATAGAAAGCTTTATTACTATCCAGCCGAATAAAGGGGCGGAAGTCAGAACACCGTCGGCAACAGAGGCACAGGAAGTCTTTGAAAGCCGTATTCTGATTGAAACGAATTTATTGCCCACTATTCTCGCTAATTGGCAAGCCACAGATGCAGAAAACCTGAGCGCTATTATTGCGCTCGAAGATAAAGCCAAAGCCGACAATGATTTTGCCGCAGCGATAAAATACACCGCGCTGTTTCATATTGAACTAGCGAAAATCGCCAACAATCATACCTTGACCCAGTTTGTTGAACAGTTGGCATTTAGATCATCGTTAATCATTGCCGTATTTGGTTCGAAACACAGTGTTGGCTGTGATTGTGGCAGCCATGCCGAATTCATCGCATTACTCGATAGCGGTAATGAAAACGCAGTGATGACGTGGATGTCACATCATCTCAGAGTGATTCAGAACAGCCTTGATTTCGAAGGCAATAATAAAGCCGTTGATTTCGAATCACTTTTTCATTAAACACCCCGTTAATTACATACACGACTTATTCACCTTTATTAGGAGCCCAAGGATGCGGATCCAGCTTATCAACCCCAACACCTGCAAGGGCATGACCGACAAAATAGCCCTCTGCGCTGAACATATTGCCCTACCAAGTACACGTATTACCGCCTGTTCACCCCTGCACGGTCCGGAGACCATTGAATGTGCCCGCGACGAAGTCTTCGCCTCAAGCGGTTTACTCGAAGTGATCCGTGATTGTGAGCAAGAAGATAGCAAACCCGACGGTTATATTGTCGCCTGCTTTGGCGACCCAGCCCTTGATGCCGCCAAAGAGCTTACCGAGGCACCGGTGATTGGGATTGCCCAGGCAGCGTTTCACACCGCCAGCCTTTTGGCTAACCGTTTCTCGGTAGTCACAACCCTTTCACGTACCATTCCCACCGCTGAACACCTGTTGCACCGCTATGGGTTAGCCGATCGCTGCTGTGCGATCCGCGCTATTGAATTGCCCGTATTGGCACTGGAGCAAACCGATCAAGCCACTTTCCAACAACTAGCCGCAGCATGTCGGGAGAGTCTTCGTGATGACGGCGCGGAAGCGATTGTCCTCGGTTGCGCAGGCATGTCAGATCTGGTCTCTGATCTGCAGAGCGAGCTCGGGGTACCTGTCATTGATGGGGTGACAGCTGCTGTCAGCTTAGTGGAGTCACTTCATCGGCTATCCTTATCTACATCAAAGATTGCAACCTATGCTCCACCACCCGCCAAGCATTTCACTGGACGCTACCAGCATTGGTCTGCCACAACAGGCAAGGAGAAGTAACGATGAGCAATGATGATGCACTATTGTCGCGTAATGCCACCCTTAAACCCCGAGATATGGCAGGATACGCCGGAAAACCACCTCATGCCAATTGGCCCAATAACGCCAAACTGGCGGTACAATTTGTACTGAACTTCGAGGAAGGAGGAGAGAACTGTATCCTCCATGGAGATACCCATTCTGAAACCTTCCTTTCAGAAATAGCCGGTGCTGAAGCCTATTCTGACCGTCATATGAGTATTGAATCCTTATATGAATACGGTTCTCGTAGCGGTGTATGGCGTATATTTAACGAATTCGAAAAGCGCCAGTTACCCTTGACCATATTTGCCATCACCACCGCCCTCGAGCGCAACCCAGCTGTTACCCAAGCCATTATCGATAATGGCTATGATGTGGTATGTCACGGTTTGAAGTGGATCCACCACCAGCATATGCCGGTTGACGAAGAGCGTGAACACATGGCACAGGCACTTACCCGTATTGAGGACTTACTGGGAAAACCGGTGGTGGGGTGGTATACCGGCCGCGACTCGAAACATACTCGTCAGTTGCTGGCCGAACACCCTTCCATTTTATTCGACTCAGACTACTACGGCGATGACCTGCCGTTCTGGACTTCGCTTGATACTGCATCCGGCAGCAAACCACACTTGGTGGTACCTTATACTTTGGATGTCAATGATATGCGTTTCTCCTCCCCCTTTGGCTTTAGCCACGGCGAAGAGTTTTTCCAATACCTGAAAGATACGTTTGACTGCTTGTACGAAGAAGGCGAAATATCACCGAAAATGATGTCGATTGGTATGCATTGTCGGATCCTTGGTAAACCGGGCCGCATTCAGGCACTCAAGAAGTTTCTCGACTATATCAGCAAGTTTGACGATATCTGGGTAACAACGCGCACAGATATCGCCAAACATTGGATTGCCCATCATCCTGCTGGCGGGCAATAAGAATAGATTAGCGCAACCAGAGTTCAAGCTGTTGAGTGACCTGCGGATCACTCAACAAATCATTGTGCTTCATCTCATAAAGCACTTTCTGGTCGGCCTCAGCAAACATGAGATGACGCTCATTGACCGAATGGCATCCCAACGCACTGTTTAATGGTACAAGACCATCACCGATTAATCGTTCAGCTAACAAGCTCCTCTCACTTGCGGTTGTGGCAGCTATCGCAAAACAGCCAATGCCTTGCGGTAATGGTACTCCACACCGCTCATCGGGCAGGTTATGAAAGCGATCGGCTCCTTGCCAATCTTCATCAATCACATTGCCATAGCGAAGATCGGTGATTCCTGCACTGCGAAGATTACTGAGTAGGTTAAAAGGAGCGGTATACGGTGTTTTACTGAGGATCACACCGAACTTATTGCCTATCCGCTCTAAAGGGGCCCCTTGATGAGGCGTTCCCAGAAACACCATTTTTTTCAGTTTATCGAGCCACTGCATTGTCTGCTTCTGGCCATAGTGAACCGCACTTCTTGCCACTAAGCCACCCATGCTATGGGCGACAATGGACAGCTCTTCTATCGGCGTTGGCCACTGTTTAACAAATTGCTCGATTAGCTCAGACAACTGCCTGCCATTCTGTGATGTGTGCAAACCCGTATTATAACGAAGGTAAACTGGGGTATAGCCCAGAGAGGCTGCTAACTGCTGACCATGATCGACCTCGATCCCATCATGTTCTCCCTGCCATAATCGATCATTCATGCATAAACCATGGATCATCAGCAGCACTTTGTTTTTCGCCTGTGGGATCGTGAAAGCTGGTAAATCCGCATCAATTGCTAAAGGTGATTGTTGATAATAAAACGTCATCGGGATCGCAAATTGATTGTTCTTTTCCACCAACTGATCGCCCATCACACCATTTAGGGCTGACAGGACTGAAATGCGCGCCACTGTTTCGGTTTTATCTTCGTCGAGTGACTCAAGCCAAGGCTGCTGTTTTTCTAATATTTTATCGACCCCACTCCCCACTAGTTCGGTCACCGTATAAATATTCTTATACACAAAACCTGTGAGGCCGCGGGTTTTGTCGGGGGCAGATCCACTTGGCATCCCCAGCGTACGCCAGACTGACTGATGCACACCTTCAGCGATCCGTGTTGCACTCACTGTCGCTTGAGTTGCTAGTTGCCCGAGTCCTCTAAGATCAGAGGCGTAAAAATGCTTTAATCGCTTTGTCGATGCTTGGGTAACCATTAAGAACTCCATTTCGCGCAGTTATTGTGGAGAAACGCGGGGGGAACAATCTCATGCGTGTATACCCAAGTAACTTGGGTATACAACATAAGCTTCCAAGCTCATAGTGAGGAAATAATCTAGAATTGTTAACCTAGATAATTCAAATACCGCCCTTTCCGGCCAAAGCGTTATGGTTTAGTTGAATTTGCCAACCTTTGTTTTGCCAGCCCTTCTTTTGCCAACCATCGTAACGCTGTGTCAGTAAGTTGCTCGGTATAGGGGTTGATCTTCCAATGATCAGAACACCAACCTTTCACAAATCGCTGGAAGTCCGCCCAAGCAACGCTGTATAACGGTCGCCATTGCTGTTCGACATTGTCACCATCAATATCGGGGTGATACTCAGACAAGAACTGCTTCAATGTAGCAAAATACTCATCAAGGTAAGCTTGGATCTGGCTATCGCTTTCGTTAAAGTCCAACACACTGCTAAGAAGCAAGCAGAGATCCTTCATGCCACAACCGCCACCGACATATTGGAAATCGACAGCTGCCACAGCAGTACCTTCACTCGTAAAGCAAAAGTTAGCCAATTTGGCATCACCATGCACTAAGGTTTGGTACTGACACTGCGCCAAGGTGGCATCTATCTGCTCGGCAGCCGCTTTCAATCGCAAATCGTCAAGCACGGCCAGTTCATCGGGCCGAGTAGCTAAATGCCAATATGTCCCTGTTGGCCATAACCCTTGCGGCTTTACCGCTTGGCGGCAAGACATAAACTGAGCATGGACCATATACTGGGCATGAAACTGGGCCAACCAGCGCAAACAGGCCAAAATAGCAGGTCTCTCGACATGCTTGTGAACCTCGTTGTATCCCAGCGCGGCTAAGTCCTCCAGTACTAGCAGGATTTCATTATCTTGCTGCTCCACCATCAAACTCTTTGGCACTGGAGCTAAACATTTGTTGGCATAGTCACGATACCAATTCACTTCAACTTGATAGGAATCCAACTTGCGTTGGTGTGACCTCGACGTATTCCAGCCCCGAGGATGAGCATCTGAAGAGGCTGTCGATTGTGGCAAAAGAATGTACTTAACAATAACTGAAGGTACCTCCCCACCGTCTAAGTGCAATCTGACCAATTCACCATAGCCGCTCCATAAACTTTGTATTTGCTCAACTTTTGCAACATTGTTGGCACCACTTGATTGAGCAATCATTTCAATAATATTTTCTGGAATATTCATAATATAAATCAAGTCCCTAGGTTCTTGCTGGCCTCTCCTAGCACTTTTTACACTTTTCCTTTTTTTCGAAATCCATAATATTTCCACGACTATCGACTTTCATTTCACAACACTCATTGAATAAACGATTTAGTTTCTCGCGGCTTTTTTGGACTCTAGATTTCAAGGTTGAATACTTCATCCCATGCTGTTCAGCATACTCTTTCTGTGATGTTCCATTGAGCTCAATCGCACTGAGGAGCTGGGCGTCTTCTTCAGGCAATGCTTGGATAAACGGCATAATACAGTGGGAAAGTTGATGATGAATTGTTTCACTCCCCTCAACATACCAAAGCTCATCCTCCGTAACGCCTTTGCTGCGGGCACGCTTACGATAGAAATCGATGATGGTGTTATTGGCTAATTGAAACAACCAAGATTTCAGTTTGTTCTTATCCTTAACAGTATTAATCTGCTGATAAGTCTTGATAAGAATCTCCTGCAACAAATCATCCACATCATCAGGACATGAAACATTCGACTGTAAAAAACGCTTCAGGCTTGCCTGATATTGCTGCCATACATCTTCAATGCGAAGTACGCTCTCTGGCAACGCATTCTCTGACATAGCTTTTCTCCAACGCAAAAAGGTTATGGCAAGAACCATAACCTTTAGAAATTTAATTTAAGATATAACTAAATATTAGCCGCAACAACTGCTTGTGGCACACGCAGCCTTACTTTCTAACTCTACACCTATTTCAGGTACGTATCAGACAGGTAAAAATTGTAGAAGTACAGCTCAAAGTCATCAACGACAGATGCTTCCACCAACCAAGACGCCATAATTGCCTGTTGCCACGCTGTTCGTTGCTCACCCCCTGCTCCAGAGCGCCGTATTGATCTTCAATGTATTCAATAATGGCATCAGAATCGAATAACACGGTTCCTGATTCGGTAATTAACAATGGCACTTGACCGTTTGGCGAAATATCCTAAAACCACTGAGGCTTATCCTTTAGGTTGATGTATTCAATCTCGTAAGGGATGTCACGGGCGGCCAAGGCTGCGGTTACACGTTAGACGAATGAGCAAATTTTATAGCTGACGACTTTAAGCATTTCGAATTCTCTTTGAAAGTTTGTATATCTGTAAGACGGCCTCTATCAGAAAAAGACGAAATAGAAAAAGATCTCATTCAGTCCATCACGACTACACGCACACTCATCATGAATATCCATGCACCATTCAGCTATATTCAAGGTCTGATCGAATAAAGTGCCAGCATCATTCACAACGCTGTTGGATCATGAGTTCATTACCCGTTTGCCGCGCAGCGCTCAGCGCTCCCTTCATCCAAATTCTTGATGACTATGGCCATGATCCGTCACTGCTACTCAAGCGCTTTCGTCTTGATAGGAAAACCCTATCTACACCAACACTATACCTACCTTCGCATGTTGTCGGGCTGATTGTTGACTCAGCCTCCAGAGCTATCGGTCACAACGACATCGGCTATCATGCAGCCCAATCTATTGGTAATCAGGCACTCCATCCAGAGTTCCAGCAGCAATTGGTGAGTAGCGAAGGGATGACAAACTTTCTAAATACGATGCTATCTTTCCAGCACTTGCAAGGCTCCCACTTCAAGCTATGGTTTGAATTCAGCAAAGAGGAACTTCGGATATGCCACCAGAGTTCGTTAAAAGCCTCGAATAAAAGCTATGAGCATGCCAATGAGTTCACCACTTTTTTAATTATTAATCTACTGAAAGCACAGCTGGGTACTGCTTGGCAGCCGAAGTATTTAGCCTTTCACCATCAAAGCCCCCCAAAGGCCAAGATTTTGGGACAAACAACCAATAAGCAAGTGTTTTATAGTACTAGCTGTAACTATATACCCGTGGACTTCAAACTTGATCGGATGGAACCTTTAAAACGCCACCCTACTGAAAGGCCAGGATGCTCGATGGCCAGAGTGAAGGGAATTGTCGATACATTCTGGCAAGACGAAAGCTTTAGTATTGATTTTGTTGCTCAGTTATTCGGTGTGTCAGAGCGAACATTACAAAGGCTCTTCATACAGAATAACACCACCTTCAGGGACTACCTGAACCAAAAGAAGATAGAGAAATCTATGGTGTTACTCCGCCAAGGCTCGAGTGTACAGTCCGTCGCTGAGACGCTGCATTATTCCGACCCATCAAATTTTTCACGCGCAATGAAGAAACACCTAAACCTGACACCATCACAATACCTAAAAAGCCTGTCTAACGCTTGTTGAGGACAAGTAAAAAAAAGCCCCTACTTTATAAGTAAGGGCAAATACCTAAGAGTACTACTTTTATTATTTCAGAATGAATGCAACCCAAGTAATTAGATATAATTCTTATTCTGATACACTTATTTTAATAGGAGCTGAATGTAACGATTCATCAATACTGCTGTTTACGTCTAGCCATGTATCTGTTTCAGTATCAAAAATATGTCCCTGTCCACTAATCGGATTTTCACCAGTCCAAAACTCCAAAGAGTTAAGTACCAAGTAATCCGCCCCTACCGTTACCGCATACAAGGGAGACATTGCCATATTCAACCCACCACGAGCGTAACGGTTATCTACCGCTTTCACGTTATATTCCATTAACTTAGTAGTCGCAACATTACTGCCCACACACCCACTTAACAGTACAGAGGCAATACCTAAAACTACACATCGTTTAAAATTTTTAATTGTCATACCACTAAATATTACAAGGGAAATTATCGACGGGGGGGGATGTTATCTTCAATTAAAATTCCGTCTATTGAAAAGGCCAATTATTGTTATCAAACTAGCAACTTTAACAATCAATGTTCATTTGTCGTAAAATGACATGTACAACGAAAAAACAGACTCAATGCTACCTTGAGCTGATAAAGTTGGGGGGAATGCACCAACTATAAGCATGGGTTCACAATTTCATCTTGGTACGAAATAACTTGATATTACTACGACTAACAGGAATATCCGCACAGCCATGCTGCACATTAACAATATAAGTACTGTTCATACCTGGTGTAATCTGAGTAACTTTACTGAGATTTAAACAATAAGAACGGTGGCATCGGAAAAACACATCTTCAGGGAGTCGCTGCATCAACTCGCTAATGGTGTAGGGAGCAATATACTGGCTCTCTTTAGTATAGACTTCTGTTATTTTATCTTTCGCTACCGCATAGTGAATATCCTCAAGATTAACAATGCAAATACAGTTTTGCTGCTGAAGCGGAATCGTGGCGGCTGACAGCGTTGATGGTACATTTTGCACTGGAGTCTGAGGCAACACATGTCGCTCAAGCTTTTCCAATACTCGCTGCACACGATTCACATTGAGTGGCTTCAACAAATAATCAACGGCTTCAATATCAAAGGCATCTAACGCGTGATCTTTATACGCCGTGGTGAACACCATCTTGGGTGCTTTCTTCGTATTATGTAGATTTTTAGCTAGCATCATGCCGTCAATAGATGGCACATTAATATCTAAAAAAAGCACATCAACAATATGACTTTGAAGGTATTTAAAGGCTTGTAGACCATCATCAAATACCGCTACGACCTCGATACCACTGTATTGAGAGATTAGATATTTCAGCTCTTCTTGAGCTAAATATTCGTCCTCAACAATCACCGCTTTCAACATACACTGCCTCTGTTTGACGGTTCATGACTTTAAAAGAGACTTCAACACCCTCTTTTAAGTTTTGGATTGTGAGCCCCTGACCATAAATAAGCTTGATGCGCTGGTGGACATTGAGCAAACCAATCTTGTTTTTTTCCATGGCATCACTGTGAAGTTTCTCGATAATAGTTTGAGGGATTCCATCACCACTATCTTTAACGCTGATCAAAACATGATCGCTTTGCTGTTTCACTCGGATTAATACATGCCCTTGGCGGCTGAAAGGCTGAATTCCATGCTGTATCGCATTTTCGACTAAGGGCTGAATCAACAAGCAGGGAATTTGAATCTGAACCGGGTCAATATCAAACTCTACCGAAAGCTTGTTACCAAAACGCGCTAACTCAATCGCGGTATAGTCTCGCACTTGTTGAAGCTCGGAGTGCACATCAATGAAGTCATCATCTCGCTCAAGATTGTAACGAAGAAAATCGGCAAGGTTGGCGATCAACGAACGAGCTTTGTCAGGTTGAATACGAATCAACGTAGAGATGGCATTGAGCGCATTGAACAAAAAATGCGGATTTATCTTACTTTGAAGTGCAGTGAACTCCGCTTTTTGCAGCATCATTTTTGTTTGTTCAGCACTAGAGGCTTCTATCTGAGTAGAAATCAAGACGGATAACCCCTGCGCCATCTCGATAAGCGGTTGTGATATTTGATTCTTCTTTCTAAAACAGATTTTGAGTGTACCAGTAATATGATCACTTTCTTGTAGTGGAATAATCAAAGCAGAGCGAAAGTTTTCATATTCATAATCGTTGGCAACGATATTGGTCTTCTGAGTGAGGACTTGTTTTACCAACGGGCCGCATGCGACTTGATGGCCATCATAGTGACCAAGAGAATCACCATTAGCGTATGCAGAAATGAATTCCCGATCAGTAATAAAGACGGCATCAGCTTGCGTTTCACGACGAATAATGTCGCAAATATAAGCCAAACGGTCTGCATTATTGCTTTTAAAAAAAGGTAAAGTTTGGTTGGCGATATCTAATGCCCGCTTTGCTTGCTGAGCGGCAAAGCGGTCACGCTCGTTGTGTACATCTTGAATTCGTTTGATGATCAGACCGATACTCGCTGCGCCTAACACCATAGGTAAACCAATATTCTTTACTATAGTAAGCGCTAACGTTTTGTCATCGGAAAGAAGATATATCAATGCCATCGTTAGCACTTCACAAAACATCCCAGCGGCAATCCCCCATCGAATGTAATGCTTTTTGTTGCCATAACGATATATCATCGTGCCGCAGATCCCGGCAAAGGTACTGGTGATCAAGCAAGGTATGGAAGTTGGGCCATTAATATCAATCAAAAAACGATGGATACCAGAAATTATCCCTGCAGGTATACCGACCCAAGGACCAAAGATAATGCCGCCAGAAATGATGGAGATGATACGGACGTTCACCAAAGAGCCATCGACATTAACGCCGGTATAGGTGCTGAAAATCGCGAAGAAGATAAATAAGATCGAGACAAAAATGAGCTCGGTCGGTTTTCGCTCAGAGGCATCCTTATTCATGATGTCTTTGAATACACGCGCTTGTGTTAGCAGAAATAGTGCTGACAACATAAATGCGGCACGCTCTAACACATTGAATAACATCTGCAAATGCTCAAGGAACAAGCTAGATACTCCCTTTAACCAAAAAGCCCTTATGATACTCATAAGGGCTTAATAACGAACTCAACTGTCAGTGAGTGACTAACACATCACAGGCTGAAGAGACTGTGCTTTACTCGGTAGTTTTACAGTGAGTGAGAACACGATGGAAATAACCACCAATGCCAGCATCACAGAGAAAGTTGCAGTAAAGCCACCAAATGCAGAAGCGATAACTGAACCAACAAAGCTACCAATACCAAAGCCTAGGTAAATGAAACCGTAGTTCTTGGTTAGGTTGTTTAAGCCAAAGAAATCACTAACCAAAGAAGGGTACACGGTAATAGTGCCACCAAAGCTAAAGGCAATACAGGCAATTGCCAAGTAAAAACTCGATTGTTCCAGTGCAACTAAACGCAAGCACACCACGCCGAACAAGCAGATAACAAGTGCAATGCTGATAACACGAATACGAGCGATTTTATCTGATAGCACGCCAAGAACTAAACGACCAGACAGGTTACATACCGCGATAATCGCCACAGAGGTGGCAGCTGCTGCTGAGTTAAGGTGAACAAAATTCTCGCCAATATCTTTAGCCACGCCGATTACGTAAAGGCCTGACATACAAACGGTTAAGAATATTACAGATAGGATCCAAAACTGTGATGTTTTGAATGCTTCTGCAAGCGTAAAGTCGGTTGAAACGAGTGCTGTATTTGCTTGCGATTCATTTTGATTCGAATCGCTATGAATAGGCGCATCTCGCATCATCATACCGCCAACCACTACGCAGCACATTGCAATGACTCCCCACACGCTAAATGTCATTTCGACGCCGGAGTGAGTAAGGAAGTACATGTTAATGTACTTGAAACCTAAGCTACCTAAGCCGTAAGCACCAATAGCACACGCTGATGCAACACCTTTCCGTTCAGGGAAAAATTTCACACAGTTTGATAGTGTCATCAGGTAACCCGTACCGTCAGCAAACCCCACCAAGAACCCAGCGACCACATACAGCACCAATAGATTAGGAGCATAAGAAGTAATGATTAGGCTAAGTCCCAACATGATACCGGCGCTAACCGTCACTTTACGAACACCGAAACGCTCTTGAAGT
This sequence comes from Photobacterium sp. DNB22_13_2, assembly GCF_052873915.1. Classification (NCBI taxonomy): domain Bacteria; kingdom Pseudomonadati; phylum Pseudomonadota; class Gammaproteobacteria; order Vibrionales; family Vibrionaceae; genus Photobacterium; species Photobacterium sp. DNB22_13_2. The sequence continues at coordinate 117,845 of NZ_JBNNXU010000006.1, forward strand.
TTGCCTGAGAGTGATGATGCAACTGCCAAAGAGAGGCTCAAAATACCAAAGGAGAAAGCAACTTGGCTTACTGGCGTATCCAGTTTACTTGCAAGGGGTGCATTAAAAAGGCTCCATGTATAGACTGAGCCCAGCGCAAATTGCGTAAGGATCGTACCCAACAACGTCCATAGACGGTTCGGTTGATTGGCTGATGATTGCATGCTGCATTCTCCAAAGATCGTTCGTAATCAAAATTCAATGGAATGTATTAATACGTGTAACTCCTGAGTGAGCCAATAGTTTGCGGCAACTATAAAATGAGCTGCAATTTATCGGCGCGAAGTGCATTATTTCGGCATGAATGGCAACAAGGTAAATAAACAGTCCGATTAAAACGCTACGAATAGTCACTTGATATCAATAGTCACTTGGCATAGTCAGCCCCTAAACTGCCCTTATTTTAAACCTGCACAAATATCATACATTTGAAAACGATCACAAATTGAAACGTTTCAATTGATAGGAGTGAATATGTGCTGTACAGTTCATGTAAAACATAGCCCCTACAACATAAACTGTTGATTAAAGTTTGCAAAAGCGATTTTTAACACCAACAAAGAACAATATAACAGCCCCAAACAATAGAAACGTTACAGCTACAATTCAATACTCAGGGACATAACATCGCATACGCAAGGAATTAAAGATGATGTCATCCAAAATACGTAAACAGAAGCACTCCCCTCTCTGGCCTGTTGCAGCCTCTCTCGCAATGATGTCCCTGCCATGTGCCTCAGCAGATCATGTCGCCCTACCTGAACACAAACAACCAAACGTACTTCTCATCTTTGCCGACGACTTGGGGTATGCAGATACCGGTTTCCAAAACCTAAGCAAGGATGTCAAAACACCGAACCTCGACAGATTAGCCGAAGATGGAGTTATCTTCGACGCGGGTTATGTTACAGCTCCGGTATGCGGCCCTTCGCGGGCAGGAATGCTAACAGGGCGCTACCAGCAACGTTTCGGTGCACATGACAATGTCGGCCCTTACATCTTAGAAAAAGGCATTGAGCAGGGAGTCCCTGCCAATATTCCAACCATTGGTCACTATTTCCAAGATGCTGGCTATAAAACAGCCATTATTGGGAAATGGCATGATGGTGATGCCAAACAGTCCTGGCCTCAAAATCGCGGTTTTGATGAGTTTGTTGGTTTCAATAATGGAGCTGCTGACTACTTCGTTGGGGCTCGCAATGAAGAAAACAGTAAAAGTGCTCCCTTTTCCTCAATCTATCGTAACGATCAACTTATCGCACCTTTCGATCAGTATCTGACCGATAAGTTCGGTGATGAAGCCGTTAACTTTATAGAGCGCAATCAAGATCAACCGTTTTTCCTTTACGTGCCATTCAATGCCATCCACGGCCCACAGCAGGCACTTGAAGAAGATCTACAACGCTTTAGCTATATCGAAAATCCGAAGCGACGTCTCGCAGTAGCAATGAACTACAACATGGATCATAACGTCGGACGTATCATTGCCAAGCTAGAGGAACATCAGTTGATGGAAGATACACTCATCATCTTCCTATCTGACAACGGTGGTAAATTCCTGGGTAAACATGGTAATGAATCCTACAACCTTCCATTAAGAAGCGAAAAAGGACAAGTTTGGGATGGCGGAATCAGAATCCCCTTTACGATAACTTGGAAAGGGATGATCCCGGCTGGTCGTACTATCAGCGATCCTATTATTTCATTAGATATTCTCCCGACAGCTTTGGCTGCAATTGGCGTGCAGGCGCCTCAAGAAATGCAATTAGACGGCACAGATTTATTACCGTTACTTAAAGGTGAAAAAGAGCACCTTAATCATCGTTTCCTCTACTGGCATATGCCGAACCAAACAGCAATCAGAGATAACAATTGGAAGCTGGTTATGCCAAACCTCTCGGATAAAAATGCTTCATACGAACTGTTCCGTATCAGTGATGATATTAGTGAGAGCAAAAATGTAGCAGATGCCAACCCCGAACAGGTCGAGAGGCTCAAAAAAGCGTTCGACACTTGGAGTGATGAGAATATGCCACAACTATGGGGCTGGGATAAGAACCGCTTAAAGTACACCAACGGCTGGCGCGGTAGGTACTAGAACCATAGGCATTTGTTCATAGTATCTCTGTTTAGAGCTACGAACCTTTCTTTAATATATATGGGTAAGCGTCGAAATACTCGCCCCTCCCGTAACCAATCATGGTGCGTCTTTTTAATAAAGACACACCATAAAGTTTAAGTTCGGCTAGAAAACCAACATTTAATTATAACTATAATACGTACCAACATACTATTTAGAAGAGAAATCATGATAGGCAATCTAGAAGTCGTCGTTTTGTCCAATTTGCTAAAAAAAGAGTCCACTGGCTATGAATTGACAAAAACAATAAACAAATCACCTTGGAAAACCTCTCACCAACAAATATACAGGACTTTGTTGAAGTTAAAAAACAAAGGATATCTTTCTTGCAAGGATGTTTACCAAATAAACAAGCCTAATAAAAAAGTCTATACCATAACGCAAGAAGGAGAGATTATTGTTAGCAGTCCAAAGCTACAAGAAGCCAAAGTAAAGATCACACAAGACGAAGCGAACTCTAGATTAGTTTTAGGAGACCCTCAATACTTCATCTGTATGCATGATGAAATATCAAAAATGATTGCTGAATTAACTATAATCAGAATTGATTCTGACCCTTTAACTCAGTTAGCTATAGACAGAAAGATAAGTTTACTTCATGCAGATTCAGAATGGTGTAAGCACGTTGTTAGATCGCTATCTAATAAAATAAAGGTCGCAGCATGAATTACATCGCTATATTCCTCGATGAGAAAGGAAGAGCGCTATCCAATAACAGTGGTCAATATATTAACATCCAACTGGGTATGTTTGATGATATCAGTCAAGCGACTGATAGTGCACGCGATCTCTTTGGCGGACATGAGATTAGAAAAGGACTAATTTGGAGTAGTTCAAGGTGCGGTGGAGTGTTAATAGCCCCAGACACACTAACTAACATAAATTATTACTAGTAAAAATCGTCATCATTCACCACGCTTACTGTCATTAACACCCAAGCACACATTCACTTGGGTGTTAATTTCATATATTTAGGGCTATTTTATCTTTTATCTTTTATCTTTTATCTTTTATCTTTAGTGAATAGCTCTTGAAGTGTTGGCTTACGTTCATGAATAAGCGGCATATCAATCCATTCTTCTTGCGGCGGAACATCGTATTGCAATTCAAGCTTTTTCAGCTCTGACTTTAAGCGAGTGACTTCACTTTGATAATCAGGGTTATCTATCAAATTAACCATCTCTGACTTATCTGATTCCAAGTCGTATAGTTCCCACTCATCATCAGGGTTGTAGAAATGGATCAGCTTATAGCGATGATCTCGGACACCATAATGACGCGCGACATTATGGAACCCTGGGTTTTCGTAGTAGTGATAGTACAAGCTGTCACGCCACTTTTCATGCTCCTGGCCAGTTAGCAACCCCTTCATTGATACACCATCAAACTCTTCATCGGTTCTCACACCAGCAAAGTCCAATAGTGTCGGTGCATAATCAATATTTTGAACCAACTCATCTATAATCGTACCCGGTTTTATTTCTGCCGGATATTGCACAAGTAATGGGGTAGAAAAGGACTCTTCATACATAAAACGCTTGTCAAAGAAGCCATGTTCACCCAAGAAGAACCCCTGATCCGACGTGTAAACTACGATGGTGTTTTCTGCAAGGTCATGCTCTTCCAAATAATCGAGCACCTCGCCAACGCTCTCGTCAACGGCTTTTACTGTTGCAAGGTAATCCTGAACATAACGTTGATACTTCCACTCCGCCATTTCTCTCTCAGACCAGTCTGATTCATGGCTATTCATAAAATCGTTGCGTTCTTGATAAGCCGTATCCCAGGCATCTCGCTGCTCTTTGGTAAGACGAGCCAGTAAGTGCGGCCAGATATCTTTACGCCACTCAGTACTACCAACAGCACGGGTCATTTTCAGATCGTGTCCTTCTTGAGCATCACGGTAAACATTCATTTCCTGCTTACTGGCTGCCAAGCGGTCCTGGTAATTATCAAAAAAGTTATCAGGTACAGGAAACTTAGTATTTTCATATAACCGAGCATGGCGCAGAGGCGGCATCCAGTTCCGATGAGGAGCTTTGTGGTGCATCATCAAAGCAAATGGCTTACTTTTATCTCGCCCCTTCGTCAACCATTCTAAGGTTTTATCAGTGATGAGATCAGTTGTATAGCCCATCTCCTGCTTCACCCCCTTCATGGTGATGAAATCAGGGTTATAGTATTCGCCCTGATCATTTAGGATATCCCAATGATCAAAATCTAGCCCTTCCGGGATCAAGTTAATATGCCACTTACCGATAACAGCGGTATTATAGCCAGATTCATGCAATGCTCTTGGCCATGTAAATTGGCTACCATCAAAGCTCTGCCCATTATAGTTAAACCCATTTTTATGACCAAACTTGCCCGTCAGCATTGCCCCACGACTCGGGCCACATAAAGAGTTAGTTACATAAGAGCTAGTAAAAATCGCACCATGCTCTGCGATACGATCAATATTAGGCGTTGGTGCTAATTTAGCAATCTCATGCCCATAGGCACTGAGCGCCTGTACAGCGTGATCATCTGTCATGATAAACAAGACATTTGGCCTTTGCTGCCCATCAGCATTGCTCTCAATGAGCTTTGATTCAGCAGCATATGCAATGCCAATCGACGTAAAAGCCCCCATAGCTATTAGAGGTATTGCTTTCATTTTCACAACCCGCTTCCTTTATATTTTCCATAAAATAAAAAAGCCGGTACTACACACTTCCCCTAGCGAAAAGTAGTACCGGCAAACATAAATTGATAATTTGTCGTCAAATGTTAGCTGCATTGTTTAAGTCAAAACGTTAACAGCCAAACTTGTGGCTACTGCTCTTTGTGACATGTCTACATTTATGGGTTCATAACAAATTTCAGATCGCTAATACTAAATTTTAACCCCTTTGGCGAGTAAGATTTATCATCAACCTTTTCAGGGAAGAAGACCACTTTCTTTATATGCTTAAGAATATTAATATCAATATCACCGTCTGTGGTGCTAAACAATTCAGATAAGGGAATTGAAAACTTCTGTATTGCCCCTTCACAATTGTCCGTCTTACAAGACATGGCCCATAATTTTGATGCCGGATAGCGGTAATCTGGAGAAGGACTCTCGGGATCATTTTTGGTCGGCGTATCTATCTTAACCATAATATTGTTTGTCGGATGAGCCATTTCACTATAAGACTCAACCCAGAGAGTGAACTCTAATGTGCCTTTCTCTAAATATTGGCTCACATCTTTAAGTTTTACGTCTTCTTTATTAAGAATAAAGCTTAAGTAAGTCTGCTTACCTGGTTCAGCTGTTGACTCAACGCCTGCCCAACCTATCTCTGAATCTTCATTCTTAACTGGGTAAATCTTGGTGCCATTTGAAGTCAGGTGATAAGTCCAACCAGACTCAACAAATTCACCTTGGTCGTTTTTCTGGCGAGCATAAACAATGGACTCAGGTGTAGTTAATACCTCACTTTTTGAATTATCACACTCTATCACTAAGTTCATACCAGGCTTATCACCACCCGCTTCAGCCTGAACACGAACATTACTGATATCAAAATTGGCGTTGGCACTCATGTCCATAGAAAAAGACTGTGTCACTTTGCTGAAATCAACACCTTGATCAGCAAAACATTGCAAAGGAATTCGGACACTTTGAGTACTATTGACAACATCGCTGTTTTTAACACCCAAGTAAGCACTGAGTGAACTGGTGATATCAACCTTCCCTTCAGAACCATCATCGGATATCAGTGTAACGGTAGCCGGAGTTACCTTCCCGCTAGGAAAATCTTTCATATGTACATCAAAGAGAAGCAAACCAGCCTTATTAACCGTCACCTTAGAGTAATCGACCGGGGAACTTGCAATAAACTGAATACCAGCCTTCGCATCTTGCGTCACACTTACATTCAAAGCGGCTTGAGATAAATAATCACCAATCACTTGGATATTACTCAATGCGGTATTTTCTTGGCCATCAACATCAACGGTCATATCTCCCTTATCGACAGCCTGCATAATGAAAGCTCCATTAGATCCTTCGCCATATATCTGAGTGACTTCACCGCCAGGAACAGGCCCTGTTCCATCTTTACCATCATTATAACTAAAGCCATCTTCAAGGCAGCCGGATAATGCCATAATGACAGATGTCACCACCGCTGCTCTTTTAAATTTAATATTCATAAGCATCTCGTAAAGCAAATAATTAAATTATAAATTTTGACAGTACGTTCACGTTGCTAAAATAGGTAGTAAATATATAGAGTGTTTTTTAATATATCCAAACCCAATATATGATGTACGCCAATCACAAGTTAACTTTTTGATTCCATGTCAAAGTAATTGTTGTAAGTATTGAAGAACTCCATCCCTAAATTTTCTGGCATTGCGGCTAAACCAAATAAGAAGGTTGAGAAGTCTACACCTTCGACCCAACCCGCTTTCCATTCAGGCTGGTCATAACTGTAACGCCATAGAATCTCATTGCCATCAGGAAGTTCATATCGTGCATTAATTGATTTATCACGATAAATCGAAATTAAGTCATGTCTAGCATGCTCAGAATAAGGCATGAAGCCAGCCATGATGTGTGGAGAGACAACAAGGTTATGATTAAACTGCCGGTCTGCATCAAAATGGAACCGATCGACACAATACCCATCAGGACAAGCCCCCGCACCTGTACCCCATTCATAACTCTCTAAACCATCAACGTCCATATCATTCCACCAAGCATGATCAGCACTAGCCGCATTGACTGTCGCCGCCTGGTACGCAGGTGAATTGGAGTATTCATGGATCAGGTAGTTGTTGAATAAGAAATTAAACTGTGACGTAAAATATTTCTTACTTTCCGAAAGGAGAGGAATACCATTATACTCGGCAACAGGCAGGTTATCCGGCTTGGCATACCATTTATTCCAGAAAGCAACAGGTGCTGAATCTACACCATAACCAAAGTCTAATGCTTGATGTTTAGCAAACGCAGCCACCAGCATGTACTCATTGTAGGTTTTAGTAGCGTATTCTTTAAAGGTGCCATCACTATTTTGGGCAAGGAAAATTAAACCTTCCTCTACATTTGCGATATAAGCGGTTAAATCGGTCTTCCGATAGAGCTCATCAGCAAGGTGTGCTATTTCACTATTATCACTAAAGTAATTTTTAGCAAAAAGTGCTCCACTTAGCATAATTGCACTATCAATTGGACTCCAATCATCACCGACAGCATCGCCAGTTTGAGTGTTATAGAAGTGAATGAAGGTATTTGACCGATTTTGAGGAACGCTAATATGCAAATCTTTACCTGCTAGCATTCTCAAAGTCTGCAACGCTAACTCTTCCGCCTCAGGTTCCCAACCATTTTTGTGACCAATAGTAAGGGCAATCAACCCCATTCCTGAATTAGCAATTGAGCCAACATGGCTACGGTCACCATTAAGGAAGAGTTTATCCTCATAGGAGCCATTATCGTTTCTCGCTTGCTGCCAATAAGCATAGCCACCACGATATAAATCCTGAATGATATCTTCATCACTTTTCTGATTTTCCACAGCTATAGCTTGAGGGGTTAGAAGCGCAGCCAATAGCACTGATAATAGTTTCTGTTTCATTATCATTCCTTTCTAAGCGTTATCATAAACAACAAAGACAAAGCTCTATTCAATTAGAAAGATAAATTAAAGCCAAGTTTTGCATTCAACCCATTCTTATCTTTTTCTTTATCGATCCCGCCCTCGTGCAGCTTAATCATTGAGTAGCCTACATTTGCAATTAACTTCATGTTTTTATTGATTGGGTAGTTATTGTTCAAATTAATCTTTACGGTCTCGGAACCGGCTAATTTTAAACCACCTTCATTGTAGTTATATGGCGTGCTGATTTCTGTCACGATGTTCTGCCAATGCTTTATACGTATCGATGGTTTAACTGCATATGCGCGACGACGGAACTCTGGATCAGAGTTATCAACATAGCCATTACGTGTAAGTTCTAAACCAAAGTTGACTCTCGAGCTATAACGGTAGATATAGTTACCTTTAATTTCAAAGGTATCGAATTTCTTATTAAGGTTTTCATTTTCAGTTTCTTTTTCAACAAAACTGTAGGTATAAACCGTGTTTAGACCATGCTTACCTTTGGTAAACTGCAGCCCAGGTCGAAGTTTGATCTCGGTGTTAGTGAGACCTGCATCGGGATCTGACTGATGTACATACACAGGCTCAGCAAAAAAACTAAACCAAGGGTTAACCCATTGCTCATAACGAGGTGCAAGAGTGAAGTTTGTTTTTTTGTAGCTAGTTTCTTGTTCAATGCCTGACGTATTTTGGATCTGACTTAATACATAACGTATACGCCAATTCTCATGCAATCGTGTCGACCCATCGGCAACAACATACTTAATATTTTCTGTTTTTGCTGAAAAATCAGAAACCGTTTCATTGTATTCCATTCCAGAGAAGAAAGAAGTACGCTTTGGCATCTTATAAGATGAGTACTCCGGCGCTTTTCTGATGATATCGACATCGTCTTCCATGATAAGAAACTTGCCGTCATCTGCTGCGTTGGCATATCCGGTCAAAGCCAGAGAACCAAGTATTATAGGTATTATTTTATTCATAATTATTCCGTCTATAGTGCGTATCTGTTCCGTATAAAAAAACGCATTATCATCAAAACTTGATTCTTTCATTAAGCACTTTTCAAATGTATTAGTGCACATATTGCATAAGAGTTAAATTGCCTCTTGTAATACACCACTACCTGAAAGCCTAAACAAAACCCACTGCATCAAGTATTGTAAGAAACACAAAAAGGATAAACGTTTCGACTGAAATCTACAACTATCCATTACCATATGTAAACTATTGTAAATCGCCTAGAAGCACTGTAAATACTGGCTTTGCGAGCAAATTACCCCTTGCAGATAAGTTTCAGTATTATGAAGCCAATCACAATAATTTCCGTCAATCTTTCCATCAACTGTGTGAAAACGTCGTGTTTTACCAGAAAGCCATACTAATTAACTATCACTTAGCTTATTCATGGCACCTACATATATCTTCACTACATAACCTGATTTGAGTCACACCATGTAATAAATTGTGTTCACTACTCACGATTTTCAGCTTCTCCATGTTGAATAGCGCTTGCATCTAGAGTATGTTTCAACCCAAACAACATAGAAACGTTTCACCAACTAAAATTTAAAGGATCTGATGTGAAAAGATTTCTTCTACCAATAATTGCTGTATTAAGCATTATCACAACCTCTTCTAGTTTTGCGGCTGAACTTAATGATGCTGATATCAAACGTATTAAAACCGAAGTCAGCTCCATGGCTGATTTTATGGGGCTGAATCCAGTCGAGGTAAAAACCATTACCGAATTAAAAAAAGAACTCACCCTAAACAACAGAGAAGCCGTGGCTAAATACGGTCGCGGAAGCAGCGAGTTCAAACAAGCACGAAAAACAGCCATGAAGAGCTATCAAGGTGAGCTGTACCAAATCATTACCAAAAAAGAATTAAAAGAGTGGCGCCAAGCACAAGCTGGCAAATAGCAAAACCTTATCGGTTTTATCAGGAGATAGAAAATGGAACTTAAAAAGAAGCACTTGGCGCTATTAATTGCAGCATTCATCGGTCTTTCTGGCTGTGTTGAAGACGCTAAGGATACGGATGGTAGCGGTAATAGTGGAGATGTCACCAACCCAGATAACGGCGGTGGTGATAACGGCGGTGGTGATAACGGCGGTGGTGATAACGGCGGTAGCGATAACGGCGGTGGCGATAACGGCGGTGGTGATAACGGCGGTGGCGATAACGGCGGTGGCGATAACGGCGGTGATCTAAAGCTACCTCGAGAAGTCGCGTTATATTATAAGGCTGATGACAAAGAAGAAAGCCCGTATGCAATGTATCTTTATGATAATAATGGTGATGCCTTAGCTATTGGTAATGATAACAATATTGTACACAATAATATTACAATGACAGGAGAAACCTCAGTTAATGACCCACTGACAGTGACGGTTTCCGAAGACAAAGCATCGATTGTTTTTTCTTCTGATGACAAAGCCTATGACCTAAATACGGCCAACGGTAACGACAATCAAAACGGTACATTGCAATTTAAAGTGATTACAAACAGTTTTGATGTACTTAACGAAGCTGGTGAAGAAAATAAGGTCGCACTCAGCATGGCATCCGGCGAGAACAAAGCCTACATCGATGTGACAAGTGCTGTGTCTGCCTCTATCAGTGCCGATCAACCACAGTTAATTCGTGTTCCTTTAAGTTGTTTCCAAAACCAAGAAAACGGTATCGACATCAGCAAAGTTAATATTGCCATGTCCCTTGAGTCATCAGGCGCTATTGAATACCAGTTTAGTGATGCCCGTATTATTGCTAATTCTGTTACGGACAAGCCAGGTGCCAATAACGTCCAAGGTTGCTTGAATAATGGAGAGTCGATTGTTCTTACAGAAGAAGCGTCTGTTCTAGCTCAAAGTGTACGCCGTGGAGCTGCATGGGTTCAAGAGGGCGCAACTCAAACAATCAGCACAACACGAGGCAATGGAATTCAGCTCAACCCAGGTAATTCAACGGAAGAAGGTACCATTCGTTATAACGGTATTCATTACACTGCTGATAAGAATTGGGATGAGAACAACCGCAGTATATTGACCTTTGCTATTGATTTAACCAAAAACCTCAAAGATATGACAATTCCTCGTTTGGATATGAGCCACTACATGTCAGGTTCATTACAAATGAAGTATTTCATGCCTTCTAATACCATTGAGTTGCCAGCGGGCGCTGATACTTATCTAGTCATTAAAATGGAAACTCCTGTAGCCAGTGCAACGGGAGAAGTTACAGGTGGCTACCCTAGCTCAGAGGCTGTCTACTACAATCTTACAAAAGAAAAGGTTGCTCTAGGTAGCGTTCATGAGATCGAGTTACCACTAAAAAAATTCTTCACCAATGCTGACGGTCTAGTAAATTTGAATGCTTTACAGTATGTAGAAAAACTAGTCACACATATTCAACAGGGTGGCCCTAATGAAGAGCCCCTATATTCCAATCTTGCTGAGTTCAAATATGGCCTAGCTGACATCAAACTTGTGATTCCAACTGATGAAACAGAAGTTCCAGAAGAATAAAACGTAAATATTTATATCTTAATAAAGCCAACTCAACATCTTGGGTTGGCTTTATACCCAAGTGACTTCAAAGAACTTGGTTTAGCAAAAACGAATTTTGAGCTCATCACTAATCCCATTCCTATGTTAAATAAGCTTTGAGATTCTAATTATTTAGTTAAATCATTATCTTTGAATTAAAATCATCAATGATGTGCTGAGTTATACAACTTGAAGTCACTTTGGTATATACATTCTAATGTGAACTAAAGGAATAATAATGTCTTTTCCACCGCTAAATAAATGCGCCCTTGCTAGCGCACTCAGCACCGCTTTGAGTCTGAGCCAACCCGCCTTAGCCGACTCAAATCCAATACCTATTGTTGATGGCCATCGCGCTCCCAATGTAGTTCTTATCTTTGCCGATGACCTGGGCTATGCCGATACAGGCTTCCAAAACAGCAGTAAAGATGTCGTCACCCCTAATTTAGATAAATTGGCACATGCTGGTGCCATTCTCACTACCGGCTATGTGACAGCGCCGGTGTGTGGCCCATCGCGTGCCGGTTTGCTTTCTGGGCGGTACCAGGAGAGCTTTGGCTACCACGACAACACAGCTCCTTATGTTCGAGAAGAAGGTATTACCCAAGGTTTACCACTTGATATTCCAACCATAGGTAACCGCTTCCAGGACATTGGCTACACCACAGCAATGATTGGTAAATACCACGATGGTGACCCGAAAGAGTACTGGCCTCACAACCGAGGGTTTGACGAATTCTTTGGTTTTAACAATGGTGCTGCTAATTACTTTGTCGGGCCAATCAATGAGAAGAACGCCGAAGAAAAACCTAACTCTTCCATCTACCATAATGATCAGTTAGTCCCCCCTTTTGACGACTACCTTACCGATCGTTTTGGCAATGAGGCCGTCAATTTTATTGAAAACCACAAGAAAGAACCGTTTTTTCTTTATGTCCCATTCAATGCGATCCATGGCCCGCTACAAGCCTTAGAAAAAGATATCGCACGCTTTAAGCACATCAAAGATCCTAAACGTCGTTTGTCGGTGGCAATGAACTTCAACATGGATAAAAATGTTGGCAACATTATCAACAAGCTCGAAGAGCATGATTTAATGGAAGATACTATTATTGTCTTCCTATCTGACAACGGTGGTAAGCCCAAAGGCAATGCGTCATATAATCACCCATTACGTGGTGAGAAAAATACCCTTTGGGAAGGTGGGATCCGCGTTCCATTCACTGTGACTTGGGAAGGAAAAATCCCTGCCGGACAAACAATTGACGATCCTGTAATTTCACTAGATATCCTACCAACAGTACTAAAAGCAGCCGGGGCAGACACGTCGGAATGGGATATTAATGGTGTCGACATCATGCCGCGCCTAACCGGCCAGTCAAAGAAACTGGATAACCGCTTCCTATATTGGGATCGAGTCATTAAAGCCGCTATCCGTGATGATGAATGGAAGTTGGTGATGCCAAATATCACTCCAAAGAAAACACAAATTCAGTTATTTAACATCAGTAACGATATGAGTGAGTCCAACAACCTAGCGGACAAACATCCTGAACAAGTTGAACGCTTAATGAAAGAGTTCAAGCAATGGCAATCCAACAATGAACCCGCCAAATGGGGATGGAACAAGAAAAAATTCCCGCATAAAACAGTCTTCCGTGGTAAGCAGTACTAACTACAGTGACTTAATCAAGCCAGAGTAAAATACTCTGGCTTTTTTCTACCGTAATCGATGAAACCATACTTAGGCAGAACCAACATACCCAAGCTACTTCAAGATGCAGGTTCAGCGAGAATTTATAAGCTTATAGACAAGGCATTGTTTTGAAGATCTAGTGGCTCTAAATCAAGAAACAATAACGCAGTATAGCAGCTTAGAAACTCGCCCTTCGGGAGGGTGTCAGCCCATTCACTCCTTCGTTGAAGCTTTTTGAAAGGGAGTGCCATTCCTGATTTTAAATAAAAAAGAGCAGCAGTTATTCACTGCCACTCTAGATACCACTGCTTTCATCATAAATTAATGACTTTATTTACTACTGCTTAGCTGGCGGTGAATTTTCTTTCTCTGGCGTGTTTCAACCTGAAGTTCGGCTGTACGACTGACCAAGAAATCATTGTCTTCACGCTTCAAGAACAACTCCAACATAGGATCTTTATATTGCTCCATATGTTGACGCATTAGCTCTGCCATTTTCATTTGCTGTTCTTTAAACTCTTTCTTACCGGCAAGGTTAATTTTTGCATCAGGATCAGAGCGCAAGTCATAGACTTCGGTAACGGTGCGATTAAGGAAGAAATCAACCCTTTCTTTAATTTCAGCATCTTCCGAAGCTAGACGCTTCATTGCTTTAAATGTACTGCTATTATTCGCAGAGGTTTTGTAAACTCGACCACCAACAGCCCAAGGGTTGAAAATATACAGCCAATCAGAGTTTTGCACCGCTGCCATTGGGAAAATTCGGCCACCGGCATTTTCATGATACTGAGTAAAAACATAATCACGCTCGGCCTGGGAGTCACCTTGCAGTAGCGGTAAAAAGCTTCGTCCATCCACAGATTTAGGGATATCTACTCCAGCAACATCAAGCAAGGTTGGCATCAAGTCGACCATAGAAACAAAGTGTTCATCATCGACTGAAGATTTAATTTTGTTCGGCCAGCGTACAAAGAATGGCGTATGGTTACTGTTACGATACACATTTGATTTCGCGAACGGTGCAGCAAGGCCGTTATCAGACAAGAACAAAACAATGGTGTTATCACTCACCCCTTTCTCTTCAAGCACTGACATCATTTCGCCCACAGTATCATCTAACCTTTTCACTGAGCTAAAATACTGAGCCAATTCAACTCGTGCTTCAGGAAGATCCGGAAGGAAGCCAGGCACTTGGACTTCTTCAGGCTTATAAATCCTCGATGGCCTTTGCTTGCCGCCTCTTTCATAGTTCGGACTGTCAACAAAGTAAGGGCGATGCGGATCATGGGAGTTTGCCATCATGAAGAATGGCTTGTTGTTTTCCTGCGCAGAATCAATAAATGCAGACAAATGCTTACGGTAAAGTTTTGGCCCACGTCCACTGCCGATATCAGCCTTATCTTTGCTGTAATCCCACACATAATCATCAACATATTTCGGTGTTGAGTGATTCACTTTACCAAGAATACCAACACTATAACCATTATCCTTTAGCTCCTCGGCCAGTGTGGGTATTTCCTGGGTGGTAGGATAAAAACCAACAATACCGCTATTCTGGATATACCGACCTGTTGCCATGACACCTCGGGATGGCTCACATACCGACACAGTAACGAAGGCATTATTGAAACGAATGCCCTGGCTTGCCAACCGGTCAAGATTTGGAGAAATCTCAGGTACAGTCGAACCCGTCACACCCAATGAGCCATAATCCATATCATCAGCGGTAATGAGTAAAATATTTGGTGCGACCTGTTCATTCTGGGCTGGCTGAGCCGACATTGACGGCGCAGAAGCTGCTGAAAACAGCATCAGCATCGTGGTGGTTAAAACATTCTTTTTCATGGTAACCATTATCTTTTATCCTTTGAATTTATGTTACCCATGAATAACTGTCCCCGTAAGCCTTTCCCAGTTATTCGGATAACCTCCTGATTTTCCTTCGCCAAGCTTTCTCAATTTCAACGAAAAGTGAAGCTCACAGGCAAGTAAAATCATGCTTCACATCAACAATCGCCAGAGTATAAACGTTTCTATATAAAGCCGTGTGATAAAGTTAACATTTACTTGTACTAGCTATTCATGGAGGCTATTTTTGCTTTGAATTTGGATGCTTGCCACAAAACACGTAGAGAAAATATCGATGTTCGATAAAAACACAAAAATAAATCAGATCTAAGTCATATTAGCAAAATAAACCACCACACCAAGTGCATGCATAATTGATCCACCACCTCGAAACGTTTATATTCAAGCTATTCCCAAGATAAAATTGTAAGCAAGCATTTCTCAATACCCTCGTGGTATTAACATTTTTTATGTTGAGACACTCATCTTTGATGTGGCAATTCAAGTTCCCTAACGTTTTCTACATGAACCATTTGTCTTCTTAAAACTGATATGTAATCAAGGACTTTATGAAAACTGCACATTCAACCCTCGCAAAGGGGATCGGGCTCTTGCTAGCAGCAAGTTCTGTCACAGCCCAGGCCAGCCAGGCGAGTAGCCAACCCAATATTTTATTCATCTTCTCTGATGACCACTCCAATAATGCTATTAGTGCTTATAGTGGTGACCTTGTTCAAACTCCAAATATTGACCGCATTGCCAATGAAGGGGCTATTTTCGACAATGCGTTCGTCGGTAACTCAATTTGTCAGCCTAGCCGCGCCTCTATCATCACCGGTAAGCACTCGCATTTAAACGGCGTTATTGATAACTCTTCAGCTTGGAACCCTGACCAAACTATCTACCCAAAAATCATGGAAAATGCTGGCTACCAGACAGCTTTGATTGGTAAATGGCACATGCATCCAACTCCGGTAAAAGAGTTTGGCTATTCCAACGTGCTGAATGGCGCTGGCGGTCAGGGAACTTACTACCAACCTGAATTTATTGATAACTATGGCAAGATAACAACGGTTGAAGGCTATTCGACTGATATCATTACCGATCAGTCACTTCAGTGGTTGGAAACAAACCGCGATGCAGACAAACCTTTCTTGCTACAAGTTCAATTCAAGTCACCTCATACACCACGTAGGCCACCATTACGTAACTTGGAATTGTTCAAAGATACTAAATTCCCTATTCCAGCAACGCTGCATGATGACTACACAACACGTGGTAAGCATGCCAGCGAAGCCTGGATGGAGCTTTACGGTATGACTGCTGAAGGGATCAATGCCTTCCCACCAGCGCCAACAACCGCAGAGAAGAAACAAATCCGAGAAGCTTGGTTAGCGAGTATGAGCAAACCTGAGCGTGATGCATTTGATCAGTGGATGGAGCGCCTTACTGAAGATCAGCGCATTGCTTTCCATGCTGCTTATGACGACATTAACGTCGACTACTGGAAGAAAATCCAAACACCTGAATACAAGATGCGCTATGGCTACGTTCCACCAGCCGAGAAAAAGGCACGTACCGAGTATAACTATCAGCGTTTTATGAAAGAGTACGCTGCAGCTACGGTTACTGTTGATGAGAACATCGGCCGAATCCTTGAATACCTCGACGAGACAGGTCTGGCCGAAAATACCATTGTGGTATATAGCTCTGACCAAAGCTTCTACATTGGTGAACATGGTTGGGCGGAAAAGCGCTACATGTATGAAGAAGGGATGAAAATGCCATTCATCATCCGTTGGCCGGGACACATTGCGGCTAACCAGCGTCCACAAGCGATGATCCAAAACATCGACTTTGGTCCAACCTTCCTCGACGCTGTTGGCTTGGATGCACCAGACGAAATGCAGGGTAAGTCCTTCCTTGATGTATTAACCGGTGAACAGAGTGATGCACAATGGCAGAAAAAACGTCCTTACGTTTACTACCACTACTACATGGAAGGCGCACACAACGTTCCACGCCATGACGGTGTTCGTAGCGACCGCTATAAGCTGATTAATTTCTATTCAGAAAACAACGGCAAAGGCGAATTTGAGATGTACGACCTTAAAGCTGATCCGAATGAGCTAAATAACGTTTATAACGACCCTAAATTCTCAAAAGTCCGTGAAACGATGATGAAAGAACTTCACGATGCACGTAATGAGTATGAAGTTCCGGAGAACGTATACGAAGCACCATTCCCATTTATGACGGCTCAAGAGCGTAAAGCACTCGGCTATTAATTGTCATTAGCCTCGGTATCTCATCGAGATGCCGAGGTATTGATAATGACTAACTCAAAAACGTAAGCCCGAAACCGTAAAACTTTAATAACAATTTACTTTTAACATCATTAAAGCAGGATAATATGAAAATTAAGCGCTCGACTTTATCCAAAGGAATTGGTGTGCTTTTAGCCGCTGGCACCATTTCTACACAGAGTGTTGCCGCTGCCTACGAACAACCTAACATTCTGTTTATTTTCTCTGATGACCACTCGACTCAAGCAATAAGCGCCTACAACGATAGGTTTGTAAATACCCCAAATATTGATCGTATCGCAGACGAAGGGGCTATTTTCGAGAATACCTTTGTAGGAAACTCAATTTGCCAACCCAGCCGCGCAACAATCCTAACAGGGAAGCATTCACACCTAAATGGCGTTATTGACAATACCTCTCGCTGGAATCCTAATCAGACAATTTATACTCACTTGCTGGAAGATGTTGGTTACCAGACAGCTCTGATTGGTAAATGGCATATGAACCCTGCCCCAGTCAACGAGTTTGGCTACTCAAACGTGCTCAATGGGCATGGCCGTCAGGGGACTTACTATCAACCAGAGTTTATTGATAACAAAGGTAACATCACCACTGTCCAGGGTTATTCTACCGACGTTATTACCGATCAATCTATCGAATGGTTGGAACAACAGCGAGATGTCGACAAGCCCTTCTTACTAAAAGTCCAATTCAAATCGCCGCACACACCACGCCGCCCACCGCTGCGTCACCTGGCGTTATTCAAAGACAAAACGTTCCCGCTACCAGAAACACTGTTTGACAACTATGAGACCCGCGGTGAGCATGCCGATAAAGCTTGGATGAAGCTGTATGGGATGTCAGGTGAAGGGATTAATGCTTTCCCTCCTGCACCAACAACACCAGAACGAGCTGAAATTCGTGAAGAGTGGATTAAGAGCCTGACCAAGCAGAAGCGTAAAGCATTTGAAGGCTGGATGGCCCGAATGACCGATGAACAGCGTGATGCGTGGCACAAAGCCTATGACGACATCAATGTTGATTACTG
The DNA here is from genome assembly GCF_052873915.1 of Photobacterium sp. DNB22_13_2. Taxonomy (NCBI): domain Bacteria; kingdom Pseudomonadati; phylum Pseudomonadota; class Gammaproteobacteria; order Vibrionales; family Vibrionaceae; genus Photobacterium; species Photobacterium sp. DNB22_13_2. The sequence continues at coordinate 136,106 of NZ_JBNNXU010000006.1, forward strand.
GAAGAAAATCCAATCTCCACCATATAAAATTCGTTACGGTAATGTACCTGAAAACGAAAAGAAAATTCGTGCTGAGTATGTCTACCAACGATTCATGCGAGACTACATGGCGTCAGTCACCGCTGTTGACGAAAATGTGGGACGTATCTTGGACTGGCTTGATGAAAACGATCTCGCCAAGAATACCATAGTGGTTTATAGCTCAGACCAAAGCTTCTTCATCGGTGAACACGGTTGGGCAGAAAAACGTTACATGTACGAACCAGGTATGAAGATGCCATTTGTGATCCGCTGGCCAGAGAATATCCCTGCCCATTCAAAACCTGAGGCAATGATCCAAAACATTGATTTTGCACCAACCTTCCTTTCAGCTGCAGGAGCGAAAGTACCTAGCGAGATGCAAGGTAAATCATTCCTTGATGTACTCACAGGTAAAGAAAGTGATGCCCAATGGCAGAAAGAGCGACCAATTGTGTATTACCACTACTATATGGAAGGTGGCCACAACGTACCTCGTCATGACGGCGTCAGAAGCGAACAATATAAACTGATTGATTTTTACTCTCAGAATGGCGGTAAAGGTTGGTTTGAGCTTTATGATCTAAAAGCGGATCCAAACGAAGTCAACAACGTCTACGAAGCTCCTCAATACAAAGAAGTCCGTGAGGAGATGACCGCAGAGCTGAAAAAAGCCCGCGCCGACTACAAAGTGCCTAATGATGCCTTCGAAGCGCCTTATCCATACATGAATCGAAAAGAGAAAAAAGCGTTAGGTTTCTAAGCTAAGCAAATACCCCCAAGTGAAATACCCCAATGAAAGCAGCGCCTTAATAAGCAACGTTTTCACGGGGTATTTAACTTTCCAACCTCGGCCCCAACAATGGCAAGAACACAGCAACCAGCAGAGTCATGCAAGCATAAATCCTTTCCTCGCCTCACAGTCGTCAGGCATAAGCAAATCTATGGTGATTCAAGTAACTCGATCTGCCATTGAGTAACTGCGTTAACAAGTAATGAAGCAAAAATGAGTCATCCCAAAAACTGACCGACTCGAAGACTGACATAACGGATTTGGAAGTGTGGCGAAGCTAGTTTAGAAAAGTGTCTAGTATTTTAGAGCCGTTCAATGTTCCAAGTCATCCCCAAATTATCTAGTTTATGTTAGCGTTGTTGACTTGGGTTTAGATTCGAAGCAGAAATTACACCGTAAGGTTATTGTTTTTAATATTATTTACATGAATTAAAAATATAACCAGTTACTAATCAAACATGGAGTCGGTCTTCGTATTCGTTATCTCGAATAGGTAAACCTTTTAGTTATGCACTTTAAATCACAAAAATACAGTATAAATTCAACAGATTATCAAGTTGGTCAAGACAATGTCACCAAGTGGGGCATGGATATCCATAACACCGTTTTCATCGCTTCAGCAGGTTTTTCCATTCTATTTATTGTCGCTCTTCTCGTTCTTTCACCCGCTGATGCAAAGGCAGCCATAGATACGGTTAAAGCTGCAGCTTTATCTAAGTTCGATTTCGTTTTCATGTGGAGCGCTAACATTATACTGATTCTTGCAATTGGTATTGCCTTCTCCCCATTAGGAAAAATTCGTTTGGGTGGTGATAAAGCCACAACTGACTATTCCACTATTTCCTGGATCGCTATGTTATTTGCGGCCGGTATGGGTATTGGACTTATTTTTTGGGGGGTGGCAGAGCCAACTGCGTTCTACACTAACTGGTTTGGTACTCCGTTAGGTGTCGAGCCCTACACTCCTGAAGGTCGTGAGTTAGCGCTTGGCGCTTCCCTTTTCCATTGGGGGTTTCACGCGTGGGCAATCTACGGCATGACAGCACTCTGCCTGGCGTATTTTGTTTATAACAAGGGGTTGCCGCTTTCAATACGCTCCATTTTCTATCCACTGCTTGGTGACAGAGTATGGGGAAAAATTGGTGATGTTATTGATGTTATGGCCGTGCTGGTCGTTTTATTCGGTCTTGCAACGTCACTTGGCCTCGGCGGCTCTCAAGCGGCAAGTGGAATAAGCCATGTATTTGGGATTGATAATAGCCTCTTCCTCCAAATAACCATTATTCTGGCGATTATGGCTCTCGCTATTGTCTCCATCGTTAGAGGGATGGACGGAGGCGTAAAATTGTTGAGCAACATCAACATGATCATTGCTTTTGTATTCCTTGGTTTTCTCGCCATTCTTAACTTCACCACCGTTTTAGACTCATTAGCGACAGGCGTTGTCGGATATGTGAAAAATATCATTCCATTAAGCCAGAACTCTGGCCGTGACGATACAACATGGCTACATGGCTGGACCGTATTCTACTGGGCTTGGTGGGTAGCTTATGCCCCATTGTTTGGTATGTTCGTAGCGCGAATTTCAAAAGGGCGAACAGTACGCGAGTTCCTAGTGTGTGTATTAGGTATCCCCACGTTAGTCACTACAGCTTGGATGTCCTTTTTTGGCGGCATCGCAATTCAACAGATTATAGATAAAACTGGATTACTCGGAGCTGAGCAAGGTATTACCGACGTATCATTGAGCCTGTTCTATATGCTTGATGCTTATCCAATGGGTAATATTCTATCAATCATTGCTGTCGCCCTGATCATCGTTTTCTTTGTCACAACCCTAGATTCTGGCTCTATCGTGGTCGATAGCATGACCGCAGGGGGTAAGTTGGAGTTACCCATTAAGCAAAAGGTTATTTGGGCGGTTATCTCAGCACTAATAGCTATGATGATGTTGTGGATTGGCGGTACCGATTCAGTTCAGGCGCTACAGTCAATTACTATTATCGCAGCCCTACCTTTTGCTGTGATTTTGGTACTTGGTTGCGTCAGCTTGGTGAAAGGTCTATTAACAGAGGTCGAACGGCCTCAATTAACCCGAAACAAGCGCGTTTAAGAATTGAGAAGGGCTTAGGCATTGCTAAGTCCTTCTAGAAAAACGGCTCACCACTCTTCTGTGTCAGCCGACATTTAGCTGACACGAAGATGGATAAAGACGTGTTTGACTTTCTTTTAATCAATTGTATAAAGAATATCAAAAAGTGCATTTTTTTCGATGTTCTTTATTTTTCAATCTATTAGTTGTTGGGCGCAAACGACTTATACATTTCAACAACGTCTTGGTAGTACCCTTTTTCTTTCAGATAAGTTTCTACCTGATCATTGATGTTTGAAGCCAAGAAGGCACAAACAAACATCCCTTGATCGAGAGAGATTAATTTTGTCGACATATTCCCATTAGTATCGACGGCATCAAACCAGCCATATGGCGATTCAATACTCGGGTATAGTCGCTTGATTGATTTAAGGCATGCTATTGCGTTCGTTGGTTCAACCATAAATGATAATGCTGTTGCATGAGGTGTACCGGTATTGCCACCTGCAACCTGAAGTTCAAATCGAACCGCTGCTTCGGAAAGTTCAGGCACGCCGAAAGCTGCATAGCTGTCATCTGTAGTGGCCGCCGAAGAAACAAAAGGGATCTTGTAGATCTCTGAGTGGATTTGCTGGATCTTCGTCATATCTTCGATAATCGAATAATCCGGCATTAGCTCCCTTTCGTTGAGCCAAATAGCAGGAAGCATGCCTTGGAAATAGGCCCCATCCCAAGTCAGCATTGGATGATAGACTTGATCATTTAAACCAGAGGTACCCGTATATAATTCCATATTGTTAAAGGCTGATTGAGGTACCGGCATACTTGTGCCTTTGGTAATCAAATGAGCCCAAATGGGTGCTAAACGGCTTTCATTTGCTTTCCGGTCAACGAAGTACCCCAAAGGGGCAGCTTCTTTCACTGACCATCCAGCAACAAGCAAAGCCTTATCCGGATTGTAAAACTGCTGCCAGCCTGGAATTTGTTTCTTCAAGATGTCATCGATTTTCTTGACAACATTTACCTCTAAGCCATCGTCTGAGTTCAGGTAAGCACCTGATACCGCGCTCAGTGCAAAGGCCAAGTTTGCATTATCAACCGCAGGGACAATTCCCTCCTCTTGCGGCTGTAATCTGCCATCAACAATATCGTATGGCCAATAAAACAAACCATTCCAAGTCGGCGTTTCTAGCAGTACATCAAGCGTTTCATTGATCCTCACCAACGCATCTTTATTACCATTTTGATGCGCTTCTGTAAGAATATTGAGGTACAAACCAATTTCAGTGGTGTTGACGTAATACTGAGGGTCAATCTCAGTCCCTGTAACAAGCAAGGTATCGAAAGGCACTTTTGACTGTTCATCAACACCGACCCCATCAAGAAAGAAATCCAAATTGATTTGTAATTCATGTTCAAATTCCGATGGATAAAAGTGCTTACGCAAAGATAACTGGTTAACTTTAGCGCCTTTTGAGCAGAAAGAGTCTGATGATGCAGGATCTTGGGTGTTATACGACATAATTGGAGAATGCTTTACAAGGTCAATTCAGATATTGCCCTGAACATACCATAAGCTTCACTTAACTTGTCTAACCCGACTCGCGATTTGTGTCTGTGTAAACATACCTTAAAAAAAAGCCCCTCATACATAGCGTATGAGGGGTTTTTTACATTAGACTAAACGGCTTTGCTGCATTTATCTGAATAGCCAGAGTTAACAACCAACCTCGTTTCAATTAAAAGCCTAATTTTTCACGTTCTTGGCGGTTCATGAACGGGTATGGTGCTTCGAAGTAATCTTCTGGTACATCATAACGCTCACGAGCATTCTCAAGCTCAGTCGTCATCATTGCCCGTACTTCAGCATACTCAGGAGCATCGTACACATTATTGACTTCGTTTGGATCTGTCACCAAGTCATATAATTCGAAGATACCTTTCCCTTCATTCTGAGAGTAGAAGTCAATCAACTTATAGCGGTCACTTCTAACACCATCATGACGAGGTACATTATGTGCACCTTCCATGTAGTAGTGGTAGTAAACAACCGGGCGCTCTTCTTGCCACTGAGCGTCCGAAGTCTGTCCTTTTAGTACTTTCAAGAATGATTTACCCTGCATTTCCTCTGGAGTTGGCAAACCAGCCGCCTCAAGGAAAGTTGGACCAAAGTCCATATTCTGGATCATCGCTTGTGGACGTTGGTTGCCCTCAATCTGACCCGGCCAGCGGATCATAAATGGCATTTTGAAGCCTTCTTCGTACATGTAGCGCTTCTCAGCCCAGCCATGCTCGCCGATGAAGAAACTCTGATCCGAGCTGTACACCACGATGGTGTTTTCTGCCAAACCACTTTCATCTAGGTAATCAAGAATACGACCAACGTTTTCATCAATGGTCATTACCGTACCCATGTAGTCACGCATAAAGCGCTGGTACATGTACTCTGTACGTGCAACTTTCAGATCACGTGGTACATTTCCCCAACGACGCTTATACATAGGATCTTTCATCTTTTCCCAGTAATCGACGTTCGCATCATCGTAAGCTTCATGGAATGCAGCTTTCTGCTCGTCAGTTAGACGGTCCATCCACTGATCAAAGTGCCAACGCTGATCACCGTCCATGCTCTTGATCCACTCTTCGCGAACTCGCGCTTTTTCCGGTGTTGTCGGTGCAGGAGGGAAGGCATTGATACCCACTGGCGTCATACCGTACAGCTGCATCCAGGCATTTTCTGCATGCTCACCACGGGTTTTGTAATCATCAAATAGTGTTTCAGGGATCGGGAAATTATGGTCCATGAACGTTGACATATGGCGTGGCGGTGGACGACGTGGCGTATGTGGCGCTTTATATTGAACCTTCAGTAGGAACGGTTTATCTTCATCCCATGATTCTTCAAGCCATTCCAATGACATATCGGTGATAAGATCAGTTGAGTAACCTTCAATGACTTGTGTCTTGCCTTCTTGATCAATGAACTCAGGGTTGTAGTAAGTTCCCTGACCACCAGAACCATTAAGTACTAGTGAATAACCAAATTCTTTAACCGGTGTTGGGTGCAAATGCCACTTACCAATCAGAGCTGTCTCATAACCACTTTCTTCAAGAACCTTAGGGAAGATAACCTGATCAGGATTCCAACGAGAAGAATTGTCAAGTACACCATTCTTGTGAGAGTGCTTACCTGACATTACCGATGCTCGGCTTGGCTGACAAATAGAGTTGGTTACATACGCGCGCTCAAAGATTGCACCTTCATTGGCAATACGATCAATATTTGGCGTTTGACCTAAAGTTGGGTTGTAAGCGCTGATAGCCTGGTTGGCATGGTCATCAGAAAAAATAAATAAAATGTTTGGTCTTTCTTGCTCCGCTGCAACACTGGTCATTGCAGATGAAGCTAATAATAAGCCAATCCCCTTCGAAAGGGTTGAGCGTTTAATATTCATATTGTCCTTGCCTAATATAAGATTAAACAGCTTGATATCATCAAGCTATTTTTTACTTTATGCATAGCGATAAAACTATTACATGTGCCTTTCCATGCGCTAACGACTCAGTAAATAACAGGCCAAACCGCCAAGTTAATCGAATTGAGTGAATCACGTCCATTTCACACAGTCAAATATAAACGTTTCGACTAACACCGTCAATTAAACAGACCTAAAGTGTGATCCGTGTTAAGTACTAAAAATAGTGTAATAAAACCTGTAATAAATTGTTTATATGAGATAAATATCAATAGCTTTTTGTCTTTATAAAAAAACTCCCAACCATAAAGTTGGGAGTAAACAACAATGATGCTAATTGTAAAATTACCCTAAGAAACTGATCAGTAAATTAACTATTCAAAGTAGTTGTTATACTTATTAAAGAATTCCATTCCCAAATGATCAGGCATGGCAGCCATACCAAATAAAAATGTTGAGAAATCAACCCCTTCTATAAACTCAGCTTTCCACTCGGGTTGATCATGGCTGTAACGCCATAGGATTTCGTACCCGCCATCAAGCTCATGCTTTGCATTAATGCTGTTATCACGGTAAGTCGAAATCAAATCATCCTTAGCTCTATCATTAAACGGAATATAGCCAGCTAGAATATGAGGAGAAACAACTAGGTTATGATTAAACTGCCGATCACCTTCAAAATGAAAACGGTCGACACAATAACCATTTGGACAAGAGCCAGCACCACTACCCCACTCATATTCTTTTAATTCCACACCTTCAACATCAACATCTCGCCAGAACGCAAAATCTGCTTTAGCTGAATTTTTAAGAGCAGTAACAAACTCAGGGTTATTTGAGAAGTCATGCATCAGGTAGTTATTAAACAAGAAGTTAAACTGCGAGGTAAACCATGTTTTACCTTCTGAAAGGACAGGAATTCCATTATATTCAGCAACAGGAAGGAACTTTGTCGATGCATACCAAATATCCCAGAATTTTTCTGCATTACTTGCATTAACCGCAGTATCGAGATCTTTTGCCTGCTGATTTGCAATACCCGCAACAAGCATATATTCATTGAATGCTTTAGTTCGATGCGGCTTAAACGTGCCATCGGTATGCTGAGCTAGATAAATACGGCCAGTGCGAACATCAGCAATATACTGTGTTAAATCTGTATTGCGGTACAAGAAGTCGGCAAGCGCAGCAATTTCCTTGTTTTCGCTAAAGTAGTTTTTAACAAACAAGGCACCATAAATCATGATGGCACTGTCAACCGGGCTCCAGTCATCACCAACAGCTTCACCCGTTTGTGTATTATAAAAATGAATAAAGGTATTTGTCGCGTTCTGTGGCACTTCAAAATTAGGATCTTGGCCAGCCAGTTTACGTAATGTAACTAAAGCAAGTTGCTCTGCTTCTGGCTCCCAACCATTCGCGTGTCCGATAGTCAAAGCAACCAGACCCATACCTGAGTTAGCAATAGAGCCAACATAACTACGATCACCGTTTAGGAATAGCTTGTCTTCATAAGTGCCATTCTCATTGCGTAGTTGTTGCCAGTAGGCATAGCCACCACGGTAAAGGCTATCAATAATCTCTTGATCGCTTTTCACTGTTTCACTGATGACTGTCTCATTCACTGCAGTTTCTGCGAATGCCATTCCTGGCAGAAGCATTGTACCAATAAGCAGCGCAGCTAACTTCTTTTTCATTTCTATTCCTTCAACTTCAAAAGGGATACGCAAAGGTATTTTATGAGTTCAAATATAAACGTTTCGACTAACTATTCAATTAACACCGAGATAGAGTGTGCGATAGGTCACGTGATTAAATTGTTGCAGTTTGTAAATCAAAAAAGGCTTGCCACAACGCTATGACAAGCCTAAAACAAAGGCAATTAAAACATTAACTTAGTTCTTAATCAGCCCTAATTCCCGACGCTCTTTGCGGTTCATATAGACATATGGCACTTCAAATACCTCGTTAGGAACCTCATAGTTATTTCGAGCTTCTTTCAACTGACTATGCATCATTTCGCGAACTTCTGCGTATTTTGGATCGGCATAAACATTACTGACTTCGTACGGATCAGTTTCTAAGTCGTAAAGTTCAAACTCCCCTTTACCACCATTCTGAGAATAGAAATCAATCAGTTTATATCGCTCAGTTCTTACCCCATCATGCCTTGGTACGTTATGGGCACCGTGCATATAGTAGTGGTAATAAACCGCTGGACGTTCTTTCTGCCATTGCTCATCAGATACCTTGCCTTCAAGCAAGGCTTTAAATGACTTACCTTGCATCACATCAGGAATTGCAACACCAGCAGAATCGAGGAAAGTCGGTGCAAAATCGATGTTCTGAATCATAGCATCAGGACGAAGCCCAGCTTCAATATGACCAGGCCAGCGGATCAGGAATGGCATTTTCATCCCTTCCTCATACATGTAGCGTTTCTCTGCCCAACCATGTTCACCAATGAAGAAGCTTTGATCCGAGCTATAAACCACAATAGTGTTATCGGCAATGCCTGCTTCATCAATGTAATCCAGTACACGGCCAACATTTTCATCAATGCCCAACACTGTTGCAGCATAATCACGCATAAAGCGTTGGTACATGTAACTTAGGCGGTCGGCTTTTTGCTCAGTAGTGAGGTTACCTCTTTGTCTGGCGTACTTAGGATCTTTTTGCATCTCCCAGTATTGAACATTGATATCGTCATAAGCAGCATGCCATGCATCACGCTGATCCTGATTCATTCTGTTCATCCACTCTTCATGCTTTTTACGTTCACGAGGATTCATACTAGACAGCCACTCCTCACGAACTTGCTTACGTTCCGGCGTGGTTGCAGCAGGTGGAAATGCGTTAATACCAACAGGTCCCATGCCATATAGCTGCATCCAAGCACGTTGAGCATGATCACCACGGGTAGTGTAATCGTCATGTAATGTAGCAGGCTCTGGGAATACATGATCTTTAAAGGTGGTTAGGTGTCTCAATGCTGGGCGGCGAGGTGTGTGTGGAGCTTTGTACTGAATCTTCATTAAAAAAGGCTTATCAGAAGCTTGATGCTGCTTCATCCAATCAAGAGACATATCCGTAATGACATCCGCAGAATAGCCTTCAACTACAGACTTTTTACCTTTTTGATCAACAAACTCAGGCTGATAGTATGTACCCTGTCGGCCAGAACCGCTAAGTACAATGGAATAACCGAACTCATTCACAGGTGTCGGCCTCATGTGCCATTTACCTATTAACGCAGTCTCGTAGCCTGCTTGTTCTAACAATTTAGGGAACGCAATCTGATTGGGGTTCCAACGTGCCGTGTTATCCGTTACGCCATTTATATGTGAATGTGTACCAGTCATTACTGATGCGCGGCTTGGTTGACAGATCGAGTTACCTACAAAGGTATTTTCGAAAATCGCGCCTTCGTTAGCGATGCGATCAATATTAGGTGTCTTAACCAGCTCAGAGCCGTAGGCACTGATCGCTCGGTTGGCATGATCATCAGAGAAAATGAAAACAATGTTAGGCTGCTCTGTCGAAACAGGTGCCGCCTCGACAGCTTCAGGCATGGCGACATTAGCTGCCACCAGTACAGCCATCCCCTTCACTAATTTAGAGTATTGAAAATCCATAGATAGACGAAAAACCTTTTAAAGTCATTAATTAACATAAAACAATGAAGGTCCAGCAAAGATTTCCCGGTCAAACATTAGCTAAGGACTACATTCAATTTATGCATGATGAGTGAACAACTACAATATAAACGTTTCAGCAACCTCATTCAAACCACTATTTCATTTTTGTGAAGCACGTAAAACTATGTAATCAAAACAAAAAAGGTAACAAGAAGTTATAAAGAGGAAATGTGTTATAAAATGATGATCAGTTGATATAGACACCAAATCACAGAAACAATTAGAAATGTATTTTACGAGCGAGAGATTTTTTCATTACAAAAAATTAAATTATGTGGTAAATAAAAAGGAGGCTGACCTCCTTTTTATTTGTTAACTATTAAATGGTAATATTCATTCCAACACGTACCTGCATTTCTTGCTTATCGCCCCCACTGTAGTCTGTCGCATGAGATGGTGATTGACGCTTATTATCACCATATTGGAAATTGGCTACTACACGTAAGTTATTATTTATACGCTTGTTATTATTGAAATTAAATCTAACGTAATCGTATCCATTCCAATATTTACCACTTTCTTCACGACCAACTACGGTGTTAAGTTCAGTTGTAATACCATAGTAATGGTTAAAGCGTACAAACGGTTTCACATTGTAGTTTTTACGACGAAACTCATAATCAGAGTTGTCTACCGTACCATTGTAAGAAACGCTTGCACCATAGTTGATTTGGCGGCTATGACGGAAGACATAGTTTACATCGGCCGAATATCCTTGCCAGTTATCATTATCTCTGTTTTCTGTTCGGTCATAGCGCTCACGCCACTTAAACTGGTAATCCGCCGTCGTAGAAATAAAGTGCTGACCGTACGTCAACTGTACACCAGGCTTAAGCTTCAACTCTTGAGTTGCAGTACCTTGAGCTTCAGCTTGACGGATGTAAACCGGCTCAGCGAACCAACTTAGGTTCGGGCTAACCCATTGTTCATAACGAGGAGCAAGAGTAAAGCTAACACGCCCATCATTGCTGTATCCCTTATCACCCTTAACGTCTACCCAAGATTCAGATAATACGTGGCGGAACCTAAAATTCTCATTAATTCGTGTAGAACCATCTAAATATACCAATCGATACGAGGAACGTTTAGGTGAATTATCAAATACAGTTTCGTTGTAAACTAAACCGGTAAAAAAGTTTGTTCTTCGCTGACTTGGACTTGAATCAGAACGCACTTGAATTGTGTCGATATCACCGTCCATATCAATCTGATAAGAACTTGTATCAACTTGAGAGGCTAACGCTCCACCAGATAACAATAATGTTCCTATGCTTAACATCAATTTATTATTCATTTTAACCCTGCTCTCACGTATCGGATAAATTATAACTCGCTTTTACTTTGTAATTGATGGCTGAGGGGGCGTAATAAGTAACAAAAAATATCGTATTCATGCAGCCATCGAATTGATAGACACAAAGATAAACGTTTCGACTGAGAAGTCAAAGGAAGCAAAAAAACGCTAAGACAATATCTAAACCTTTGGTTTGATTAAGATAATCATCAAAAGTGTGAATATTTACAATAAATCTAAATTCATACAATATGAACCAAATCACATGCAATTAAGTGCCACCACCAGTTAAACCTTTTTAAATCAGTAACTTAAAAGCACCACCTTTTGAGTGTATTCGTACGCACTTATATTCTTACCTTAATAACCAAATAGCGGCAAATTAACGCCTAATACGAAAAAGTCCGATCATTAATTGATAGAAATAAGGCTTTAACACGAGTTACATCACAAAATTAATTAAAAACCATCATAATTTTTTCTTGTTGAGGGGCTGACGATTGAACCGTTTAAATAACTTATGTATGTTTCACTCAACATTTAATTGAAACGTTTATATGACATAGGTCTTCTTGGAGATTCCGCTATGAAAAAAATGATTGTTACCTGCTCTACTGCACTATTGATGCTTATTTCAAGTCAGGCTCTTGCTTATAACGAGCTTTCTCCAAGAGATCAAAAACGTATTTCGACGGAAGTTCATGAGATGCAAGTTTTCTTAGAGCTTAGCCAAGGTGATGCGGACAAAATCAAACAGCTAAAAGCGGATATGGCGAAGGCTAATGCGAAATTAATTCAAGAACATGGTCGTGGTACAGATGGTTTCCGAGAAGCTCGAAAACCATATTGGAGAGCTTACCAGTCAGGTTTACACAGTGTCGTTAGCCGTGAAGAGCTGCGTAGCTTTAATGCTGCTAAAAAAGGCTGATAGCAGCATTCCAACAATTTAACTATAAAGGCTCCCTACAATGACTTATAAGAAATCCTCTCTCGCTTTACTAATTGCATCAGTCGCTTTGACTGGTTGTTTAGATGATAACTACGACTACAGCGGAGGTGGCGGCAACTCCGGTGGTGGCGGTGGTGGCGGCGCTTCCAATGAACTTGGAACGCAAGTACCTCTATATTACAAATATAACGACAACCAGAACTCTGACTGGGATGCACCATATGTAATGAACGCTGTCGATGCTGATGGTACGGAAACAGCAGTAGACGGCAACGCCCTACCTTCATCAAGCAATATTAACGTAGAAGGCGAATTTACTTCGGCTGAACCACTCACTGTTACAGTTAGTAACGACAAGGCCTCACTGATCTTTTCAGCAGATAAAGCCTACGACATTACAAAATCCAACCTCTTCGCGGAAGGGAAAAATCTTGGTGGTTCAATTCAGTTTTATATCAACACATTAAGCTACGATCTTGGAGATGATCCTGAGAACCCTAACCCCGTTCTGCTCACGATGTTCAACGGTAACAAGAAAGTTTCGACAGACATTACCAGTTCAGTAATTGCTTCAGCATCAGATAAAGCTCAATTTATTCGCGTTCCTCTAAAATGCTTTATCGACGAAGGTTTAGACTTAACAAATGTTGACATCGCGATGGCGATTGAAACAAAAGGTGCAATCCAATATGAATTTAGCCAAGCTCGTTTGGCTAATAACTCGGTTTCATTGACACCTGCAAGCGCCAATATTCAAGGCTGTTATAACAACAATAACAGTAAGGTGCTAGCTGAAGAAGAGGCGGTAATTACTCGCGATATTCGAACAACCGATGAAGCCGGAAAACTGATTTGGGAGTTAACCGGTGAGGCAGATGATGTACGCATCACACGTGGTTCTGCAGCGAATATAACAAACAATGGCACAACTGAAGGTAGCATTCGGGCACGCGGGATTTATTATGATGATGAGAAATTCGATAATAGCAAACGCAGTATCCTCTCTTTCGCCATTGATGCTAATGCTAACCTTGGCAATATTGAGTACCCACGTCTCGACCTAAGCCACTATATGCTTAACGGCGAACTTCAAGCTGAGTTCATTATTCCAAACAACGGAACAGTGACAATGCCAACTGAAGGTGAACTAGAACTTGTTATGCAATTCTACGGCCCAGGAAACAGTACAGAGGGAATGGTAATTGACGGTGACAGTTATGGCAACGGTATAGCCCTTACTTACAACCTTACTGAAGCTGGCGCAGACAAAGGGGAGATGATCAATATTGCTATCCCTGTCCGCGATTTCTTTACTAGCGCCAACGGTCAAGTTAGCCTAAACGCCCTGCAGTATGTTGAAAAATTAGAGACTCACGTGCAAGTAAACCTTGGTCCGGACGATGATGGAAAGGACATCATATCCTTTACAGAACTAGGTGGCTTCCGCTACGGCCTAGGCGACATCAAATTGGTCATGAACCCAACGGATGAAGCACCAGCCCCAGACGCGCAATAACAACAAATAACAATCCACAACGGCCATTTTCAATGGCCGTTTTCTCATTTCGGTTAGGAAACCAATAATATGAACTCTGCTCTGAAAAAGCATGGGATCACTCTGGCTATTACTGCCGCCCTTAGTGGCCCTGCTCTAGCACAAGAAGCACCATCTACCTCATCACAACAACCTAACGTTCTATTTATATTTGTCGATGACATCGGTTATGCCGATATGGGCTTTCAAAACCAAAGCCAAGATATTGTCACACCGCACATGGATAAGATCGCCGCTGAGGGTGCGATCTTATCTGCTGGTTATGTAACAGCCTCGGTCTGTGGTCCATCTCGTGCCGGACTGATGACCGGCCGTTACCAGCAACGCTATGGCTACCATGACAATACAGCACCATTTATCAAAGAGCCGGGTATAGTTCAGGGCCTTGACCTCAATGCCAAAACCATTGGTAACTATTTTCAAGATGCTGGCTATGTCACCGGCTTTATCGGTAAGTCTCACGACGGTGATGCCAAGGAATACTGGCCGCACAACCGTGGCTGGCAGGAGTTTTACGGCTTCAACAATGGTGCTGCCGATTATTTTGTCAGCGGCTTTAATAGCATGAATGCTGAGGAGAGAGCCTATTCGTCAATCCATCGAAATGATGAGCTGGTCGATGATTTCGATGGCTACCTCACGGATATCTTTGGTAACGAAGCGGTTGAATTTATCGACCGTCACCATGACAAACCATTCTTCCTTTACGTACCGTTCAATGCCTCCCATGGCCCAATGCAAGCTAAACAGGAAGATCTAGAGAGGTTTTCTCATATCGATGACGAGTTGCGTCGTAAGATGGTCGCCATGACATACAACATGGATCTCAATATCGGCAAGATGGTGAACAAGCTTGAAGAGCACGACCTGATGGACAACACCATGATCATCTTCATGTCTGACAACGGTGGTAAGCCAAAAGGTAACGGCTCTTACAACACGCCGCTTAATGGTGAAAAAAACACCTACTGGGAAGGTGGTATTAGGGTACCAACTACCATCACGTGGCGTGGCACAATTCCACCAAAGCAAACCATAGATACCCCTATGATTTCACTCGACATCTTGCCAACTACGCTTGCAATGGCCGGTATTGAGCAGCAAGAACAGTGGCAACTCGAAGGTGAAAACTTACTACCATTGCTTAAAGGTGAAGTATCGGAAATCGATGAGCGTTTCCTTTATTGGCACACCATCAGCAAGAGCGCCATTCGTGATAACGAGTGGAAGCTGGTGATCCATAACACGCTGGTTAAAAACCCTAAACCAGAACTGTACAAAATTTCTGAAGATATCAGCGAATCCAATGACTTGGCCGGACAGCATCCCGAACAAGTTGAGCGCCTGCTTGCTGCCTTCAAACGTTGGGATGCCGAAAACCAAGAAGCCAAATGGGGATGGAACCGCAACCTATTTCCACATACTAACGGCTGGCGTGGTCGCAACTGATTATTTAAATATCAATAGATAAATAACGTGGATATTCACTATGAAACACATAATGAAAAAAACCGCCATTAGCATGACTGTACTCGCGGCACTTGGCGGCGGTGCTGCAGTCCAGGCTGAAACACCTTCACAACCAAATGTTGTAGTCCTCTTTGCCGATGACCTCGGTTATGCCGATGTGGGCTATCACAACTCTAGCCAAGATGTCGAAACCCCGAATATGGATCGCCTCGCAGCCAGTGGTGCAGCACTTACCGCTGGCTATGTTACTGCGCCTGTATGTGGCCCTTCACGAGCAGGGTTAACGTCTGGTCGTTACCAACAGCGTTTTGGTTTCCACAACAATACCGGTCCATTTGTCCGTGAAGAAGGTATTGTCCAGGGTACACCGGATGAGATGCTGAACAACAACTTCGGTTACTACTTCCAGCAAGCGGGCTATGTCACAGGCATGGTTGGCAAACACCATGACGGTAAGCAGCGCAAGTTCTGGCCTCACCACCGCGGTTTTGATGAGTTCTACGGTTTTAACAATGGTGCGGCCAACTACTTTGTGGGACCACAGAACCAAGAAACGGCGTCACAGAAGCCATTCTCTGTCATGTACCGCAATGACAAAGTCGACGACAACTTCGATGAGTACCTGACCGACCGTTTCGGCTCGGAAGCCATCAGTTTTATCGAACGCCATAAAGACTCGCCGTTCTTCCTGTATGTACCATTTAATGGCGTGCATGGACCGCTACAAGCGACAGATGAAGACCTCAAGCGATACGCACATATAGAAGATGAAAAACGCCGCAAGCTGTTGGCTATGAACTACAACGTCGACCAAAACATTGGCCGCATTCTTGATGCACTTGAAGAGAATGAGCTAACCGAAAACACCATTGTCTTCTTCTTATCAGACAACGGCGGTAAACCAAAAGGCAATGCGTCTTACAATCTTCCGCTGCGAGCACAAAAAGGTACCCTATGGGATGGCGGGATCCGTATACCGTTTGCAGTCTCTTGGCCGGGAACAATCCCTGCTGGCCAAACGATTGAAGAGCCAATCATTTCGCTGGATATACTGCCGACTATGGCTGCCGCAGCCAATGTTGACGTAAAAGCTGATTGGAACCTAGACGGTGTTAATTTACTGCCATTGCTTACCGGTGAAGAAAAGTCGTTAGAAAACCGATTCCTATACTGGAACACCAGTATGGCTGGCGCAGTTCGCGATCAGGACTGGAAACTCGTGATGCCAAATATCCGCAATAAGCGTCCTCGTGTACAGCTATTCAATATCAGCAATGATATCTCAGAGTCAAAAGATTTGGCCAAAGAGCACCCAGAACAAGTGAAACGCCTACAAGAGGCATGGAATGCTTGGGATGCTAAGAACGAAGATGCCATGTGGGGCTGGAACCGCAACATGTTCCCTGTCGAAACCAACTGGCGAAACCTAAATAGCCTTTAAGCTGGATAACCTACAGCCAATAACGTTTTTAACCAACAAAGACAGCGCAAAGCGCTGTCTTTTTTTACCCGGCTTTATCATTTCGACTCCATTCTAGATTCAGCTCACATTCCCAAGGAAACAAACCACGCAAAATTTGTGGCTCGGTAGGCTTTGAGGTAATCTCAAACCAACTCGAAACGTTTATACAAACAATAAATAAACGCACTAAACTGGTAGTCAAATCATAGGTTGAAGTTTCGCATCCTAACCCTGTCAAAGATGCTTCGGCACGTCCGGGTTATCCTCTTAACCTATGCTCATA
Source organism: Photobacterium sp. DNB22_13_2 (assembly GCF_052873915.1). Lineage (NCBI taxonomy): Bacteria > Pseudomonadati > Pseudomonadota > Gammaproteobacteria > Vibrionales > Vibrionaceae > Photobacterium > Photobacterium sp. DNB22_13_2. The sequence continues at coordinate 153,196 of NZ_JBNNXU010000006.1, forward strand.
ACGATATAAAGGTAAGCAATGTCGACGTTTAAACAATGCCATGTAATGGCAAAACCAAGCAGCTCTGTATGCAACCTTGACTGTACCTACTGTTTCTACCTTGAGAAAGAAAACCTTTACCCTGAGCGAAAAAGCCGCTGGCAAATGTCAGAGGAAACGCTTGAGGCTTACGTAAAGCAATATATCGATGCCAACAGTAGCAGCGAAACCATTGAGTTTTCTTGGCAAGGCGGCGAGCCTACCATGATGGGGCTCGACTTTTTCCGCAAAGCCGTAGAGTTGCAGCAAAAGTATAAACTAAACCACCGTATTACCAATGCCTTTCAAACCAATGGCTTACTCATTGATGACGAGTGGTGCCAGTTTTTCAAGCAGAATAACTTCTTGATTGGCGTTTCCATCGACGGCCCGGCCCACCTTCATGACCACTTCCGGGTTACCCGTGCCGGCAAAGCCAGCCATGACAAAGTAATGGCGGCTATCGCTAAAATGAAAAAGCACGGTGTCGAATTCAACACTTTGACCGTGCTTAACAGCGAGAACGTGAAATACCCTGAAGAGGTTTACGATTTCTTGGTCGGCATTGGCTCAACCTTCCTGCAGTTTATTCCAATCGTTGAGCGCGAAGCCAAGCAAGAAACTGAAGATGGGCTGTTTTTGGTCAGTCCAGAATACCAAGCGGAAGCGGATGTAACCGAATGGTCGGTACCATCACTCGCTTATGGTCAATTCCTTAACCGTGTCTTCGATCGCTGGGTCAAAAAAGACGTTGGCCGTATCTTCGTCAATACTTTCGATTCAACACTAGCGACTTGGTGTAACGAGCCATCGGGCATTTGTGTGCAGTCAGAAACCTGTGGTCATGCTTTTATTCTTGAATCAAATGGCGACATGTATAACTGTGACCACTTTGTCTACCCAGAGCACAAGTTGGGTAACATTCACAGCGATCCAATCCAAGACCTAAACCAGACTGACAAAGCGGTCACATTTGGTATGGATAAGAAAGACAAGCTAACGCTGCAATGCAGACGCTGTCCATACCGTATGCAATGCCACGGTGGTTGCCCTAAACATAGATTTTCCCGCTCTGAGGCAGGACAAGAAGGCCATAGCTACTTCTGTGCCGGCTACTATGCCTTCTTTGCGCACTCCGAGGCCAAGATGAAACAGATGCGCGATCTACTTATGCGTGGGCGCCCAGCTTCAGACATTATCTACCTCGACCTGCAGAAAAAAATGGTCGCGAACACATTTACCGGAGGCCGTAACTCTCCTTGTCCATGTGGTAGCGGCAAGAAAGTTAAGCGCTGCTGCCAGATTGTTTAATTGATTCAACACTAAGTAAATCAACGAGCCTGTATTCAATGAAGTCAACTATGCACGGAAACAAGAAAAGGTCCTCATTAGCTTTTGCAATTGCAGGCTTGATTTACTCTGGCAATAGCCTGGCAACCCAACAACTTGAGCCGCCTCGCGATAACTTGGAAAGCCAGCCAAACGTCATTGTGATTTACACCGATGATCAAGGTTGGGGCGATGTCGGTTATCACGGATACGATGACATCCACACCCCCAATATCGATGCATTAGCCGCAGGGGGAGTACACTTTCCCCAAGCTTATGTTAGCGCATCGGTGTGTGGACCATCGCGAGCAGGCTTATTAACCGGTGTTTACCAACAGCGTTTTGGTGTGTACGGCAACTTTGCTCAGAATCATGTCCCTCGTAGTCAGCCGCTTATGATGGAAATGATGAAAGATCTCGGTTACACCACAGGCGTCATCGGCAAATGGCATATGGGTGAGCCAACCGGAAGCCCCAATGAGCGTGGGGCTGACTTCTTCTATGGTTTCCATGGCGGTTCGCACAACTACATGTTTTCTGATGCCGAGGAAGGGGGTAAGCCGTGGCTGTCCCCTCTTTATCGCAACACGGAAAAAGAACCCCCAATCCAAGAAAGCAATGGTTACTTAACCGAGTTATTTACCGACGAAGCGGTTAGCTTTATTGAAAAAAATGCTAACAAGCCTTTCTTCCTTCATGTCGCCCATTTTGCCGTTCACCATCCCTGGCAAGTTCCTGATGGATACATTGAGCGATTAGAGCAACTCGATGTTCACCATGAAGAGCGACGTTTCTTTGCCGCACAAACATTAGTATTAGATGATGGCATTGGCGCGATCATGGATACACTGAAATCCCACCAGCTTGATAAAGACACACTGGTCTTTTTCATGAGTGATAACGGCACACCTTCCGGACAAGGTTTTGAACAGCCACGTAAGAAAAAGCGGGGGGAAACGACCATGTCTAGCCCTGGGCCATTTAATGGCTTCAAGGGGGATACTTACGAAGGAGGTATCAGGGTTCCATTTATTATTCATTATCCCGCTCAAATAAAACCGGGAATGAAATATGACCCTATGGTTAGTTCGCTAGATATTTTCCCGACTATTGCAGCACGTTTTGGCATTAATAAAATAGAGTCAAACGCTCACGCTGAAACAATACCATTTGATGGCGTTGATCTTTTCCCTTATTTATTAAGTGAAAAAGACGGTGAGCCCCATCAAACCCTTTATTGGCGCCGAGACAATGATTACGCCATTCGTGACGGCAACTGGAAGCTCACTGTCAATGATGACAATGGACCGCGCACCATTCGCCTGTTTGATATGGAAAACGATCCTGGTGAATGGCATGACCTTGCGAACGATAAGCCCAATATTGCCCAAGCACTAAAAGATAAATTCGATGCCTGGGAAGCAACGCTGCCTGTAAATAAGCTCAGTGAAAAACCAACCAACCGTAATATTGGTTTTAATGATGGCAATAGGATAAACGTAAAAGAGTTTAATCCGCGAATGAAATAATTAAGCGATAACCTGCCGCTATTACTAGCGGCACCCCAAAATATCCAATACCTAATAACCACCCGATAAGGTTGTGGGAGCCAGATCATGCCTTCAAGTTCGCGAGCAATACTATTTCTCCGCGTTTCTGTAATAACCTTGCTCTTAAACGGTTGTGTACAAACACCGCAAGAGCACAGCGACATTGCGCCAGTTGTTTCACCATCATTTAGCATTTCTGGCAAAACGGAAGCCGATGAGTTTTGGTGGAGAGAATTTAATGACCTACAGCTCAACGAGCTTGTCGGCACCGCCCTTAGGTCAAATTTCAGCCTGCAATCGAGTGTCGCCCGAGTGCAGAGAGCGGCAGCGACGGCCGATGTCAGAGACGCAGGTCGATACCCTACCGTCAACGGTGTGGTTGGCAGCAATATCCGTCGTGAACGTGATTCAATCGGCGGTGAAATAACACAAGAAACAACGGATAACCTCAGGTTAAACGCTAGCTGGGAGCTCGACTTGTGGGGCAAAAACCAAGCCAAGGCATCTGCAGCCTATTACAGTTACCTCGCCACTGAAGAACAACTACAGGCCGCAGCCCAAACCCTTGCCGGAAATATCGCAAGACGCTGGTATCAACTGATTGAGCAACACCAAGCCTTATCCATACTCGAAAAGCAAATTAACAATACCAAGATCATTGCCGAGATCACAGGCCATCGTTACCGGACTGGCCAGGGTAGTATCAGCGCCTTATGGCGTCAGGAACAGCTATTGGAAAGCTTGCAAGCGCAAGAAAAGCAAGCCCGCAAAAACCTGATGATTCTGGAGAGGCAAATGAATGTCCTGTTAGGGCGATCCCCTACCACAGCCGTTGACTGGGCCTACTCCTCTTTTCCAGCCTTACCGCCGTTACCGGAAACTGGTTTGCCGACAGCACTGTTGGATAGAAGACCGGATGTTCGTGCACTCTGGTATCAATATGAATCTAGCCAGCAGGAAACCTCAGCGGCAGCGGCAGCTCGTTTACCAAACATCTCCATTAGTAGCTCAGCGGCAAGCAGTGACTGGTCAAATGCCTTTGATATCTGGCGATTGGATCTCGGTGCCCAACTAAACGTTCCGATATTTAATGCAGGAAAACTCGAAGCGGAACAAAAAGTCGCCGAGGCATCGTCTGATTTAGCCTTCTACAACTACACCCAAGGGGTTCTAAGCGCCATAGAAGAGGTAGAAACCAATGTCCTCTCGGAGCTAAGCCAACACGAACAGCTTGACTCATTACGCCGCCAAACCCGTCAGGCAGAAAATATCCTTGAGGTCGAATCTATTCGCTATAGCCGGGGCATGCAGGGCTACCTTGATGTATTAAACGCCCAAGAAAAGCTATTCACACTACAAAAGCAATCTCTTAGCGCCCAACGCCAACTGTTCCTGCGCCGTATAGCCACCTACCAGTCTCTAGGCGGACAACTTATATCTCTATCAGCAGACGGTGCAGTTGAACTGCAACCAAGAATGGAATCCTGACCATGACAACTGAGGTCAATGCTTTACCCAATAAAGCGATACCCAACAGAGCTTTGCGCTACATCGCAACAGCATTAAAGATCATCATCCCCTGCGGTGTGCTCGCAGTTGGCATTTATACCACAGAGATGCTAATGCAAGGCAAACCCAAGCACCATCGTCCAGCAGGCCAGCCGCCCGCAAGATTAGTTGACGTCTACCATGTGGAATACAGCGACGAAGCCCCGACAATCATCGCTCAAGGGGACGTCATGGCTAAGCGCAGTGTCAACCTTCGTTCTCAATTACGTGGCACGATTACCGAGCTTCCAAACCACTTAATTCCTGGCGGCTTTGTCAAACGAGGGGAAACCTTGATCACCTTAGACAAACGAGATTATTACTTAGCAGTCAAAGAAGCAGAAGCTTCGCTGGACAGGCAGCAAGCTCTCTATGATGTAGAAGTGGGTCGCCGTCGAGCTGCTGAAATGGAGTACCAGCTATCCGGCCAAGAGTTATCAGAAGAAGACCTCGCGCTAGTGTTAAGACACCCGCAACTGGCGCAAATTGAAGCGGATATTGCCCGTAGCCAAGCAACATTAGAAAAAGCGATCATCAACTACGAGCGAACTCAAATCACGGCTCCCTTTGACGGTCAAATCATCAATATCGACGCAGCGGAAGGTAGCCAAGTACGTGACAATACCGTTCTGATGGATATTGTCGCCACGGATACGTTCTGGCTGAAAGCCAGTATCCCAGCACAACAACTTCGTTGGCTGACAATCCCATCAGCCGATCGTCACTTATACACCGGCCAACAAGGCGATTGCTATGGTTCTCAGGTAGTCATCAGGAACCCTAACGAATGGGGCAGTGACCAATTTCGACAAGGTTGTGTCACCAGTCTCCTTCCGGAGCTCGATAAACGAATCAAAACCGCCTCGGTCCTGATCAGAATTGATGATCCTCTCGCCCAAAAACCAGAAAACAAAGACAAACCGGTTGTTTTGCTTAATGCGTTTTTACAGGCTGAATTCAACGCCACACCGCTCACTGATTCGGTGAAGATTCCACGTCGATACCTGCAGAAAGATCAGTATGTCTGGATCATGAATGACGAAGAAAAGCTGGAAGCGCGAAAGGTCGACATCGCACACCGCGGCCAGAAAACGGTGCTCATTACCGGCGGATTGGATCAGGGAGAGCGGATAGTCACTACACCATTGATCGGGGCTATCGAAGGGATCGCTCTTAAATTACGCACACCCGAAAAAAACACTATCACTGCCGAAAGCAACCAAGCTGATTCGCTAACGACCACGCAAACGATCTCAGATAAAGCTCAGTCATCAGCGCAGGGGCAAGAGTCATGAGTCAGTCAAAAGGTGCCATAGCCTGGATGACCCACAATAGGGTCACTCCAAACTTGCTCATGCTGTTCTTTATCATTGGTGGACTCTTGATGGGTTGGCAGATAAAAAAAGAGGTACAACCCAACACTCAGCATAATTCTATACGGGTCTGGGTATATTACCCCGGTTCGACGCCGGCAGAAATGGAACAAGGTATCACCCTGCCAATTGAAAATGCCATCAACGGCATAGAGGGGATCAAGGAAATCCACTCTTGGGCCAACTCGGCAGGGACCAATATTACCGCTGAACTTATCAATAATGTCGATGTTGAACGGGTGAAGCGAGAAATTGAAAATGCGGTCAATACCGCGCAGTTACCCGCTGGCGCAGAAAAACCCCGGGTGCTCCGTAACGAAAGCCGCGAAGAATCAATGGAGTTGGTTCTATATGGCGACACCGACCCTATCGCCCTGCGAGAAACCAGTACCGAGTTACAAAACATCCTGTTGCGCTCATCTGAATTAACCCAGGTCGAAGTCAACGGCTTCTCAAAGTATGAAGTACAAATCCAAATTGATACCCAGACACTAGAACGCTACGGCCTAACCTTAGATCAAGTCGCCCGCAGTATAAGTAGCCATGCCGTCACCCAATCAGGCGGCCGGATACAGTCCAGCGGCGGTGATATATTGCTTCAACTGGATGAACGCCGCGGCTGGGCCAAAGAGTTTAACGATATTGTTGTTCTCCAAACCCCACAAGGGGGACGAGTCTACCTCGAAGATATTGCTGACATCCGTGATGGTTTTGCCAACAAGAACAACAGCTCGTTCTACAATGGCCTGCCTTCTGCCAGTATTCGTGTATACCGGATCGGCGATCAGACGCCAGTGTCGATATCTGAGGCCGTCTATGATCGCCTGCCAGAGCTGGAAAGCGCACTGCAACCTGGCATGACACTCAATATTGTCAGTGACGATGCCATTATCTTCCAGCAACGAATGCATTTGCTGCTCAAAAATGCGTTCTCAGGTCTGCTACTGGTACTTTTCGTACTTGCCCTGTTTCTCGATGTTCGACTTGCATTCTGGGTGACTGTCGGTATACCAACCTCCTTCCTAGGCTCCCTGCTCTTCCTCCCCGCCATGGATGTCTCAATCAACATGATCTCCATGTTTGCGTTCATCATCGCTCTAGGGATCGTGGTTGATGATGCGATTATCGCGGGTGAAAATATCCACGAAAAAATGAGTCAGGGCATCCCCTTTTCGACAGCAGCCATCGAAGGGGCGAAAGATATCGCCACTCCACTAACCTTCAGTATCCTCACCAACATCATCGCATTTATTCCAATTTGGTTCCTGCCGGGAACCTTAGGCATGATGTTCCAAGTGATCCCCTTAGTCGTCGCCTGTGTGTTTATTATCTCTTGGGTCGAGGCACTGTTTATCTTGCCCACTCACCTCGCCCACATTGACAGCCACCAGCAACCGGCATGGACCAAACCATTTGCATGGCTACAGCACCATGTTGACCTAGGGCTTCAGTGGTATCTAACAAAAATCTATATACCGGCTCTGAATAAGCTACTCGCTTTTCGTTATCTCGTTATCGCCAGTGGTGCCGTTATGCTAATGGTAAGCATCGGTTACATCGCCGGGGGACATCTAGGCTTCACGACCATGCCACGAGTAGAAGCTGAATTCTCCCTAGCCCGCGCCTTCATGCCGGTTGGCACCTCTTATGAGGAAGCCACAGCAGTACGCCATAAACTTGAACACGCTGCTATGCAGGTTATTGAGCAAAATGGGGGGGACCAACTAGCAACCGGTGTATCAACCCACATCCGCAGCCGTGACGGTGAATTCATCATTATTTCGCGGATCTTTCTCCAGCCTTCAGAAATCCGAGATATCCCAACCCGTCAAGTATCTCAGGCCTGGCGAAAAGTCACAGGTGATATCCCGACCGCCAACGCCGTTCGCTTCTCTGCAACCGGCAACGGACCGGGAGCTGATGTCGCAGGCGTGACCGTTGAGCTAACCCACCGCAACAACGAGCGGTTGCAAATGGCCAGTGAAGATTTGAGCGAGATCTTAGCGGGTTATAACGGGGTGGTCGATATAGAAAATAGCTTTATGTCCGGTAGCCAGCAAATCAAACTGTCCCTGCTACCCGAAGGCAAAAGTATGGGATTGAATGAGCAAGAACTTATCCGACAGGTGCGTCACGCCTTCAACGGGGTAAGGGCTATGCGCCAACAGCGCGGTAGCGACGAGGTCGATGTCAAAGTACAACTGCCCGATTGGCAACGCTCGAGTGTCTATCACCTTGAGCATCTGCCGATTAAAGTGGGTGACCGTTACCTGCCCTTGTCGCAGATAGCTAGCGTTGAACGTGAATATTCAGCCTCCACTATCCAGCGTCGCGAAGGCCGACGTCGGGTTACCGTGGGCGCCGATATCACGCCATCATCAGAAGCAATGGCGTTATCACAAACCTTGGGCAATGAGGTTTTCACAATGCTTCAGCAGCAATATCCAGGATTAGGTATTGGCTTTTTAGGGGATCAAGCTGAGCAGAAAGAAAGCCTGAGTAGCCTAGCGACCAACGGCGCTTTGGTACTGTTAGGCCTGTATTGCTTGCTCGCGATCCCATTCCGCAGCTATAGCCAGCCGTTGATCATCATGACCATCATTCCGTTTGGCATCATTGGTGCTGTTATCGGCCACAGTATTCTCAATTACAGCCTGAGTGTGGTAAGCCTACTGGGGACGCTGGCTCTCAGCGGGGTCGTGATCAATGACAGCTTAATTCTAGTCACAGAAGTGAATCGGAACCGGGAGCGAGGACAACCTCTCATTCAGTCAATCGTTGCTGGCAGCTCACGGCGGTTCCGCCCAATCATGCTGACCACATTAACCACATTTGGCGGGCTGGCCCCGATGATTATGGAAACTTCAAACCAAGCTCAGCTAATGGTACCGATGGCAATTTCACTCGGCTTCGGCATTCTGTTCGCCACCTTTATTACTTTGGTGCTTCTGCCCTGCTTGTACCATGTGCTTGAAGATATAAAAGCTCTTTTCCAATTTCCCGCTATGCCGCAAAACACAGAACAAATAGCAGAGCAGTTAACAGAAATAAAGAGTGAACAGGATGATTCACTTCAGGAAAGTGTAACCAAGGAGAGAGTTACCCATGCAGTTTAAACAATGCCGCCGTGATGATTCATTCACATTGGCCTTATTTTCATTGGCATTATTATCATCGACAGTATCTGCTGACGCACAGGACGGTTTGAGTGATGAAGTCGTCACCCTAAACCATATTGCCACTGAAGTATCACAACCTGCGGCCATAAAAGCTCCACAGGGCAATACCAGTCGCTATCGTACGCCAGTATCTCGAAATGACGGCCTAATAACTGCAGATATTAATCATACAGGAATCGATACCCAACGAATCAACCAGTTGCGCCAAGACATCGCAGCCGGTAACTATGGTCAAATTAACAGCTTGCTGATTCATCACCAGGGTAAACTTATTGCGGAAGATTATTGGCATGATGGTGCGATAGATAAGCCTCATTTCATGTTTTCTATCACCAAAAACATGCTCTCCAATGCCATCGGTAAAGCCATCGAGCTTGGCGATATCGACAGTGTGAATGATCCCGCCATCAAATATCTGCCCAATATAGATAAAGAGAAACTCGCCACAGGCAGTAAATCTATCACCCTTCATGATTTGCTCAGCATGCAATCGGGTATTTCTATTCCCAACCATATCTCTGACCACTCGCCAATCACCGTCGATAATCATGCAGCGTTATACCTGACGTTAACCGACAATGTCGAACCGGGAAAACGCTTCAAATACCAAGGTGCAGATGCCGATATTCTTAACCATATCCTGTACAGCACGACAGGCAAAGATCTTGCGGCTTATACCGACGAGTACTTTTTCAAGCCAATGGGTATCAACAATGCCTATTGGGAAGAGTCGGCCTGTGGCCTGACCAAAGCCAGTTCAGGGCTCCACATGACGTCAAGAGACATGATCAAGTTCGGCATGTTGGTGCTGGACGAAGGGAAGTTCAATGGAAAGCGGTTACTTACCCAGGAATGGTTACATAGCGCAACAACCCCAAAGACCCGTAATGGCAACTATGGCTACTTCTGGTGGACTCAGAACTTCCGCGTGAATGATCAAGAAGTAAAAACCATTTCAGCAAGAGGTGCTCGTGGCCAATTTATTTTCGTAAACCCTGAGCTGGATCTTATCGTCACCGTCACTAGCAGTAATACCGGTCAACAAAGACGTGTACCACTGCAATTTGTACCTGAATACATTTTACCTGCCATCCCACCAGCGAATTAATGTAGAGGCGACTATGCGCATTTCTCAGCTGACTGACATTACGGTTTTATTCTTTGCATTACTGTTCTCACAGCTCTTACATGCAAGTGAATACCCACCAACTATCAATGGGGCAACCCAAGTCACCTACAAACATGTCGATGGCATAGCGCTGAACAGCTGGTTGTTCACCATAGAGAGTGAAAGCCCTGCACCTGCACTAGTGTTTTACTTTGGCGGTGGCTGGGCAGGTGGTAATCCCGCCCAATTTGCGCCCTATGCCCGTGAACTGCAAAACGCGGGTATAGCTTCGATGCTAGTTGATTACCGCGTCCGTAATCGACATAACACTGGCGTTGCCGAAGCGATTTCCGATGCCAAAAGCGCAATGAACTGGCTGTACAACAACGCTGAACGCTATCACATCGATAAAAATAAAATTGGTGTCGCTGGAGCATCTGCTGGCGGGCAACTTGCCGCTGCGACCGTGCTACTGCCCGACTATGGTGACATGAGTTTTGACCCAGCGATATTGGTGTTGTTCAACCCTGTCACCATCATGGCACCAGAGCCGAACCTATATCAACCAACCCACTGGACCGAGGAATGGACAAGAAGCCCACTGATTACACTTTCACCATTCCACCACCTTTCAAGCTCTCTACCACCTACCGTGATTTACCACGGAACAGAAGATAAAACGGTTCCAATTTCTACCGCAGAAGCATTTTGCCACAAAGCCACATCACACCAGCAAGAATGCCGAATTGTGCCTTATCAAGGCAAAGGTCATGGATTTTTCAATGGCCGCAAGTACCAAGAAAAGATCATCGGCGATCTACTGCCATTTCTTGACCAACAAGGTTGGTTATAGCCGAAGAATACAGTTCAACTATCAATCAAATAATAATTAAGGTACGTAAAGTGAAACCTCGTTTAATAACATTAGCAACCATACTGACACTCGGCATGATAGCCTCGCAAGCAACAGCCCAAGAAAGACAATGGCTTGCAGGCGAACACCACGCCCATACCCACTGGAGTGTGAAATGGGATAAATCCACCTCGCCATGGTCACCAATAAAAGGCGGAGACAGCCTCCATAGCTATCTCGACAATGCACAAGCCGCCAAGAAGTACGGCCTTAGTTGGTTAGTGAATACTGATCACGGCGGCCCAGAACATTCCAAGTTACTTAATAAGCAGGCTTACCCAGAGTTACTGCAAGCCCGTGAATCCGTGCCTGATGTTCACCAGTTTTTCGGTATCGAACTGGATGTCCCAGCTGGTGAACACGCTACCGTTATGATGCCGATCAATAGCGATGAACGCGATGTGCTGGTCAAATTCCAACGGGATTACTCTATCCGTGAATACCGAAAAGAAACCCGTAACCGTAACAACGTCGAGCACATGCAAGAGGGTATCACTTACCTCGCAAGCCAAACTGAAAAACCTATCATTATTAAAAACCACCCTAGTCGCCAGGCAACCGGTCTCAACCAATGGGCAAGGGTGACACCTGAGAAACTGATGACCTGGCACCAGACTGATCCCGACGTTTTTATCGGTATGGTCGGAACGCCGGGGCATCAAGCAGCTAGAGGCAACCGAGGTAGTTACTACAAGTTTGGCACCTTCAGGGGAGCTGACCAAATGACAGCCGTTGTCGGCGGAGTATGGGATCATATCCTCGGCAACGGCATGCGCTTTTGGATCACCTCTTCGGCTGATTCTCATCAACACACCAGCGTAGGAGGCCGTGACTTCTGGCCAGGTGAATACAACAAAACCTATGTTTACGCCCGCAACGAGCCTACTGACATTATGGATGGACTCCGCCACGGCCGTAGCTTCATTGTCTTCGGTGATCTGATCAGCGGGCTTAGTGCCGACTTAAGCGCAGGCGCTACAAATAACGAAGCAAACAACAGCGTTTCTCTCGGTGAAACCCTTTTATTAGACAGCACGGAAGACAAGCTATCCCTGAAGCTGGAGATCAACCTCAGAGAGGGAAAAAATGCTAATGGTGATATTCCAGTACTAAACCGCATCGATGTGATTACAGGCGCCGTTGATACAGCCATCGCCAACCAACCCAACACAAATAACACGACTCAGGTTATCCAGCGCATTAATCAGTCACAGTGGCAAGTGAAAAACAACACTATTGCTTTGACCATTGATATCCCGCGGGAACATCAGAACGGTTATCTACGACTACGTGGGACCAACACCAATATATTGGAGCCGACAAAACAGCAAGGCAATCAATACCCTTGGCAAGATTTGTGGTTCTACTCCAACCCAATTTTCTGGCAACAACAATAATTAAGAGAGTACCCTTCATGCAAATCTTTACCAAAGCGGCACTAAGCCTCGCCTTACTGCCGGGCCTATCTATCGCCAGTCAACCTGCCGCTGGTCAGTCACCCGCTGAACATTTACAAACCGCGCAGACCGATACTAACTTCATCGTGGTATTGGTCGATGACCTCGGCTATGACGAATCCGGCTTCATGGGCGCCGATGATATGTTCACGCCCAATCTAGATAAAATTGCCGCCGGCGGCACCCACTTTACCCAAGGCTATGTCACCTCATCGGTGTGTGGCCCATCTCGCGCAGGCTTGATCTCAGGCCGCTATCAAGACCGACTCGGCATTTGGGGCAACTTTTCTCGCAATGCCAAGATAGGCTTCCCAACAGACCACCCCATGATGCAAGACCACTTCAAAGCCGCAGGTTACACCACGGGAGCTATAGGTAAGTGGCATTATGGTCACTTTGAGGAAGAGCACAAACCGTGGAATCGCGACTTGGATTATTTCTATGGTTTCCTCGGCGGCGGTCACGACTATTTCAATGCCAATACCCACTATAACGGCAAGAACAACCGCTCACCGATTTATCGCAACGGCGAAATGGTTGAATACCCCAATGGCACCTACTTAACCGATGAATTCAGTCGCGAAGCCGTCGAATTTATTGAGCGTAACCATGACAAACCCTTCTTTTTGCACCTAGCCTACAATGCTGTTCATGCACCATATCAAGCGCCTGAGCACTACCTTAAGCGCGTGGATGAGCTATTAGATGGGGAGTTTGCCACCTGGCACCGCCGTGTTATCGCCGCCATGCTGCTGGCCATGGATGATGGCCTAGGCAATATCATGGCAACGCTGGAAGATAAAGGGATCGCCGATAACACCGCCATCGTTTTCTTATCTGATAACGGTTACCAGACCATCGTTCGCCGGAAAGAACCGGTGAACCTTGCGGGTAACCCAGCCGATCTCAGAGGCTTTAAAGGCGACACCTTTGAAGGCGGCATTCGTGTGCCATTCGTGATTAATTGGCCGGGCGTTGTTCCTGCCGGAAAGCAGTATACCAAGCCGGTTATTTCGCTAGATATTTTGCCGACGCTGACGCGAAGTATTCCTTTGGTTGAAAACACACCAGAGCTAGATGGTGTTGACTTAGTACCTTACCTAAACGGTGAAAAAGAAGGCAGACCGCATGAAACCATGTTCTTCCGTTTCTTCCACGATATCGCCTACCGCAAAGGTGACTGGGTACTAACATGGAACGACCAGCACAAAGTCGCAGGTGAAAAACGCGCTAACCGCGAGCTGGTTAAAAAAGATGTCAAAGCCATGCTGTTCAACCTTAATGATGATGTTGCCCAGCGCCGTGATCTAAGAAATGAAGAGCCTGATAAATTCCAAGAGTTGCTCAACGAATACCTAGTGTTACTCGAAGAGTTCCCTGAGCCAGAATACCCTGCTCTATTTAATACTCCTTACACGGTTGAGTTTACTGACGATCTGTAAACTAACGCCACGTAAAAACAATAAAAGATCCTGAAATATCAGGATCTTTTCCTTCTCATATTTGAACATCAGAAAACGCCCCCAGGGCCATCTACCCACTTAAGATTAACGTTTCTAATATTTGAAATGAAAGTCGCATTTTAAAAGAATCAAATCACCCAACCATCACAATTTTACAGCCAAATTCTTGTCTTATAGCCGAAAATATATAAATTGAAACGTTTCTATAATTACGTTCACTCTACATGGTTTGATAAATGAGACTCATCAAGAATCCGTTCAACAAAGCCGCGCTTGCACTGTGCACGATTTTAGCAGCCTCACAGAATGGTATTGCGCTCGCAGAGCAGCCAACCAATGTTGCGCCTGAACAGCCAAATATCGTCATGATTTTCGCAGACGACTTACATTATGGCGCACTCGGCGCAACAGGCTCACACAATACCAAAGCCAAAACACCACACATCGACTCAATTTATGAGAACGGTGTTGGCTTTAATCACGCTTACGCCACTCATTCGACATGTGCGCCAAGTCGCGCTGGATTAATGACGGGACGCTATCAAGCCAGATTCGATTTTGAAATACTGCCAGGGCCGACAAAAAATCGAATTAAGAATGACTTTGGCGTCAATGTTAACGAAGTCATGATGTCCAACGTACTACAAGATGCAGGATACGAGACTTACGCGATTGGTAAGTGGCACTTGGGGACCAAAGACAAATACCAGCCTAACGCACGCGGTTTTGATCACTGGTTTGGTTATCGTGGTGCTTCTGGCTATTTTCAGTACCGAAGTGAGCTCAGAGCGATAAAAAATGGCAAAAAGCCAACCATTGTTAAGGGCGAAAAGCCAGCACTGGATATAGTAAGAAATGGCGAATCCGTCGAGGTGCGCGGCTATTTAACCGAAGCATTTACTCAGGAAGCAGAAAAACTAATTCTACGCGATAAAGACAAACCCTTCTTTCTCTATTTCGCCCCATACAACGTGCACGCCCCAGACATTGTACCGCAACACTATGTCCCTGAAGGTGGCAGCCAACATGATGGCGTGATTGTCGCCTTGGATCAGGCGGTAGGTTCGATCATTGATGCACTCGAAGAGGCCGACGTCATTGATAACACGATTATTGTCTTTTCAAACGACAACGGTGGTAAGAAGCAATACAGCACCGTATTTAGAGGCAGTAAAGCTACCTATTACGAAGGGGGGGTTCGGGTACCAATGGCGATGCAATGGGGTAACAAATTACCAGCCAATACCCGGTATGAAGGTATAGTCTCAACGTTAGATATGCTACCGACCTTCACCGCAGCTGCAGGCGCTACCTTACCCGATGGCGAACCGCTAGATGGCATTAACTTGTTGCCACTCATCACCGAAGGTGAAATATCTGAAGTTGTACGTGACAACCACTACTGGCGAAATCAGGCGCACCGAGCCGTTCGTCACGAAGACTGGAAGCTAGTATGGCGTATTGATCGCGCTAAATGGCGAGAGCGTCAACAAGAACTAGATATTAAGCATTTCAAAGGACGTAAAACAACCTACGCCGAGCGGGATGACAGCTTATTTGAAGCGCCTGAACTGTATAACTTAGCCCTGGACCCCAAAGAGCAGCATGATTTATCAGTAGAGCGACCGGAGAAACTGCAAGAGATGATCATGCGCTATCGTGATTGGGAAGAGCAAATACCGAAATGGCGTAAGTAAACGCACAAAAACATTGCCTAAAGCAAATCGGCGATGCTTTGAGGGAAGTGCTGGTTAACTGTGATTAATCGCCGCTTCCCTTCAACGTAAAAAAACAACTCATTTGACCAAATGATATAACCATCAAATGTTAAAATAGGTGCGCCAAGAGGTAACAATGAAAACGCCTCCTAACACCCACTTGGGACCAGTGACCCAAGCCATCCGAGAATCCGATCGTTACATCATGGGCTGGTATGGCCGTGGTATGTTGTTCAATACCAAAATCGAGGAAAAATAATGAAAATCTGCTGGTTACTATGTGGCTGTTTATCTTTAGTGAGCGTTGGCGTTTCAGCGGCTAGCTTCCCTGAGGCACGGTTAACAAACGATGTGGTTGAAATGGCGATCTACCTACCAGATGCCGAAGCAGGTTCTTATCGCTCCGTTCGCTTTGATTGGTCAGGCTTAATTCACTCGCTTAAATTTGAAGGTGTGGAATACTTCGGTCGCTGGCGACCTGAGCTAGTACATGATCCGGAACTGCACTTCAGCGTGAAAGGACCGGCTCAGATATTCGATAATCTAGGCTATGGTGAATCCGATACTTTTATTCGTATCGGTATCGGTGTTCTGGAAAAGCCAGAAGACGAGAAACGGTTTAACTTTACCAACCCCTACCAGATTCTTGACCATGGTGAATGGCAAGTTAACGCTTTAGAAGACAGTGTCGAGTTCATTCACACGCTACGAACAGATAATGGTTACAGCTATCGTTATCAGAAAACCATTAGTTTGAATGAGCAAGGGTTCACCATGTCACATCTACTGGAAAACACGGGTGAGAAACCGATTGAAACCAACGTCTTTAATCACCACTTTTTTGTCATTGATGACCAGGATGTTGATGAGCAATATCAGGTATTTTTTCCTTTTACGCCGGAAAAATACAAGAGTGAGTCACGTGTAAAACTACAAAATGATAGCCTCAATATACTTGACGCTATCCGCGATGATAAGCGACTGTACGTTCCACTGACGGGGTTTACCAATACCCCTGATGATCACCAGTTTCGCGTCCATCACCGTGAACTGAACAGAGGCATTGATGTTCAGGTAGACCAGCCATTAAACAAATTAGTCATTTGGGCGAATGATCGTTCACTGTCTCCGGAAAACTTCATTGAAGTCAATGTACCTGTCGGGCAAAGCTTCAATTGGACCGCAGAGTACCAAGTTTATTGATCACCCATCCTTAGACAATAAAAATGCGCTACTGAAAGTCACAGTAGCGCATTTTTATTATCTCATTCAGCGGCACCCAGCATTAGCAAAGTCTGGTTATTAATTCATAATCAACTGACTCACAGAGAAAGTGCCTCGCTTGTTTGAGCTAAACTCAAAGCGCCACTGCCTTGCTGTTTGGTTAACGGCAAACCCTTGATTCGCTTTTTGGGCTGGCAATGTAGTCAGTTTTTGCCACTCACCATTTTCATCGCGGTAAGTCACAATCAGCTCAATAGAATTGAAGAACGCTGTTTGCCCTAAACGCTCCTCTATAACCGGTTTAATATGCTTGATGTGCTGAGGTTGTCCATAATCAACTTCAAACCACATATCATTTGGGTTACGGGGCGACGGTAACCAACGAGTTTGATTGCTACCATCTAACACTTTGTCAGCAAAATGTGCCTCTGGATTCTGTCCTTTGTCTACATAATTATTATGACTACGCGCGATAGGAAATTCAGTGGCCAATGGCTCTTCACTGGTCGCATAGAACCCCGCCTCAAACAGCTCAATACCATAAAAATCAAAGGTTCCATTGGCTGTTGTTTCTAAACGTACTTCCGTAGCCCCTGATTCAGTCAAATCAATTTGTCCAATGTGCAAGTTTAATGGTTCTGGGAATTCACCCGTTGCTTGCAACGTAAATGGGTACGCTTTATCGCCAACGTAAAGGATCACTTGCTGATCCTGTTCACTACGATAGGTCGAGACGACATCAAAAGTCCCCGTTTGTCGAGTAATGGTTGTTTCCCACGACAACGCTTCTTTTTGCCCATTCAAGAACCGGCGAGCGCCACGGTAAACAACCGCTTCCCCGTTATAATCAGCATTCAATGCATGCATGCCAATATTGCCATCAGGTCCTTGCAATGCGTTCCCCAGAGGCAGAATAGTCAACTCCCCCATGTTAACCCGTGTAAAGCCTTCAGTAGCGGGGGCTAAGGTCAGGGTTTGCTCACCCGCTTGAGTGACCACGATTTCCCCAACAATGGTTGGCTTAGGATATTTACGACGCATATTCTCATCCCCCGAGGCAGGAATGATCAGGTTTGCAGTATCATCGCCCAATGACAATTTCATACGAGATTCATCCATGTTGCCATGAAACATCTGCACCGCATAGCGCCCAGGTTCAGCAAAATCCACCTTCCAACTCGCCGAGCTTTCAGCCCCTGACCAGTCTGTTAAGCTATTGAACCAGCTATTGTAATGAACACTCGTGGTATCGGCATCTAGGGAGCGAAGCACCATACCATCAACTGTCATCACACCCGTGAATTCTTCAATTTCCAGTTCGCCCTCGACGTCCAGAACAACAGTAGAGCTATATTGATCTGGCGCCTGATCTGGCACAACAATCGTCACCCCTTTATCAGTATGATTGATCTTGAGGGGCGTTTTTTCATTGTCCGCCAAGAGGTAGGCTGAGAGTTTCTCATTGGCGATACCGAGCACCTGTAGCCCACCATTTTTAGGCCAATCATAAACATGAAGGTATAGCGTTACACCATCATCATGTATACGTTGCGTTGTAGCTCCACGGAAAGCCTGTTGGAATAAAAACGGGGTCGCTGTTGTGCCATGAATAGACTCGCCGTTAACATCCATCCATTGACTAATATCCCGCAAACGTTCGATTGATGCTTGCGGGAAACTGCCATCAGGTTTTGGACCAATGTTCAGCAAGTAGTTACCACCTTTACTCACTACACCAGTCAAGTTATGGATCAATTCAGCAGTACTCTTCCAGTCCTGATCTGAGCGACGATAACCCCAAGTATTATTCATCGTCATACAACTTTCCCAGTAAGAATCAAGCTGGGGAACCGGTGGGATAGATTGCTCATGAGTGTCAAAATCACCAAACTCAAGCGAATTCTTCCTGCTAGCCAGTCGACGGTTAGAAACGATCTGTGGTTGATTACCCCAAAGGATGTCTGCCATTGTCTGAACCTGACTATCCGTTATGTTTTTAGGCATATCCCACCAAAACATATCCAGCTTGCCATAATTCGTCGTTAATTCCTCAAGCTGTGGGAAAGCAACGTCATTCATATATTTATTGAATTGTTCCGACCATTTTGAACGTTCTAGGGAAGGATATGGGGAGTAAGAACGATCCCAATGCGCACCACCTTCATCACCATGGTTTCCCCAATCTAAAGATTGTGAATAATACAGACCAAAGCGTAATCCCGCGTCATCAGCGGCATTTTTCAGCGGCGTTATAGTATCTTTGCCCCAGGCTGAATCTTTGACTCCCCAATCACTGGTTTCGGTGTCAAACATGGCAAACCCATCATGATGTTTGGCAGTCAATACCATATAAGTCATACCGGCATCCTTTGCCAATTTCACCCATTCAACCGGGTCATAGGCAACGGGATTAAACTTTTTCGCTAAATCGACATATTCTTGCGCCGGAATACGGGCGTTGTTCCAAATCCATTCCGCATAACGTGGCGTATCGACTCCCTTGTACTCCCCTTCAAACATCGAGTACACCCCCCAATGAATGAACATGCCAAATTTGGCCTCACGGAACCAAGCCATACGCTCATCACGAGTTGCATTGAGATCTTGCTCTGCGGCAATTAATGGGGCATCGCTTGCATGTAATAGCGCTGGCTGAGCTAACTGGATAGCAAGGCACCCAGCTAAAAAAGACAGGCGAATTGGTAATGACTGCATCAATAGTACCTACATTTGTAATTCAAAAGAGCTTTCTGAAAGGAGCAATATTCGCCGCTTTTTGAAAACGGCGAATATTGCTGGAACTATTTCATCGAACTAAAACAGAAAACATTAACTACTCAACCGTTATTGTGTTGGTCAGTACAATATTGTCCGACGCATTACCAATCCGAATTTCGTATTTGTCACCTAACATCCAGTCTTTGGTTTTTTCGTCCCAGTAAGCCAAGTCAGCGGTATCGAAGGTTAAGGTAATATCACGCCTTTCACCCGGCTCCAATGAGACGCGATCAAACGCCTTCAAACGTTGAATCGGTTTTTCGCTGCGCTCAAACATATCGGTCATGTAGACTTGAATGACTTCATCGCCTGCCACTTTACCGGTATTTTCTAGCGTTACTGTGACATTGATTTGGCCATCTTTAGCGATATTTCTGTCGAACTTCAGATCTGACATAGCGAACTGGGTGTAGCTCAAGCCATGGCCGAAGGCCCATAGAGGCTCTTTATCGAAATACAGGTAAGTACGGCCTTTGGTGATATCGTAGTCGCCAAAGGCCGGTAAATCACTCCACGACTTCACAAATGTCAGAGGTAACTTACCGCCTGGATTGTTGTCACCAAACAAGGTATTGGCAATAGCGACACCGCCCTGCTCCCCCGGATACCAACTTTGCAGAATCGCCGGAATATTCTCTTTCAGCCAAGGGCTTTCAATTGAAGACCCTGATTGCAGTACTACGGCTGTTTTTGGGTTGACCTTAACAATGCTTCTGAGCAAATCAATTTGCTCAGAAGGCAGGCCTTCTGAAGTGCGGTCAATCGACTCTCGTTCATATTCAGTCGATAAGCCCATAACGGCGATAACAACATCGGCTTTCTTAGCCGCTTCAAGCTCTGCGCCTTCATAGGCAGTGCCTTCTGATGGCAGTTCCCAGCCAAATTTGACTGAGCGTGCAGAGCTGCCACGTTTTTCCATAGCTAGTACCGTAAACGTGTACGTTTTCTGAGAGTCCAATTCAAGCTCTACAGTTGTTCGAAGTGGCTCGCTGTTATTACCGTGGTCTCTAAATATAGTAGAGCCATCAATATCAAACACCATTTCATGGCCTTGGGATTCAACGCCTAACGTATACAGACCACTTTGAGGAGGTACAATTGTCGTTGTATATTTGACGGCAAAATTCTCGTTATTTAAGTCTTTGTGCGGCGGTTTGTTACCAAAGTCGAAATCAATATTCCCAACCGTGTTATTGGCGACAGGTTTACCACTGCCATTTCGGTTGGTGTAATAATCAGCGGTCCAAACACCTAGCCCTTGATTATCAAGTAATGTAATACTTTCTAGTGGGATTGGGTTAAGTTCACCTTGATTTTGGGTCCATGGTACGTACGTGACGTCAACATCATCACCAAGATAATCTCGAATGCCTTGTAATGGCGTGATAGGGTCTTTAGCTGTGCCAGAGTAGGTACCGAAGTTCAAAACGTTAGCGTTAGGGCCAATGATTGCGACTGATTTTGTTGTAGATTTATCGATAGGTAATACCGGCTGGCTATTCACTGGCTCATTTTGCAGTAAGACCATACTCTTCTCTGCGAGCTCAAGTGCAAGCGGCTTAAATGTGGTCATTTTTTCAAACGGGATGTCTTTCCATGGTGACAGTTCTTCTGGATCAAACATACCCAAGCGTAAACCGACACGCATGGTATTTCTAAATGCTCGGTCCAGTTGCTCTGAAGTGGTTTTACCTTGTTCGATTGCCGTAAGCGCTTCCTTGCGGAAAATACGGGTGTTATCAAAATCTAACGTTTCAGCATTCAGAACGGCGGCAGCCGCATCAACATAGTTATCATAGATGTCGTGACCGTGGAAGCTGCGTTCGCCCCATCCTTTTGTGGTCATCAGTATTGAGCCATAGTCACCAAGCACGAAACCATCAAACCCCCATTCTCCACGTAATACATCTCGAACCAACCAAGTATTGGTAACCGCAGGTTCATTATTAAGCTTGTTATATGCGGTCATCACAATTTGCGCATTCGCATCTTGGACCACTTGTTTGTAGGCTGGGAAATAGTATTCGCGTAACTGTTTTTCTGAAATATTGGCATTACCGTTAAAGCGGTTGTGCTCTTCGTTGTTAGCAACGAAATGTTTCGCACCTGCTGCAGTCTTGAGGTATTTAGGGTGATCACCTTGAAGGCCTTTGACATAGGCACTGGCCATTACGCCGTTGAGAAATGGATCCTCCCCGTAGGCTTCTTGGGTACGACCCCAACGTGGATCACGAGCAATATTAATGACTGGCGACCAAAACGTCAGTGGGCCTCGCTTGCCATCTTTTATTACTGGACCATTGTGATATTGCGCTCGAGCTTCATCGGATACAGCATCTCCCATTCGCTGCAATGCATCTGGCTGCCACGTTGCGGCCAAGCCTATAGACTGGGGAAATACAGTTGCTGCATTTTGCCGTGGAGATGCAAGACCGTGCAGGGCCTCACCTGGCATAAATGACTTCAAACCATACCTTGGAACACCTTGATTCCATAAGGTGATCATATGGCCTTTTTCTTCATCAGTAAGGCGTTCACTGATGTCATCCAAGCGCTCTTCAATAGGCAAGGTATGATCAAAAAAGGCAATATTCCCTCGAGTATTATTCTCCTGATTTTCAGCACTTACGCCCATGGCAACAGCAGATAAACTGATGCCAATGGCTATCTTTTTCAAATTCATTCTCGCCTCAATATAAACGTTTCGACCAAAAGTTAGACTAACAAAGCGGAGGTAATAAAACTAACTGGTTAATGGCCCAAATGTCATTTTTGAGAGCTATGTTTACCCTAAATAAACATAAAAAAACCTCTCTATCATTATCGCTAGAGAGGCTGATAAATACATAAGCTAACAACACCGCGCTTCTACACAGTGAAGCGTTTCACTTCTGATGATAGAGATTGCGCAAGTTCAGCAATTGACTGTGATGCTTGCTGACTCGACTTAGAGTCACCGACGGTTTTATCCGCCAGTGCATTAATTTCAAACACGTTGGTATTAACATCCCCAGTCACCACCGCTTGCTGCTCAGCTGCAGATGCTATCTGAATATTCTTTTCCGCAATGCTGGCAACCGTTTCGGTGATCGCCTGCAGCGCCTCACCGGCCTGCTTGGTTTTTACTGTACTTTCTCGTGCATATTTATCGCCAGAATCCATCCGCTCGATGGCATGCTGGCAACCGGTTTGCAAACGAGCAATCGTATCTTGAATGTCTTGTGTTGCATCTTTGGTACGCTGCGCCAACGATCGAACCTCATCAGCCACAACCGCAAATCCACGACCATAGCTTCCCGCCCTCGCCGCCTCTATTGCTGCGTTTAGCGCCAGTAAATTGGTTTGATCGGATATATCACGTATCGTGTCAGATACACTACCGATGTCTTGGGAGTGCTTACCTAGCTCATTAATGGAGACTTTTGCCTGTTCAATTTCTTCTGCTAAATCAATAGACTGTGCAATTGCCTGATTAACAACACCCACACCACTCTGGGCAAGTTGATCAGATTTTTGCGAGGCTTCTGCCGCCGCTACAGCACTCGCCGCGACATCACTCACTGTCGCTGTCAACTCTTCGGTAGCCGTTGCGATTTGCTGAATTTGCGCCTGCTGTGAAGCCGCGTTCGAGGCCGTTTGCTCACTCAGTTGAGTATTTTGCTGTGAGGCCTGTGTTAGTTGGTTGGCTGAATCCCCAATCAAAGAGACGGTCTGCTGAAACCTTGCTGCAATATTATTGACTGCATCACCAATAACCGTAAATTCATCTTGGCCTTGTACCTGCGCCCGACAAATCAGATTTCCGTCCGCAATGCTGTTTGCTGTTGACTGCAGTCCCTTAAGCGCAAACACAATGCGTCGGATAGTCACAAAAGCAATGCCGATCAGTAACAATGTGCTGATAGCCAAAGCTGTACTCATGCTAAATACAAAACGCTGACCGTTACTAACGGCTTCAGCGTAGGCATCTCTTGCCCCAGTCGCACTCAAATCACTCATCGTACTGAGTAGCGTCTTAAGCTGTTCAATCGTGGGATTCACTTCATTGAGCAGCAAAATATTGGCTTGCTGGTACTCACCTTGATCCAGTAAATCAACAATCACCTCAAACCCAGAGAAAAAGAGCTCATCAGTGAGTGAGTTTGCTTGAGTCGCAGCTTGTTCAAGACTGGCCCCCATGTTGAATGTCATCAAATCAAAGTACAGTGCCTGCAAGTCATCATAGCTTTCGAAGATCAAGTCAGTATGAATCGATAACGAATGATCATGGTAACTACCGCTGAATGCATTGGGATCATGCTGTATGGCCAGTAAAGAGTGAACTCTGGCTTGTTCAACTCGCTGCTGAATATCACTGATTGTTATTACCTTTGCCAAATCATCCTCAACCAATATCGATGTCTGGTTCGATAAATGACTTAAGCCACTTAATCCTTCATATCCCACATATGCAATCGAGCAGAAGGCAATCGCAATAGTGACAATCAACCGGTTGGTAATTTTTCTCGTCCATGTGAATAGTGATGACATAGTTATTTTTATTCTCTTTATGTAGGGTGTTGTTATCTAGGGCTTAGTGCCTAAGCCCTGAGTCATTGGTTTACGTAAAGTAGAAACTGATAAATTCCGGCTTAGGTTTATTGGCAAGTTACCTGGAAACTATCGGGAAACAGCTCTTCTAGAGTTGGCGCTGGTTTATATTCAAGCGGCAAATTGACCCACTCAGCCCGTGGTGGTACGTCATATTTCACCTCTAGATTGCTGATCTCGGCTTTTAGCCGTGAGATCTCAAACTGATACCGGGGATCATTGATCGCATTATTCATTTCAGTCGGATCTTCTTCGATATCATAAAATTCCCACTCATCGATATCGTAATAGAAGTGCATCAACTTATAGCGACTATCACGGGTGCCGTAATGCCTTGTCACATCGTGCATCGCTGGGTATTCATAGAAATGATAGTACAGCGACTGACGCCAATCAGCGGGAGATTCACCATCGAGCAGCGCCACCATCGACTCACCTTGAATATCCTCAGGCACATCAACACCTGCGTATTCAAGGAATGTCGGCGCGTAGTCGATGTTCTGCACCAAGTGCTCTACCACCGTTCCTGGTTTGATGCGATTCGGGTATTGGATCAGTAGTGGCGCGCGAAACGACTCTTCATACATAAACCGCTTATCGAACCAACCATGCTCACCCATATAGAAGCCCTGATCGGAGGTATAAACAACAATGGTGTTATCCGCGAGACCATTAGCTTCAAGATAATCAAGCACTTCACCCACTGACTCATCGACCGACTTGATGGTAGCAAGGTAATCCTGGAGGTAACGCTGATACTTCCAGATAGCGATTTCCTTTTCAGTCATGCTGACCTCATTGGCGTTAAACCAATCATTACGCTCCTGGTAGGCCTCATCCCATGCCTGACGTTGCTCCGGGGTTAAACGGGCTAATAAAAATGGCCAAATGTCCTCACGCCACTCGGTCTCCCCAACTCCCTTGGTCATTTTCAAATCATGACCTTCTTGGGCATCGCGGTAGATGGTCATGGTTTGCATCGCAGCTGCCGCCCGACCTTCATAGGTATCGAAGTAGTTATCAGGTACCGGGAATACCGTATTTTCAAACGCCCGCATATGCTGTGGGGCTGGCATCCAATTGCGGTGCGGTGCTTTGTGGTGCAATAGCAAAGCGAAAGGCTTGTCACTTTGCTGTTGCTCTTCTAACCAGCGCAGCGACTTTTGGGTAATCAACTCTGTCGTATAACCATGCTCACGCTTAACCCCTTGGGCTGTAATGAAGTCCGGGTTGTAATACTCGCCCTGATCGTTGAGTACCTCCCAGTGGTCAAAATCGATACCTTCCGGTGTTAAGTTGATATGCCATTTGCCAATGCAAGCAGTGGTATAACCATGTCCTTTGAGCATCCTTGGCCACGTTGGCTGGTGGCCATCAAACAATTGACCGTTATGGTTGAAACCGTTTTTATGACCAAACTTCCCTGTCAGCATGGCCGCCCGAGAGGGGCCACATAAAGAGTTCGTCACGAAAGATTGGTCAAACCGAGCACCGTTTTGGGCTATACGGTCGATGTTGGGAGTCGGCGCTAAATGGGCAATATCACTGTTATACGCACTCAATGCCCGAATGGCATGGTCGTCGGACATGATATAGATAATATTCGGGCGAGAGTGTGAGGACTCGGTTACTGAGCTAGTTTTCATAATCGTAGGCTCTCAAATGCACCCTGCGATGAAACATAGCAGGGCGCTGCTGGTGTTCAGAATGAAAAATGAAATAAGGTGTCCTAAGGACTCATTAGCTCACTTCAATACAGCCACTCAAGGTTGCATTGCAATCGCTGCCGATATACACCTCGACCTTTGATGGCTCAAGCAAGAAAGTTTTATTGATGCCGTAAAAACGAAGCTTTTCTGCCGGCAGTGATAACGTGACATCTCTTGACTCGCCCGGCTCCAATGTTACCCGGCTAAAGTCTTTCAGTTCACGGACAGGCCGTGTTGTCGATGCCACCAGCTGGCGGATATAACACTGCACTACCTCCGTTGCAGTATGGCCCCCACAGTTACTAAGGGTAACGGTGGCTTGTACTGTCTCTCCGGCCGTCATCTCTGTTTTGCTCAAACGCAGGTTGGAGTATTTGAACTCACCGTAGGTCAAGCCAAAACCAAATGGGTAAAGCGGGGTATCTTTCTGATCTTTGTATGGCTGATAGTCAAGGAAGTCACGCATTTTACCGAGCGGCTTACGAGCATAGTACATTGGGATCTGGCCCGTGCTACGTGGCACCGACATCGGTAGGCGACCTGATGGTGATACATCACCGAACAATAGTCCTGCTACGGCGTGACCGGCCTCAGTACCAGACTGCCATGCATACAGGAGTGCATCGGCATGCTGCTCTGTTGCCGCTGACGGCACAGGGCGGCCAGTACATTGCACCACAACCAGTGGTTTGCCAACCTCACCAATCGCGTGGATTAACTCTTCCTGGCCAGCTGGTAATGTTAGCTCGGCAATATTGCGCGCTTCACCGGTACGGCGGTGGCTCTCGCCGGTGCATAGGATCACGATGTCGGCACGGTGGGCACATTCCACCATTTCATCGGTAAATGCTGCCTCTTCGGTCAGCAGTTCAATGGTGCAATCCAGCTTTGAGGTCCATGCTTTAATACCTTCATAAATGCTGGTCACATCCTCGGTCTTACCATCTAAACACCAGGAGCCTAGGTGCTGGCGCTTAGAATGGGCATGTGGGCCAATCACCGCGATGGTCATCGGTTTGGCATCAATCGGCAGCAAGTCATGGTTGTTCTTCAACAGCACCATGCTTTGCTCTGCGACCGTTTGCGCCTCTGCCAGATGTTCAGGGTGACGCATCACACTCTTATGTTTGAATTCATCGACATAAGGGCGTTCAAACAGCCCTGCTTTAAACTTGGTTCGCAACACCCGACGAACAGACTCATCGACAAGTACAATATCAATCGCTTCTTTGTCTAGCAGATTTTGAAGGTGATCTTCATAGGCCTCATTGGTCATCGCCATATCAACACCGGCTTTAAGCGCTTGCTCTGCTGCGCCCTCAGCGCCTTTGGCCACACCGAAATAGGCCAGATCTGAGATAGAGCCCCAGTCGCTGATCACCATACCATCGAATTGCTGCTGCGATTTCAGCCAACCATTAATCAACGACTCACTACCTGAAACTGGCGTACCACCCAAGTCGTTAAAACCTGACATCACCGTTTCAACCCCAGCATCAACTGCAGCAGCAAAAGGGGGAAGATAGACATTGTGCAATGTGTTGTCAGAGATTTCAGTGGTGTCATAGTCACGACCGCCTTCTGAAGCGCCGTAGCCAACGAAATGCTTGGCACAGGCGACCAAGGAATCTTCATCAGCTGGTGAATCACCTTGGAAGCCCTTCACAACAGCTTTAGCAAACTGGCTGGTCAAGTATGGGTCTTCACCGCTACTTTCAATAACTCGGCCCCAGCGAGGATCGCGAACGATATCGAGCATAGGGGCAAACGTCCAGTGAATCCCTAATGACGCGGCTTCCTTAGCAATACAACGGTAGGCTTTTTGGATCTGAGCCGGATTCCATGATGCAGCCTGTGCCAATGGGATTGGCAACACGGTTTGCTGGCCATAAATCACATCACGGGCAATGATTAACGGAATACCCAGTCTGCTACCGTCAACGGCAGCACGTTGGATTTCATTTAATTGGCTTGGACTAACCGTTTCACCGGGAGCATTACCCGCCCAAGCGGTATCAGCAAGAATGCGTGAACCCCAGCGGCCTTGACTAATATGCTCCAGATACGCTTTACGATGAATATTGTATTCCAGCATAGGAGACTGACATAGCTGGCCTATTTTTTCTGCCACCGTCATGCGTGACAATAAGTCCTCAACTCTTTCTTCAACAGGCAAGGTACTGTTCTTATATGGCAGATCCATACAATACTCCGAAATCTATTAGTGCTAATTCATCTCAGCAAAGATGATTAAAAAAAGCCGCCCGAACTGGGCGGCAAAAAGATAAAATGATTACTTAAAATCAAAGTCAGGGAATGCTTGGGTTAAAAACTCATCCATCTCTGCAGCAAGCTCTTCATTACCCACGAGCCTAGCGCGTTGTAATTGCATGTAGGCCACTTCCGGCACGTATTTGCTGTCTAGCTGAACATAGATGTCAATAAATGCTTGGAGATCCTCATCTGCAATTTGTGGGATCAAACGTGCAGGGGCAATCAAGGCCTCTTCATAGAATGAAGGGCGAATACCAAAGAGAGCATGC
Organism: Photobacterium sp. DNB22_13_2; assembly: GCF_052873915.1. Taxonomy (NCBI): domain Bacteria; kingdom Pseudomonadati; phylum Pseudomonadota; class Gammaproteobacteria; order Vibrionales; family Vibrionaceae; genus Photobacterium; species Photobacterium sp. DNB22_13_2. The sequence goes on from NZ_JBNNXU010000006.1 coordinate 181,696, forward strand.
TCCCAAGCCTCGATAACTTGCTGATAACCGCCAAGGTATTCCTCGTCAATGCGAAGCTCTAGCTTATTCATCCCTTTCAAGGCGATAACATAATTTTCAGCCGCTTCCTGCTCAACTGCGTAATCGAAATAGCTTTTCGATAGGAAATAAGCTTTACCCCAAGCCGCCCAATATGCAATTAAGACAACGGAAAGAAGCAGTGCGATTTTTTTCAACTGTGCAACGGTCATTACTTCACCCCCACCCCTGTGAACGCCTTAATGAAGTTCTTCTGCATAAAGAAGAAAACAAAGACGACGGGAACTGCAATCATTGTGGTCATTGCCCATACCTGCTCTAAATTACCCGCCGGAATATCTTGCTGGAACTTAAACAGGGCGAGCTGCAGTGTCAGCATCGAGTCATCACGAATATAAAGCAGTGGCCCCATGAAATCGTTCCACGCTCCCATGAAAGTCAGGATACCGACTGTAGCCATCGCTGGTCGCATCATTGGCAGCACAACCTTGAAGAAAATGCGCATCTCGCTGGCGCCATCAATACGTGCAGCCTCGAGGTAAGCTTCATCGACTTGGGTCATAAACTGGTAAAGCAGGAAGATATTGTAAGCACTGATCGCACCCGGAATAATCAATACTCGATAGGTGTTCACCCATCCCCAGTCGTACATCATCATATAAACGGGAATAGTGAACAAAATCGCTGGCACCATCATGGATGACAAAATCAAACGCAACCAAACTTGGCGACCTGGCATTTTAGTCTTGGCAATCGCAAAGGCCACCATTGCCGACAACAGGCAGTTCAGCACCATGACCGATACAGAAATGAAAATGGTGTTAAAGAAAATGCGCCATAGGTTCACACTATCAAATACTTCAATGTAGCCCTTGGCTGACCATGAGGTTGGCAAGGCATTTGGTGAGTGCATGATCTCAGAGCCCGATTTGAACGAGTTAATGATCATAAAGAAAAACGGGTAAAGTACGATGAGGCTAGCAGCCAACAACCCAATATAAATGAGCACCTTACCTTTATTGGAATTATTCATGGTTAGTCCTTACCCTTGGTCAATTTCAACTGAAGCATGGTCAACACGAATATAACAATCGCAAGTAAAAGACCAATGGTTGATGCCTCACCCATCTTCATTTGTTCGAAACCGGTCTGGTACAAGTGAAGCACTGGCGTTAACGCTGAATTATGAGGGCCACCTTGTAGATCGAAGTTCATGAAGACTTCAGTAAACATCTGCAAACCGTTAATCACGTTGATTGTCATTACAAATACAATCTGCGGCTTGATCAGTGGCAGGATAATCTTGGTGATTTTTCGCCACCAGCCAGCACCATCAATATCTGCCGCTTCAAGCAATGAGCGGTTAATACTGGCAATACCACCGAGGAAAATAATCATTTGGACACCGAACCACTTCCAGGCACTGAATACCGCAATAACTGGCATCGGTAACCATTTTTCAAACTTCCAGAAAATAGGGGCACTCAACACGTTCCAATCCATCATTAATGACTGAATTGGACCAGAAGGACCGGCAATAAAATCAAAAATAATCATTGCTACCGTGATGGAGGTCACAACTGGAATAAATAGAACTGTTCGGAACAAGCTCGACAAAAATGTAATTTCATTCAACATTAGCGCTGCACCCATTGCACAGATAAAGCTTAATGTGACGAAAATTATTTGGTTAAACAGAACATTAAAAAGAGATTTCCAGAATTTATAATCTGTTGCTGATTCGATCCAATTACCTAGGCCAACAAACCGGGTATTTTCTGGGTTTAGAATATTTATATCTAAAAAACTATTTTGTAATGACAAGAAGAATGGGTATAGCATAAATATTATGAAATATGCTACCCACGGCAACATAAACAGGTATGGCACCCAGTGACGTCTTATGTTCATGGTTTTATTCCATCTAAAATTAAAATCTATTGATGGCTGCAGTCATGCACTGCAGCCGGAGTTCGCAATTGAAGTGAACGTTATCGGCGCATTATTTTTTTAACATCTTCTGTTGCTGCGATAACAGCCTCTTCTGGTGTTAGCCTGTTCATAACAACCGATTGCGAATAGTAATTAAGTAAAATGCTGGACACTTCTGATACTGAGGCATTAGATTCGTTCATCACAACATGTTGCAGCTGATCAACAAACGGCTTGATATCCGGAGTTTGGAAGTATGGGTGTTCCTGTAGTGACGTTAGTGTTGGCAAGTTCTGCAACGCCATGTTCGCTTCAAGGTTAAAGTCATCTTCCATCAGCAATTCAATTAGCTGCCAGCTCCGCTCTTCTACTTGACGGGTATTTTTGAATACCATTAAGGCACGACCGTCCAGATTCGAATAGTGCGTATCACCCTTTTTCCTGACAGGAATAGGTGCAATGCCTACATCTTCTCCGATAACCATTGGTTTGCCTGCAGCATCTTGAAGGTTAGCTCGCCATGCGATTCCGTATTGCGGCCAAATACCAATAGTGCGAGAGAAAAAGTTCTGTTCCATTGCCAGCGGAGCAAATTGCTGAAGCTTCTTCATGGTCTCAAGGAATGGCACCATGCCCGCTTCTTCTTTATCAAACACTGGATGTGTACCGTACTGGTTTAGCAGTTGGTACTCACCATCATTAAAGTTGTAATACATAGGCGATAGCATGTTCCAGTACCATCCACCGCTTGCTAGCGCATCATTCCAAAGCGCAACACCATGTACTCGGCTACCATTTGAGCGCGCAGGCAAGTTATTAATCTTCTCTGCGGCATTCAATAACTCATCCCACGTTTCTGGTGGTAGTTCAGGGTCTAGTCCTGCTTCACGGAACAACTCTTTGTTATAAATCATCATCTGGGTTGTTGCGTGCCATGGAATATAATACTGTCGACCGAAGTGCTTCTCCATGAATTGCGGCTCGATACGATCTGTCATCTCATCGAACCCGTCAAAATCATCAAGATACATCAAGCGGCCTAATTTGGCATATCTTGGTACCATGTAACCAAAGATCCCTGCATACACATTAGGATAGTCACCCGCAGCCATACGTGTTTCTAGGTTGCCGTCGTTGGTTAATATGAGTTCGACATCAGGATAACGCTTTTCATATTCAGGTTTAATGACTTCGTTGACAAATGCCATCTGGTCACCCGATGACACCATAAACTCTATTCTTTCTTTGGCACAAACAGAACTTGCCATGGCAACTAAGAGAACTGTAAGCCACTTGTATTTCATTTCGCTATCCTTATAAGGCTAGATATTATTGCCCAAAATCACAAAACATGGCTGTTGCCATGAATTTTCATGGCAACTAATTATTTAGATATGTTTTTTTGACCCGAAAGAAAGAATAAACAAATAAAAACTACACGGTTTCTCGCTCAACAATTTGAGTTGGTAGAATTGTTACTTGTTCTATTTCTTTTTCACTGTTCATCGCACTAAATAGTACTTCAACAGCTTTAACACCCATTTCGTACTTATGGTGAGTAACAGTACTCAATGCAGGTATTGTTCTTTCAGATTCTCTGATATTGTCAAAACCAATAAGCTTTAGCTGCTCCGGAATTTTAATACCACTTTCATTTGCAGCCCTAATAATACCCAGAGCCATTTCATCATTTGCGGAAAAAATTGCTTTAGGTGCCTCACCCTGGTCAATAATTTCCTTCATTTTCAAGTATGCATCTTCTTCAGTAAAATCTGATCTGATAATCAGATTGTTATCAAATTTGACATTATAGAAGCCGAGTGCGGCAATGTAGCCTTCCAAGCGTTTCTGATTATCGTAAGAATCATCAGGGCCACAAAAGTAATGGACTTGCTGGCAACCGCTCGAAATCAATTGTTTAGTTGCGCCAAATGCCCCACCAAAGTTATCAATCAAGATATTGTAAATATTCTCGGCTTTAACTTCACGGTCCAGAGCAACGATCGGCAAGTCTTTTGAAGCGACAGATTTAAGGAAATCATCATCAAAAGCATTGCTCAAGATGATGGCACCATCAATCATATGATCCTTAAGATAACGGTGTGCTGTCGATTCTGCGCCACCAAACAAACTACAGGCAATTAAGTCGTAACCCATTTCGTGTACTTTGCGCTCTATACCCTGAACAAGTTCACTATAGATTGGACCGAACCAAGAGTTGAAGAAGATGCCAATGGCACCCACATTCTTTTGTCTAAGGCGTTTAGCATTGCTGTTTGCAGAGTAGTTCAGCTTTTTTGCTACTTCTAACACATGATTGCGAGTTTTCTCGCTGATACGATCACTGTTGTTAATCGCATAAGACACTGTCGAAATAGATACTTTCGCTTCTCTAGCGACATCTTTGATTGTAGGCCTCATTAGTTAAACTTATTCCTCTCACTTAAACCGAAAATAGTTGCAACCTTGCGTACTAAAATAATTTTGTATTTGTAGCTAGTTAACTTGAAGTATAACGGATCATGTAAAACGTTTCTACAAATCGGAAGAGAGTAACATTGACGAACAACACATAATACAACAGATGATTAGGTTGACACCCCGGAACCCGGGGTGTCAGGCCTGATGACTACAGCCAGATAGTCAGTTCATTTTGCGTATCTTGCAGCATTGAAGCCACTGCTTGCTTCTCGATTAGCGCACCACCAGTACGGTAAGCATTCGGCATTAGCGAAATAGCCAACTCCCCACCGTTCAACTCAACGCGTTTCGGCGTGTAAGAGCCCTGCTCTGGGTTAATAACCAAACGACATGGCTTGCCATACAGCGTGAAGTCCAGCGTCACTTTGCCCATTTGCTTGGCAATGACTGGATCGAGTACCAAAGACTCATTTTCAAAGCGGATACCCAGCACATTACTGATCACCTGGTTGATATAGATACCAGGGCCACTTGAGTAAATACGCCACCCGCCTTTCACCGTCACTTCGCCTTTTTTCAGTTTGTCGAAATCACGGTACGCTTCGTAGCGATCATTGAACTTACCGTCGGAGCTTGAGAAATATGCGTTAGATTGGCGCACCTCTGCATTTGGCACCGCTTTTTGAATTCCCACAGGAACAATCTTGTAAAGGTTCTGTGCGACTTCATCGGCCTTACCCATCTTACACAAGGCTTCAATGAAGCGAATATGGGCGTGACAGTACTGTAGACCAACCTCTCGGCCAAGGTTTGCAGCAAGCTCAGCACGCTTGAAGTAGCTCTGCTTACCACCTTGGTATTTCGCCATTTTCTCCATCAGGCGTACACCATCAGGGTGAACAAGGTTCTCCTCAATGATAGCCATGTGCTTGTCAGCCATCGCTTTGTCGAATGTTTCCGAGATGATCGAACGTGATGCAGGTAGTAAACGGTACTTGATACCCGTTTTTTTATCTGACGGGTGCAGTAGGTACTCAACCTGATCAACATCTTTGTTAGGCAGGTGGATAAAGCCAGCAATCACCCCGTCCTTGATCAACAGGTTGTTGTAGTCTTCTTCCATTTCAATTGCCAGTTTATTGATCTTATGAACAAAAACTGCGAAATCAGGATTGCCTTCTAGGGCTGTACCCATGGTTTTCAGTGCTTGCAGCGTAAGTGGGATAGTCCATCCGCTCACCATGTTTTCACGAAGTGCTTGGTTGGCAGGCTGCAAGGTATCATCCCAGTCACCGTCACCGTAACATGACAGAGAGGTACCAGGAATTAGGTTGTCGATAATGTGCTTAACCTGACGCTCTACATGGGCAAACAGCGTGTATTGTTCGGTAGTATACGCAAAGCCGTCTTCAATGCTGGTGTAAGGCACTTCAATGTTCAGAACATCCAGATCGCCTGTTGCAGTGATGTAGTCAGCAATCGCCTTCAGAGGCCAAACAACGATATCACCGTGGCAGTCTTCTTGCTGGATATTTGAGTACTTGTCGAACATGAACCACTGCGGCCACGTACCTGTTTCGATGTGTTGGTGGCTATAAATCGTTTTCAGCAAGTCAACCACACGATCGTAACGCTGCATCGACATGAAGAACTCAAACGGCCCCTGAGATACGTCACGGGTACCCCACGCAGCACCAGAGTACTGCTCAAGACCATGCGGCGTGCTGTAATGCACCAATGCATTGTGGGTAAACCACTGCATAGTGTCATTCAACTTCTGCGCGTTGTAGTTATCGTTCTCGAAATCAATATGGAAGTTATTGATCAATGCATGCTGTGAAACTTGGTATTTTTCAATTTCAGCAGCAAAATCCAATGCAACCGGCGCGGTCAATTCTTCTGCAGTCAGTGCGCCAACTACCGTCAAACTTGCCTTGTCCTTAACCTTACCTTGGAAAAGCACATAACGGACGCTGTCTGACGCTTTCACCAATGACACTTCAGCCAATGAAGCATCTGGGCGAATGGCGTATTTCAGCTCAGGATGGACCGAGTTCATCAGCTCGAAATTACCAGTCACTGTCATGTATTCATCTTGGTGCTCAACGACAACTTTCGCGTCGTTTTCATTGTTACCCATTACCATCTGGTTAGTGACAATGACTTCAAGCGCATCAGACAAGTTAACCGTTTCGATGTCCAATTGGATTGAAGAAGATTCCTGAGCACTAAAACTAGTTACTACGATGTAGCCTTGCTGATATTTATATACCCAGCGCGAAAAGTTCAGACCCGTTTCGTAAGCAGAAGGCATAGACAGGATACGGAAATCCTCACCTTCTTTAATCCAAATGCGCTGACCGCTGTATTTGAACAAATTCAGAGATGTGCGGTCGACACCCAATAGTTTGTTGAATGACGTATTACCGATCACTACATGGGAGTTGAACACACCATACATGCCATGGGTTGAGCTCATTACCCCATTCTGGAAGTCCTGACAGTTACCAGAAGACACCATATGTCCAGTTGAACGCTCAAGTACACGCTCTTTCGCAGGCAATGTAACGTAGCGGCTTTCACCTTTTTGTTTGCCATAAAAGAATGACAGCAATTTACCATCTTGCTCTTCAGCAAAGCGACGCTCTTCACCGAAGAAAGTGTGGATTTCGTCGTCTGTTAGTTCATCACCAACAAGTACATTGTATCCATTTAGGAAAAATGAAGGCAGTGTTTGTTCAGACGCTTCCACCATTTCAGGCGATAGATAAGCGGCCTTAACAGTGTCAATCTTAGCCGCTTCAGAAACATTCGAACCCGGTAAGTTGTTGTCAAATGCGATGTAGAAAACAGACTCTGCGCGCTGTGCTGGAGCCAGAGTGATGTCCGCAGTTTGAAGGGCGACATACCCCATTTCAAACTGTAGTTTTTCATTCGCGAGTGTCGGCTCTGAAAGCACTACTGGCGTTGGTTCAAAACGGTAGTCTTTACCGAAGAACTGGTAGCCATCCGTTGAGTAGCCGACAATAGTATCAGTCAACGAACCAATCTGTGAGCATGGATTACCCGTACTTTGCGGTAGGTTTTGACGTGAACATACCACATAACCTTCTTCCTCAAGGTTAAAGACCTGGTGGTCTAGGTATTGGCTGACGTAACATTCATTGCTCTTTACGCCACCTTCGTCTGCCAGGGCTAGATCTTGACCAAAGACAAGGTCATACTTCAGCTCATCGTCATGCAGGTTCTCTACCTGAGTGGTAAAGAATACTTTTTCAGATTTAGCATCTAGGCTAATCATCACAACAGCACGGAATGTCTCGGTTGTCGTTTCCCAACCAACTAAACCTGCTTCAGTACGAAAGGTTCGCATATTATGGTTAAGGTGCATAAGAGGCATAAATGAAATACCTGCATCGCTCTTAACCCGGATATAGACATTTGATAATGCACCTTCAAATTCACTAGGCTCAAAAAGGTTTACCATTACATTGCCAGATGTAATATTCTTCAGAACATTATGCTCAGTAAATTCTAGGTTAAGTAAACCATTTGAAACCAAGTGGTTTGAATCAGAAATTGTATGGATCATGAAATTAAACTACCTATACTATAATTTTAAAACTGTCAGTTATTCTGTCGGAATAAAAATATTTTCTTCGGTGCTTTTATCAAAAATATGGCATTTATTCATATTGAAAGAAATACGATGCACGCTTTGTTTGCACAACGTAACATCAGGGTTTACATGCTTACAAATCATCTGCTTACCATTAAAATCTAAGTAAACAAAAGATTCTGAACCCATTTCTTCCACTTCGGTAATATTTGCATCACAACTATTTTCGCCTGGCTCCATAGAAATATGTTCAGGGCGTAAACCTAAGTAAATATCTTGGTTATTATATTGCTCAGCTGTTGCTTGCTTCTCTTCAGGCAATTCAAATAAATGACCATCTATTTCAACTGCCATTTTATTTGCATCTGTTTTAGTTAGCTTGCCTTCCAACATGTTCATTGTTGGTGAACCAATAAATTCCGCAACGAACTTATTAACTGGTTTGTGATATAGATTCATTGGTGTATCGACCTGCATAATCGCTCCGCGATTTAGTACACAGATTCGATCACCCATGGTCAACGCTTCAACCTGATCATGCGTTACATAGATCATCGTTGCAGGGCGGCCACTTTGTTTTAGCTCATCATGCAAACGTGAAATACGCATCCGCATAGAAATACGTAGCTTGGCATCCAGGTTTGAAAGCGGTTCATCGAACAAAAAGACTTCAGGCTTGCGAACCATGGCACGGCCGAGGGCAACACGCTGACATTGACCACCGGACATTTGACCCGGTTTACGATCTAGAAGCTCTGAAATCTCAAGTAACTCAGCGGCTTCTTTTACTCGACGCTCGATTTCATCTTTTGGCTTTTTACGTGTTTCCAGGCCAAAAGCCAGATTTTCGCGCACTGTCATATGTGGGTAGAGCGCATAGTTCTGGAACACCATTGCAATACCACGATCTTTCGGTAGAACGTCATTACAATGCTTATCACCGATATGAAGATCACCACTGGTAATGCTTTCAAGCCCGGCAATCATTCGTAGTGTGGTCGATTTGGCACAGCCCGAGGGACCAACCAGCACCATGAACTCACCATCCTTGATGTCCAGACAAAAATCATGAACAGCGTGATAACCATTCTTGTAAATTTTGTTTATGTTTTGCAGCTTGACCTGGGCCATAACCGTACTCTTCGTAGAAAATTGTTTGTGTTGAAACGTTTCTACAGATAGTAAGTAAACCCCCCCATACTGTCAACAAGAGCTAGCAAATCATGTACATAGGTCACACTTTTTTCCTTACCTCTTTCGAAACTACGTTAAAAACACCAAAATAAACAATAAAAACATAAACTTAACCAACCACCCTGGCATTGTTAATAAGTTTAAAAAAGAGCCTTTTGGCAGTCAAACTAGGACTATATCGCTGTTAGCCAGGCAGTCATTTACCAAAAACTTGATATAGCTCTAACTTTGCAATCCCAATATTATAGAAATAGCACTGCATATTTTTCACTCATTTCGAAACGTTTTGCCTACTCCAAGAGGCTTTAGTGCATATAATGAGAACATACTTAATACCCAATGTTATGTAAATTTCAGCTAGACCCTTTAAATCAAGCACATAAAAAAGCCCAACCGCATTGCGGTTGGGCCTTCTACTTGGCAGAACTGTCGCTCAAAATGATGAGCTAACTAGTAGCACTGGGTCCCATAATTACAGTAATTATCATCAAGCATCTTTTGCTGATAAACACGCACGTCATCCAAGATGACATAGCTAGGTTCTGCGCTATTGCTGTCCTGCTTCATACGCAATACTAAGTTCAGCGCAGTCTCTCCCGGGCGTTTACGTACGGTGACAGTGACCTCTTCAGGGGTATCATTATCAATAAAGCCGACATCGCGCCAATCACCCGTTGGGGTGACACCTGAATTAGGTGGACTTTGTGGGTTTTCAATGTCGAACTTAATTTCAAACTTTGCGTCGGTCAATTGACGACGCTCACCAACCTTAAACCGCACCAGATAACGAGTGCCGACAGGATCGTCCGAAATATCAATACTTCGTTCGGCACTTTGCCAACTTGTCACACCGCTGCTTAAGTCAAATTTAAGTGAGTTATTCCCTTGGATGACTTCATTACTATCATTGGTAATATAGACATTGCTATCCAATTCCCAATTTGTAGTGCCTTGTTCAAAGTCACCATTGATAAATGGTTGCTTCGCTCCGAAAGATTGCAGCGCTGTGTTACCAAAAACAAAGGCCCCATTTCCTTCCGTCAGGTATTCAATATGTAAGTACTTGGCACCTTTTGGTTGTTTTACGTCCACCGTCCGTACGATCGCATCCCAGTTAGCGAAAACATTACCACTTTCTTCACTGCCATAGGCGTCTTTAATATTCCCGGTATCCGACCAGCTCAACCTTACTCTTGCCTTCCCAGAACCTGATTGTGGCTCAATAAAAGCGGACACACGGTATTCGCTATTTTCGAGGGCATTCGGTAAGTAGACAGCTTGGGTTAAATTCGCAATACCGGACAGCGTTGCACCATTGCCATAGATACTGCCTCCACTCGTCGTATTACCCGAAAGGGTTTGCCAGCCGACATCAACACCTTGCTCGAAGTTAGGGTTCTTGAATATCACGTCACGCCCAGCCAATGGTGCGGTAATATTGTGAATACCCACAATATCATCTAGCTCTACCCAGTCCCCTTGTGGGTCAACCACGTCGAAATCAGCGAAAACCTCACCGGTTGGCACGATAAACGGCGAACGATGATAGCCAAACTCTTCAGTAGTGCCATCGGACCGTATACCCTTTATTAACCTTGGTGTCATGGTCGAATAAAGCAGCTGCTGCCTGCCTTGTTCGTTAAAACCAATCAGGACTTCAGGACGATAGAATGTATTGCGAAATTTCTGCACCACACCCGGTTGAATAGTTTCGGCGAGGCCTATTGCGCCATACCAAAAATCGGCAATGCCGACGCTCATTTTGTCGTAATTAGGCATATTGCCAGACCAACGCATCAACAGTTGCGCCTCTTTGTCTCCCGCGCTGATCATAGTCTGACGTCGATCATCTCGGTATGCCATATAAGCACCAACTACGGCATCAGTTTTACCGAGTTGGCCAAAGCCGCTCACCGCTGGGAAGTGAATAAAATCATCTGGGTGATCGGTCGGGCCGTCATTGTAGTAGTTGCCGTTAGAGTTAGGGCTATGGCCCGCTGAAAACCCAGCAAAATAGGTAAAGCCCATCTCATCGGTTTCTGATTGGGTCAGCGCAAAGTAATTATTATTCTGTTCCGCCCATGATTTGTCATGGAAATGATGGTCCAAGATAAGTGGGCCACCCATGATGATAAATGCCGAGTGCGATGATTTAATCACGGGCTGATCAAGCAGCTCGTAGTCATACAGAAAGTTTTCTCTGTCATAGGTAAACTTGCCATAGTTCCGTGTCGCAATAGGATCTTGCGCCGCTGCAATATCACCGTACAACCAGGTTTCGTTGGACATGAGGCGATTTAGACGAACCGGACCGAAATCATCTGAATCCCAGGTGATACGCTGCTCAGCTCGCACAACATCTCCAGAACGCTGGAACACCTGCTGAAGGTACTTAGCATAACTGACAATATTAGGGTTATCCGGATACATTTCTGCCGCTTTGATGGCCGCAGGTAGGAACTTCATACTAATGTAAACCTGATACTGGGGATTATTGGCATTGATTGACCCATCGCTGTTGTAGTTTCGAACGAAATGACCATCGATACTTTTCACCCCACCCTTACCGTCTTCATGCAGGCCCGCGTGTCGTTTGATTAATAGCTCAACGTAGTCCTCTATTTCAGGATCATGCTCGACTTGATCTGCCACCATCAGCAAATACAACGCCCAACCGACATTATCGGCAATTGGCGTCGTATTAGGATTGGTATGCTCAAGTTTTCTATGCAGAAAGCCTTCCGGTGAGGCGAAATTGCCTGACATTCCAGACGCGGTTAGCCCTTTGATAGCCTTAACGTATTCCGCCAGTTCATCCCGCGTCCACTCGTCAAAGCTCATCCGTTTATCGTTATTGTCCTGCAACATGAACGCGCTATCATCCACAAACAGTAATTGGCCATCCGCCGTTAGGCTGAAATCATGCCAAGGCGTATCAGAGAGTAGATATTGAACCGGTGATAATTGACCACTGCTACGTACTTTTTCTATCGGTGTAAATAGCAGTCCCGTCTTATCATCATGTTCCATGCTGATGTAAAGGCCCGCAGACTCTTCATTACCATAAACCCGGCTGAATGCTACACCAGTCAGATTATCTTGCTGATATACGCGCTGGGCTGATCGACTGTTATGCGGCAGTTTATAAACGCTGTTTGGCGTCTGAAGGAATAGATTCCCAGCCTCCATATCAAGCGCGATATCCTGCACAAAGCCTGTAATTGAAATCTCATCAACAGCAAGTTGGCGACCTACATTCTCAACTTCATAGGCAGCATTACGATCAGCTTCAATTCGGTATACCACTGAATCTCCACCTACAAACAAGCTTGAAGAAAAGTAGTTCATACCGACACGGACTCTTTCGCCAGTGTTTTTCTCCTGTAAAGATAAACGATGAAAAACAGTCAATGAATCAGTATTGGTATTGTAGGCAAGAATGGCATCATCGCGCTGCCCTGCCTCACTATCACAGACTGCAAGGTAGAGAAAACGCCCCGACGGAGTGAATGTCATGCCACACAAAGCCGTGTCGTGGTTGAGGTTCATATCGGGTAATAAGTCCACGATATCCGCCGCCTCAATACGGTGCTTCAGCGTTTGATGAATATCCCTAATTTCGATATTCAAACTTGCAGGATCGGCAACGGCATAACTACCCGCTAATTTCGCCGTAGCCACACTTTGACCACTCCCCCCATTGAATGACCATGAACTAATTGAAACATCCGTTGAGGGCCATTCTGGAGGCGGGGTACCGGGTTTACCATCACTATTGCCGCTACCAGACCCCCCACCACAACCTGCGATAGATGCAGCGAGTAAACTAATAGAAAACAGTTTCTTATAATTATTTGTGACCGTAATTTTCATCGTCACTTTTCCTCTTTGAACACGCTTGGATATAAAAATCGCGCCCATGCAAGGAGCGCGTAAGGATATACTGAACGGCAAAACCGGTAACCCTGCGGTTACCGGTTAAATAAATTACTTGAAGCTATGGGGAAACAACTCTTCCAAAGATGGGTTAGGATGGCGTTCCAACGGTACATCTCGCCATTCTTTCAATGGAGGCACGCCATATTCATCCTGCAACTCTGCTAGGCGGTGGATAAGACGTCCTACTTCTTCCTTGTAACGAGGGTCGTCAATCGCATTAACCATTTCCGATGGATCGGCTTCCAAATCGTAAAACTCCCACTGGTCATCAGGGTTGTAGAAGTGGATCAATTTGAAACGACCATCTGACACACCATAGTGTCGAGCTACATCATGAAACCCTGGGAACTCATAATAGTGGTAATAAAGCGCATCACGCCAACCACTTTCACCTTGACCAGAGAGCAATGGTAACAAGGATTTTCCATGTACATCAGATGGCGTTTCCAAGCCAGCTAACTGCATAAATGTTGGTGCATAGTCGATATTCTGCACCAACCCATCAATAACAGTACCGGGTTTGATCACCCCAGGTAACTGCATGACAAGTGGCGTAGAGAAAGACTCCTCATACATGAAGCGCTTATCGTAGAAGCCATGCTCACCAAGGAAGAAGCCTTGATCTGAGGTATACACGACCAAGGTGTTATCGCTCAAGCCATTCTCCTCAAGGTAATCAAGTACCTCACCGACGCTTTCATCAACCGCGACAATGGTTGCCAGATAGTCTTGCATGTAGCGCTGGTACTTCCACTCTGCCATCTGTTTTTCAGACCAGTTAGCTTCATTGGCATTCATGTAATCATTACGAGCCAGATAGGCCTTATCCCATTCGGCACGCTGCTCATCGGTTAACCGCGCTAACAGATGTGGCCAAATATCTTCACGCCACTCGCCTTCTCCTTCTGCCACCGTCATCTTGATATCGTGACCATCTTGGGTGTGGTTCGCTATCGTCATTGTCTGCTTGCTTGCAGCCATCCGCCCTTCATAGCTATCAAAGAAGTTATCTGGCAACGGGAATTCTACGTCTTCAAACAACTGGGTATGACGAGGAGCTGGCATCCAGTTTCGGTGCGGCGCTTTATGGTGCATCAGCAGGGCAAAAGGTTTTGATTTGTCCCGCCCTTTATCAAGCCAGGCTAAGGTTTTATCAGTGATCAAATCGGTGGTATAGCCCATTTCCATCTTCACACCGTCAGCGGTGATAAAATCAGGGTTGTAATATTCACCTTGGTCATTAAGAATTTCCCAATGCTCAAAGTTAAACCCGTTTGGAATGCGGTTAATATGCCACTTACCAATCATGGCTGTGGCATAGCCTGAATCTTGAAGGGCATTTGGCCAGTTAAACTGGGTACCATCAAAGATCTGGCCATTATAGGTAAAGCCGTTTTCATGGCCGAATTTGCCAGTAAGCATTGCCGCACGACTTGGGCCACAAAGAGAGTTCGTGACATAGGAACGTTGGAATTTAGCACCATTAGCAGCAATACGGTCAAGATTCGGTGTTGGAGCAAGTTTTGAAATAGGGTGACCATAGGCGCTGAGCGCCTGGACCGCATGGTCATCTGACATAATGAACAGAATATTCGGCCGCTCTGGGCTGGCACCTGTGCTTTGCTCTGCCGCAACTGCTGAGTTGACGAAAGGCAGGGTAAATACACCCGCTACCAAAGATGATAACAGCGCTTTTTTCATAAAAGTATCCTTCAAAAAAGCCCGTCAAAGACGGGCTAATTATGATTATTTTTCAATAAGCTCAAAGCTTGCTTTCTGGACGTTGTCTGAAGCCGTACCGACAAAGACATCAAACTTGCCAGCTTCCACTCCCCAACTCATATCTGCGCGATAGAAGGCCAAATCTGCAGGAGTTAAAGTGAAAGAGATGGTTTTCGTCTCGCCTTTATCGAAATGTACTTTTTCAAAGCCTTTTAGCTCTTTGACAGGGCGGGTAATCGACCCCACATGCTGACGGGTATAAAGCTGAACCACTTCCTCACCGGCGTAATCACCTTTGTTACTCACTGCCACGGAAACCGTTAATTCACCGTCAATGGAAAGTTCGTTACTGCTGAGCTGGATATCCCCATAATCAAACTGGGTGTAACTCAGGCCGTGGCCGAACGCGTAGAGTGGTGTATTCGGTGAATCATCATAACGAGACTTATAATGTTCCTGACGCTGATTCGGATTATCCGCAAAGTAAGGGCGTCCGGTATTTTTCTGGTTGTAGTAGATTGGCACCTGTCCAACAGATCGCGGGAAGGTCATAGGCAACTTACCAGAAGGTGAATAATCGCCAGACAAGACATCAGCGACGGCGATGCCCCCCATCGTTCCTGGGTACCAAGCATGCAAAATCGCATCGACATTTTCATCTGCCCAACGTAAATCATTTGGGCGACCACTCATGACCACCAAGACCATTGGCTTACCAAGCTTTTTCAGCTCTTCCATCACCTGCTGCTGATTGCCCGGCAACGTCAATTCAGTGCGGCTTGAAGCCTCACCCGACATACGCTGCTCTTCGCCCATCACCATCACGATGACATCCGATTTTTTTGCCGCACTGATCGCACGTTTCATCTCTTTTTCAAGCGATGAATCATCCGCAGCAATACGTGGAACGCCGATGCCTTGGAGGGCATCAATGTCCTCTTTTGCAGTGATATAGTCGTAACTTGCACCTTTGGCGTAGTTGATCTTAATGTTTTTACCAAAACGATGTTTAAAGCCATCCAATACCGTCACAGGATGCGACTTGCGATCTCCCGCTGCAGCCCAATTACCAATCATGTCTGCCTTGCTGTCAGCTAGCGGACCAATCAAGGCAATAGACTTAATTTCCTCATCTTTTAGCGGTAAAGTCTGGTTGTCATTTTTAAGCAACACGAAAGACTTACGTGCTACATCACGTGCCGCATTTTGATTTTCCACACTGAGAATTTCGCGCTCGGCTCGCGATACGTCATTGTAGCGGTATGGGTCTTCGAACAGACCAAGACGCCATTTCATCTCTAGGATCTGGCGAACGGCGGTATCAATTTTCTCTTCTGAAACTTTTCCTTCCGCTACCAACTCTTCAAGGTAATTAATATATAGCTGACCAACCATATCCATATCAGCACCAGCATTGAAGGCAATTTCTGCTGCATGCTTATCGTCACGAGCATAGCCATGCGGAACCAATTCATTGATAGCGGTATAGTCGGTCACGACAAAACCTTCGAACCCCCACTGATCACGCAAAATATCAGTCAGCAGGCGCTTGCTCCCTGTGGCAGGGATACCGTTCAAGTCATTAAATGATGTCATGAAAGTGGCGACACCGGCATCGACCATCGCTTTAAATGGAGGCATCTGCGTGGTCCAAAGCTCATGCTCTGAGACGTCAGTAGTGTGATAATCTCGCCCCCCTTGGGACAAGCCATAACCGACGAAATGCTTAGCCGTTGCCATGATGGTATCTTCTTGGCTTAAATCGTCGCCCTGGAAACCTTCAACACGGGCCACCGCCATAGCCGTTGATAAGAACGGGTCTTCACCAGCCGCTTCAGAAACACGCCCCCAGCGAGGGTCTCGAACCAAGTCAGCCATCGGTGCAAATGTCCACATAATGCCATCAGCAGAGGCTTCTTTTGCTGCAACACGAGCGCTAAGTTTAGCGGCCTCTAAATCCCATGTTGCCGCTTCACCAATAGATTGAGGAAATATCGTTTTATGGCCGTGGATGATATCGTGACCGACAATCAGCGGGATACCAAGGCGCGTTTCTTCAACAGCAATACGCTGAAGCTGTCGACCGAAGTCGGCACCATAGGCATTAAAAATGGCACCAACCTGCCCATCTTTGATTTGTTGTTCATATGACTCATTAATGAACGGACCAGTGGTATTGCGAAAACCGCTTTGCAAGTCAAGTTGGCCAACTTTCTCATTTAACGTCATCTTGCTAATCAAGCCACCAATATAGGCGTCCATTTTCTCTTTATCATCTTGCCAATGCGCTGATGACGCAGACTCTGTGCGCTCAACATTTATCATGTCACTAAACATTGTTGAACTTGCCATTACATAACCACCCATTGTCATACTCAGCGCGAGCAAAGTCGGCTTTATCACTGTTTTCATACCATTCCCGAAAAATCTTCAAACCCATCTGGAAGCTTTGTCTTACAGCAAAATAGTCGCTCTTATGCAGCTAAAAGCCGTATCGTTTCGAACAACAACCCAAAAGGCAAAACATTAAAAATCAATAAATTAAAGTGACGAAAAGTGAAAGTTTATGTTTTTATACGCCACAATCAACCATAAACAATATGATGGATACTAGTTTAGTCGAATCATTTCGACAACTGTGTATTTTCAAAAATGAGACCCAATACCCATTTACGATCTGAGTTGATGGCTAGATGGAAAGGAGGGAGAAAGCAGACACTGAAAGAAAGTTGCTGGTAGACAGCCTGAAGACAAGAAAGCCTGCTGAGAGGAGCTAACAGGCTTAATGAATAAAACTCGCAATTTTAGGTTATTAGTATTCGTATGTATCAATTGATGATTCGTAGGTCCCTAACTCCCAGTCGTAATTCTGTTGATTGATCTCATAATCGACCCAACCGATATTATACTGCTCTGCAAAGTTAGGGTTTATCCCGTCACAGGTGCCTTGGTAAAACAAACCACTCAGACCAACATCATATCCATCTTGATTGCAAAATGCTTCGAGGCCAGTGACATACCCTTTCTTGTAAGCGACAACATCCACTGATTCAAGCCGTGATGTCTCTATCAACTTACTTCCACGCATAGCCAAGTCATAACCAAACTGCTCCCATGTTTGGCCTTTATCAAGGGCGATGGTTGATGAACACCCCGCAAGTACCAGGGCAACACTAACGACACTTAGCTTATTATTTATACCCATAATCAACTCCTTAATGATAAAGCTACAGTGAACATATGAAGAGTAAAGTTCTATTATTAACCTTATCCTAAAATATAAAATACGCATTTTAATAAAACTAATAATTAGCAATTAATACCAATCAATATATACAACATATACCATTATCATGATTTTATCATATGGAATGCAATGGCTTGAGATACGAATCGATAAAACATATATCTTTATAAAACTATAATATTTTTGTTCTATATATTATGCTTCAATAGAAATCTATCGAAACCCAAGATTAAATTCGACACCAACAAAATAAGTAATGCAATAAAAACAGCAACATATAGCCACTGCACCCACAAGGCAATGAAATTAAAACTATATTACCAATAGAAACCTCCCACCTAAGAACTATTATTTCTACGAAATAAATCATTTTATCTTGTATGCTAGCGCAATATATTTACATAAATTTACTACATCCTAAGATAGAGGCTGACACATTGTCTTATTTTTAGGATGCTCGCGCCAGACAACTCATATTTATATTGAACGCAGACTTAACCAATAACAAAAAACGGTAGCTTATTGCTACCGTTTAAAATGATATCAAGAAATGACAGACCTCTAACTATGGCTCTAGCTGTGCGAAGTCGCTTTTTATTTTAACTTCTAGTCTTCGTTCTTTAAGGTATGCAAGTACTGCCATTCGCTCAGGCTCACCATCCGTTGGTGTGGCACTGTAAAAAGTAGCAAAATACGCATCCATTAATTGGCTGCACGCCTTCTTCACATCAAGATCAGCACTCCCCCAAGCCCTTACAACCGCTTGATGGTTTCTCTGCTCCAATGCTGCTTGAAGACAATTATCGGCCCTTACGATGCTGCCCGTGGCCTTTCTAGCCCCATTAAGCTTCTTATGAGCCTTATATAAGCGATTAAGTGTCAACAGCCATAATACACAAACAATCATTGTGGCATACCGCCAATGATCGTTGCTTGGTTCATTTTTATCCAAGCCCTCAAGTGCCAGTGTTTGGGTCTGGTTAGGCAAAATATTTAGAGCCAGTCCATCAACCGAAGCTAGCATGATCTCGCCATTGTCAGTATCGAACCAAGGAATTGATATGCCCTGTATTTCGAACATTCCTTCTTTGCGGGGTACGATTACCTGCCGTAATGTCATTTTCATCCCATCATCAACGTCTTTGAACTTCGGCTCTTCGCTATAGACATGCATGCTATCTGGATAGTCCACCATCAACTGGGGAAATGAATCAATATTTCGGCCCTGAATAAGCAGGCTGAGTGTCCGGGTGATAGAATCACCCACTTGTACCGCTGAGGCTTCGGTTGACCAGTATTGATCCAGGGTTACCTTTTCTGAAGGTAGCCAAAGCCCCTGGTAGCTGTCAGGCTTTGGGCGGCTTTCGAGGGTAACGGTATCGGCCTTATTCCTAGCCCGTCGACGAGTACCGTTTTCATTGATAGCAACATGTGTCAAAGACGCCCCATCAAGAATAATGCTGCCTAATTTTTCAGCCGCGACATGAAATCGATAAGTCGAGATCCTAAACTCTTCATTATCAATAAAATAGTACTCATGATCTTGGCTTCCTCGTCGAACACTAACCCCTTCAGCCCGAGGAGGATTTACGCGACTGAAGTGAACATCTGCCCGCGATTCTACCGTCAACAGATAGGTCGCTTCAGTTTCAGGAAAAACGGTATCTCGCATTAGTTCTGCCGAGAGGCTAATCAAATCGTCGGGCCGATTAGTATCCAAAGCATCGGCAATAGCGTTAAACGGCAATAGTATTAAGCTAAACAGCAGGATAGAAGTTCTTCTTATCATTTCAATTACCACTCAATCTCGGTTTGTTCGGAAGGCTCTTTTAGTGCAGCCTGCAATAGCAAGAGGTTTTTGAGTAACAGGGTGCGGTCGTCCTGGATTTGGGTAAGCCGGTTCAGCACGGGATTGATTTCACCCAGTTCACTCAGCTGAT
Organism: Photobacterium sp. DNB22_13_2; assembly: GCF_052873915.1. Classification (NCBI taxonomy): domain Bacteria; kingdom Pseudomonadati; phylum Pseudomonadota; class Gammaproteobacteria; order Vibrionales; family Vibrionaceae; genus Photobacterium; species Photobacterium sp. DNB22_13_2. The sequence continues at coordinate 201,728 of NZ_JBNNXU010000006.1, forward strand.
GACGAATAGCTTCTATATCGTCTTCCGTTGGCGTGCCGAAATCTAAATCAGTGGCTCCGGCAGTGAATTCATCAGCATCATACTCCCCGGACTCGCCAGACTGCTGCTGAGGAGGGTGGAAGTCCCCGCCACTGTCAGGCGAAAACTGGGGATTATCAGATTGATTATTCTGAGAGTCGCTGCCGGTATTTTCGCTCTCCCCTTGCTGCTCTGGGACGTTTTCGGTATCGGGATCCGTTTCTAGGTTGTCCTGCCCACCACTATTGTCATCAGAGCCTTTATCATCTCGCTCCTCGTCGCCGTCGCTGTCACCGTTTTCTTCCTCATCCGAGTTGCCATCATCTCCCGCTTCACCACCTTGCTCTTGATTATCAAAATTTTGGTTTTCAAGAGCTTGTAGCGCGCCTTCAACCAATCCGAGATTAAACTTGGCTCCTTGATGATCTGGGTTACCTTCTATTACATCACGGTATTTAACTGCCGCTTCTTCCAACCGCCCTAACTTAGCCAGCGCATTGCCAGTGTTGTAATCACTACTCTTGTCAGTCACTTGAGAAAACGCTTCTATAGCACCTTGATAATCACCAGTTTCATACAAAGCAACGCCTAGCCAGGCTGGGTCAACAAAGGTATTCGCAGCATCTTGATAGTTTTGTTGTTGGTAGAGCTTATAACCTTGCCGATCGGCATTGCTCCAAATCTGGTTCAACTCATTCGCTTCTACAGGAGAAGCAGGGACCAACAACACTAACCCGATTGACCAAATTACCCCACGTCGGAAAGCAAACAGCAACATACCTGCCAATGGCCACAGCAGCCAATAACCATCGTTGATAAACTGGCTGGATAACCCTTCAGACTGCTCCGCTAACTCCGTCAGGTTGCGTATCTTTGTGAGAAACCCATAGAGCTGCTCTATATCTTGCTGTGAGTGCTGGTAAGTCAGCGAGATCCCCCCCGTTTGCGCGGATAAAGCGCTCAGACGCTCAGGAACCAAACGGGATATCACAGGCTGATCGTCACTACCAAGATGCGGCTTACCATTTTCATCGTACACTTCCGCCCCTTGCGTAGTGCTAATAGCGTAAGTGGATAAGGTGTAGGGCGTTCCCCTTAGAGCATCTGCTATTTGTGTCCCTTCAGTGTCACTGATCCCCGAGGTCACCAAAAGAATATCGCCATAGCCAAAATGGGTCTGCTCCAATAAGGTAATCGCTTCTTTTACACCGGCTGCCGCATTCTTGCCAACGCTCGGCATGACATCTGGCGACAAATGTTCAATATGTGTCAGTACCGTATTGTTGTCATGGGTTAAAGGGCTAATGGTGTAGCCCTCATTCGAATAAGCTACGAGGGCGATATAGCCTTCATCGATCAAGTTAATCAAGTCGGAAATTTTGTAGAAGGCCTGTTGGAAACGGCTTGGCGAAATGTCTTGGGCATACATAGCCTGCGACATATCCATCACGATAACCCTCGCCCGTTCATGCTCAGATTGAGGCCTGTCTTGCTCACGCCAATGTGGCCCGGCCATAGCCACCATCGCAACTACCCAAGCCAGGGTAATCCAACAGTTGGTACGGTTCCGTGAATAAAAGTGATGTTGCTGTAAGTGCGGGGCTATCAGATCCTGCTGTCTCCGGTGGTATTTCAGCCAAAATAGAACAGGAGCAACCAAAAGCCCAAGCAACCATAAGGGAGCAAAAAAATTAACCATAATGCCTCCGGTAGGCTGTCAGCATTACCATTAGCACCACAGTCATAAACAACGGGTATGGATACAGATCATAGCGTGGCTGCCAGGTTTGTTCGGCATCGGATATTGGCTCCAAGCCATCAATCAACGAGTAAACTTCGGCAAGTTCATCTTGGTTACGGGCTCTGAAGTACTGGCCTCCTGTCAATTCGGCGATATCGGTTAAGAGCGACTCATCCAGGTCCCAGGCTGGGTTGGTTTCATGCAACTCCCCGAACGCGTTTTCGACCATCATTGATTCAGCCCCTAGACCAACACTGTAGATGGTGACATTGCTTTCCTTTGCCAGCTCTGCCGCCGCCATAGGTTCAACCGCTCCAATCGTATTACTGCCATCACTCAATAAGATCATAACCCGCTGTGGTGCTTCACTGTCGATAAAGGTCTTGGTCGCGATAGCCACCCCTTCACCAATCGCTGTCATATAGCCAACCAGCCCCAAGACAAGTTGATCTATCTGTTGTTCAAGGTTACGAATATCGAGAGTTAGTGGTGTATGGAGGTAACCATGATCAGCGAATAGCACCATCCCCAGTCTGTCCCCTTCACGACGGCGGACAAAATCGATAAGAACACTTTTCATGGCCGTCATCCGACTAATGGCTTCACCATTCCCCCCGTTCATATCTTCAATATCCATCGAGCCGGACAGATCAACCACCAGCATGACATCGCGATGCTCCATCGGAACACTGATCGGATTGCCAAGCCAAACTGGCCTGGCTATAGCCGTTACCAAAAAAAGCCAAGCCAAAAGACTCAGCGCTATAGGGACTCTGCTAGAATAAATACTGCCTTCAAGATCACTAGGCAACCGCCCTAACCGAAGAACAGCAATAGGCTGTACTTCCGCGACATAACGACGAACAAGCCATGGCAAAGGCAGCAGCAAGATTAACGCTAGATAATCAAACGCTAACATTTCCCCTCCGGCTTAAGTTGTGTAACCCATAACCGGCTTGCACTAATGCATGCTACCCAATGGCTTTCGTATAATGGCCGGTTACCATAAAGCCCTGCAGACCAATGGTGTTTCAACGGCATAAACTGCGGTGTATCGAGCTGTTTATCCAGCCACCCTAACCATGCCTCACCGGTCAGGCCTGCCACTTCGTTGCGCGGAAAATATGTCAGAGCGACACGGCGCAATAAGATATCAAGCGCCGGCAAGTCCGGTTGCTGCTCTAATAGCAACAAATGCCGTAATGCTTTGCGCTTGATTCTGCCTTGTGCATAGCGGTAGAGCTTCACCCCAAGCCCAATAAGTACAACCATGGCAATGCAGCCTAACGTTAACCATGCCGAGGTCGGTAAAGGCCACCAGCTGGGCTCTGTAGGTATATCAAGTGGCGCTAAGTTTAATGCATTATCCACGCAGACCTCCAAGCTGATCGATCAACGGTACGCCAGCAGAAACGTGATAGACCGGTGACTGAAGTTGGTGTGAGAGCTCTGTCAGGCGCTGCTGGTGAATTTCGAAGTCATGCTGTAATGAGTGAACCGTTGATCGCTTGCCAAAACTCACAGGTATGGACCGTTGGTGATCACCGAGCCAAAATCGCCCCTGATACGTTGTTTCGCCCCTTTCAATCGGATCAAAAACATGAAGTAGCTTCAACTGGTTGTGCTGAGCCAGTTGCTTCAACCTTTTTTCTGCACAAGCAGAGAGCCGGTTAAAATCACTGACAATGACCAAGTCACTGCCTTTCGGGCATAGACGATGTAACTGGCTCAACGCACTCAAGAAAGTATCGTGTTTAGCCATTGGTCCACTTCCCATACTCACCCTTTGCTTGCCCTGCAGCGCTTGAAGGCTCTGCTGGTGAATAGTTTTAACCATATTAATTATTTGCAATGGACCTTGCTGGCGAGCTGAAGGGTTACAGTCCGCCACCCGGTCATTCCCAATAACAACAGCACCAATCCGATCTTTCTGTGCCACCGTCAGCCAACAAATCAAACTAGCAATATGGGCCGCTTGTACAGATTTGTATAAGAGACGCGTCCCGTATTGCATCGTCGTGGACAGATCGATAGCGAGCATCACCGGGCACTCCCTCTCTTCGGTATATAACTTGGTATGGGGCTTCCCTGTTCTTGCCGTGATCCGCCAATCGATAGACCTGACATCATCGCCTTTTTGATAAGGACGAACCTCAGCAAAATCCATCCCCCGCCCTTTTCCCGTGCTATCGTGGTGGCCGCTTAAGTATGACCAAATACTGCGAGATGGCGGAAGCCAACGTACAGACTGTTTTTGGTAGTGCAACAGCTCTGCCAGTGACAGGTGAATACCATCACTATGCGCAGGAAGGTTCATGCGCTGGTTACCCATGTCAGTAGTTTTTTAATAATTAAATCGTTTTCGATTCCCTCTGCCTGGGCCTCATAGCTACGTAACAATCGATGGCGCAGCACCGGGTATGCCATCGTCATCACATCATCAGGAGTCACGAAATCACGTCCAGATAACCATGCATGTGCACGCGCACAGCGATCCAACGCCAGCGTCGCACGTGGACTGACACCCATTTGCAGCCAACTTGCCAGTTGATCGTCATACCTTTCAGGGGCACGTGTCGCCATTACCAAGCGAATAATGTACTGCTCAATTTCTTCAGCCATATACAGCTCAAGAACTTGTTGCCGCGCCGAGAAGATCTCCTGCTGTGATAAGTGCATAGCTTCTTCACCTTTCACTCCTAGCGCCTCACCACGATTAAGGCGAAGAATCGCCAATTCACTTTCGCTGTCTGGGTATTCAACTTGAAGTTGTAACAAGAAGCGGTCAAGTTGAGCTTCGGGAAGCGGGTAAGTCCCCTCCTGCTCAATTGGGTTTTGGGTCGCCATAACCAAAAACAAATCAGGAAGTGAATAGGTTCGCTTACCGACTGTAATTTGTTTCTCTGCCATCGCCTCCAGCATCGCAGACTGTACTTTAGCCGGAGCACGGTTAATTTCATCAGCAAGCACTAGCGAATGGAAGATCGGGCCTTCCTGAAAATCAAAGCTGCCCGTTTCAGGTCGGTAGATATCGGTACCGGTTAAATCAGCCGGCAACAAGTCAGGGGTAAACTGCATTCGCTGGAAGCTGCCTTCAATACAATCAGCAAGCACTTTTACGGCACGAGTCTTTGCCAGCCCTGGCGGGCCTTCCACTAAAATATGACCATCCGCTAATAAAGCAATCAGCAGCTGTTTTACCAAATCAGGCTGACCGATAACCTGAGACTGAAGATAACGATTTAGGGACTGAAAAGTCTCTGTGAGTGAATGTTCTGGCATGGAAAACCTCTTGGCAGCCTAAGAGTCGAAACGTTTATACTGATTTCAGCAAGAATATCAATTATTCTGTTACGTGTAGTGAGTAAAAGCAGAATATGTGAATGTAATCTCACTATTGCCTACCTTATAAACCCTGATATACAAGAGATTAATTAAGTGTAAAAGATAATTTTTATTATCAGTTTGTGGTAAGAAAATCCGTTAAAGTGAAACTTAAACATTTCTATAAATCACACCAAAGCCGAACATAAATATGCCCGAGCACTATGAATCCATCATGAATTTGAATCAACAAACTAAAAAAAGTAAAATGTTATTTCAATTATTACAGCGTAATTACTCTTCTAGCAGGTACCGTGTGACATATCTAGACTGGGCCATGCTGGCCCTATACTTTGCTTTTATCGTCAAAGTGACCCAAGCTTTTCGGCATAAAGCGACCAACGCCAACGGTTTTATCAGCGGTGGCGGAGCCATGACCTGGTGGATGGCAGGCGCTACAGCATTCATGACCCAGTTTTCCGCCTGGACCTTTACTGGCGCTGCGGCGAAAGCGTATGCCGATGGACTCAGTGTCATGTTCGTGTTCTGGGGGAATGCTCTCGGTTTCTTTATCTCGGCGCTGTACTTTGCCAGACGCTATCGCCGTTTGCGTGTTGCTACCGCGATGGATGTGATCAAACTGCGGTTTAACAAAGCCTCTGAACAAACCTTTACCTGGCTGAGCTTTCCTATAACGCTGATCGGTGCCGGTATTTGGCTTAATGGACTAGGGGCATTCTTGTCTGCAACGTTCGGGATAAGCATCGAACTAACCATCATCGGCATCAGTCTGTTGGTCACCTTCATCGCTATCTCAGGCGGGGTTTGGACAGTTTCTGCGACCAATGTCATTCAACTCGTTCTGCTCATTACTATTACCATGGTTGTTGGTATGACTGCTGCAAGTGAAGTAGCAGTACTTCCTGTCGAATCGTTATCTCACACCATCATGGGCGAAGGCATCGCTGCATGGCAGATCTTTGTATTGTGGATCGGTGCCATGCTCTTGAGCCAAACCCTCAATACCAACAATGCCCTCAGCAGCTACCGCTTCCTAATCACCAGTAACGAAAAAGAAGCGACCCGTGCCGCAACCTTGGCTGGAGTCCTGTTCTTATTCGCTCCTCTGCTATGGTTTTCGCCACCTTGGTTTGTTGCCTCACTGGATATCAACCTGATAGACAGTTATCCAAATCTAGGAGCCGGTGCTGATAATGCCGCTTACCTCTATTACATCGATCACTATATGCCAAGCGGTTTACTCGGCCTCGTCATGGTCGCCATGCTAGCAGCTACCGTTTCCCCAATGACAACAGCGCTTAACCGTAATGCGGGCATCGTGGTAAATAACATCTACCTTTCCCTTATCAACCCACAAGGAACGGACCGGCAACAAATGCTGCTGGGCAAGTGGGCAACCTTACTAACTGGCGTTATGGCTTGTGCCGTGGCACTTTTCTTTTCCCGGCTAGAAGGTTACAGCCTGTTCGATATCATGATGTTGTTTACCGCCATGATCCAGATGCCACTATCAATCCCGTCTTTCTTGGCGCTGCTCAACCTCCGAACTCCGGGTTGGTCTGGTTGGGCAACAGTACTGGTTGGCCTCGTTGTATCCTTCACCGTCCATTTTGGCTTTAATGCCGAATGGCTTGCCGCTCTGTTCGACTATACATTGACGGGCCGTGAACAGGTTGACCTGAAAATTGCCGCTACCTTTATATCCCACGTAATCTTCACTGGCGGCTTCTTTATGCTGACACCTTGGCTATCAAGAACGAAAAAAGATACCAGTGAGATCCGCCGCCGCTTGGACACACCAATGAGTATTGAGGAGCAAAGCCCGATTGATCATACCAATGGGATGTTTATGGGACGTGCCTTGGCAGTGCTGGGGATGTTTGTCAGCTTGATTGCTATTTCTGCCGATACATGGCGAGATGCCGCAATTTTCCTAGGGATAGGAGGCATGATTTTGATCTGTGGTTCTGCATTGGCCTATCAATCGAACCGGCTACATAAACTCGCCACGTCGGTGTAGACAATTACTCTCAGCCATCAAAAGACACAGGTTGGTATTGTGGATCATGTTACTTTCTCAATAACCTGATCCACAAATCGGCGAATATTCAGGGCCTTTTTATTGCCAATTTTCTTTTTTAGATGTAAGTACGGCAACAGCGTTACGGCGATTAGGTTACTGTTAGTTTTGTGTTGAAGCCAGCAGCCTCACGCCAAACAACCCGAATAAGCTTGCAGCTAGCCGATTAAGCCATTTGCGAACAGACTGGTTCGCCGACAGCTTGTAACTCATTGAAGAAGAAGCCCATGCAATAAAATGACACCATAGCATCCCGGTAAAATTGAATACCAAGCCCAGGACAAGAAAAGCAAGGGCCTTATTATCGCTCGATTCAGAGATGAATTGCGGCATAAACGAGAGAAAGAAAATAGCAACCTTAGGATTAAATACGTTCGTGATTAACCCTTGAGTATAGATACTTTTTAATGATGCTTTCTGGGGTTGAGCAATTTGGGGTTTCCGATGACTATTGCTCTCTCTGATCATACCGATAGCCATATACATCAGATATACCCCACCGACAACTTTCACTATTGTAAATGCCATCGCCGACGTCGATAAAATTGCCGATAAGCCTAATGCCGCCGCGATAACATGGACTAAGATTCCGGTACCTATACCAAGCGCTGCAGCCGAACCCGCCCTGAAGCCCTGACTAGCCCCTCGGCTCGCAATTAAAATAGAATCAGGCCCAGGCATCATGTTAAGTACAACACCTGATACAACAAACAGCCACAGATTTTCTATCCCAAACAAGGCAGCAACTCCCTATGCGCTGTAATACAAACATTGATTCAGTATCGATGGTCCGGACAACCAAAGCAAGAGCACGCTTCGCAAGGCACTAAATCGATCTTTTACAAGAGCTAAAAGCTCGGGAAGCGTGGTGAAATCTTCTCAAATAAAACTAACGAGCAATCCCAAAATCAATTGTTCTGAACGAGTCTGATAAAACAGGCGTTGACCAACATTGATGGTATGAAAAGCAAAAAGCCAAGTATGAACGTCCATACTTGGCTTTTTGTTTAATTGCGTGTTGTTACTTCGCTAGGAAAACTTCTAGTTCTTCGCTGCCACCGATATGCTTACCGCCGATGAATACCTGAGGTACCGTGCTACGACCTGAGATGGCGCGCAGGCTAACCGTTGTTGCATCTTTACCAAGGACAACTTCTTCATAGTTAAGACCTTTGTCGATCAGATTCTGCTTCGCTTTGGTACAGAACGGGCAACCAGGCTTAGTAAATACCGTGATTGATTCTTGTAATTTTTGCTCTGGAGCGATGTACTTCAGCATAGTGTCAGCATCAGAAACGTTGAACGGGTCGCCTGGCTCATCGTTTTCGATAAACATCTTCACTACCACGCCATCTTTAACTAGCATGCTATAGCGCCATGAACGGTCACCAAAACCAAGGTCATTTTTTGCAACAAGCATACCCATACCCTTCGAGAACTCACCGTTACCGTCTGGGATGAAAGTGATGTTTTCTGCTTCTTGGTTATCTTTCCATGCGTTCATTACAAAGGTATCGTTAACAGAGACACATAGGATGTCATCAACACCGTGCTCAGCAAATACTGAAGCTAACTCGTTGTAGCGAGGCAGGTGGCTAGAAGAGCAGGTCGGGGTGAATGCGCCCGGCAATGAAAAGACAATAACGGTTTTGTTTGCAAATAATTCTTCAGTCGTGACATCTACCCACTGATCACCCTGACGAGTGTGGAATGTTACCTGAGGGACTGCTTGGCCTTCTTTGGATTCGAACATAATTATTTCCCTTAAATTTTGATAATTCGCTGATGCAACTGGAGTTTAATAATCATTTCTCCCTGTTGATGAGTTCATTATCCCATTTTAAGAAATAAGGTCACGCTGATTACACTTATTGTTTCGATAGATAAAATCTATCAAAAATTATCAAGTTTACTGCAAACCCTTCGAACTTGGCGGAGCTTTCGGGGTATAGAGGATTTGAACTCAAGGCCCCAGATGCCAAAAAGCCCAACATTTCTGTTGGGCTTTTTCTGTATTTGGCGAGGGCGATTGGGACAAGGATGGGGACTGGGCATTTGAGTTACAAATACCTTAATCACCTCACCACATGATTCGAATGAGCCCTACAATCGAATTATTTAGTGGAGTGAATAGCTTCACTTTTAATGTCAGTGTTTGTGGTGACAATATATAGGTGATGCTAAAAGGGAGATTGTTGTTGCTTTTCAGTTGATATCAATCTTCCCGATTTAGCAATTAATATTTAAATATAACCGCTAGCTTAAAACTATGGTTCAATATTCAACGAATCAAATGGTTGACCAGCAGGGTTTTGCTTACTGTACATATTGCGCAACACACGCTCTGCATTTTTATTGAATGCTGCACCGTCACCGAATCCGTCAAAGTGATTAATCATACCAAGTGCGTGCGCTAGCTCATGCAAACTTACTTCATTACTTGCGACTGTTGTGCAATTTGGGTCTGGGTTTGAGCTATCTAGGTTTATCCATGCATAACCACTGCCCCACTTTGTCTGCTCTATGCCATAGTTACTGTCTATTGAATAAGAGACTAGTTGATTCAAGTTTGGTCCACTCGAAACCGTCCCTGAGCTACAACTCCCTGCTGACGTTCCTTGGCTCCAGATAAATCCCCAGTCAGTAGGAACACCTGAGTAGTCAATCTCAAAGAATGGGTCATCAATATCTATTTCAAGTGAAATAACCCCTTTTCTATCAAACATTTGATATCCAATGATCTCTTCTGCTTTGTTTAAGGCATACTCAAAGCGAGGATCTTTAGAATCCAAATAATAAACAGGTATTAATTCACCATTATCTCTAAATCGAGTCAGATTAGGGTACTCTGGTGACGGACTACCATCTGCAAAACAATACATCGAAGTACAGTAATTATCTTGAAAATCCTGTGAAACAAGTACACCCCAAGAACCATAAACATTCTGAGAACATGGAGTGCCTTCTGCTAGGTTAGTGCACTGAATGAGTGCTGAAACTTCACTATCTGATAGGTTTTTATCTGATGGTGTGCTTTCCTTATCACCACTACAACCATACATTGCGATAGAGCCTAAAAATAGGAAGGCTATCTTGTTCATTTCTGTCCCTTTAAATATATATGGCGAACACCTAATGATTTGATATTAACCATGAAGGTATAAAATTTGATGCATACTAATTTGTGTCACACTACGATACAAACAAAATTATGTAACTATATGTTTGTTTAGTGTTTTTCCAAAAGTTGGACAGTTTAATAGTTGGACGATGCTTGAACAGCAAGCCATGGGCGAACTGTCGTCAAACCATTATTGAGCGATCTACGGCTTCAGAACGATTTTTCGTGTGGAGAGAGAATCGGATTTCACTTGGATAGCCAAAACTTTTAGTCGGGCAGGTAAGCTGATTCTGGAGTAATAATTCGAGCTTCGCTCGACTGAACCCAGTCTAGGTTTATTCTCCCTATCCCTTTCATTGCCAAGCGGCAGATGTAAAAAAGCCAGCAATTAAGCTGGCTTCTTCTAATTTGGCGGAGAGATAGGGATTTGAACCCTAGATACGCTACAAACGTATGCCGGTTTTCAAGACCGGTGCTTTCAACCACTCAGCCATCTCTCCTTTGTGCGGCATATAATACGGGCTCACCAGATTAGTGTAAAGTGCTTTTCAACCCTCACTGACCAACTGAACAACAAGCCCGCACCTTGCTTGAATATAAAACAACTAGTTGTAAGCTCGGGCAAATTTGCCTTCCGAGCTTGCTAGGTACGTACCCGCATTGGCTGGAATGAAGACCGACTCACCTTTAGCAATGGTCAATGTTTCACCGTCAGTGTGAGCAACGGTCAATGACGCATCGACCGCTAATAGGATTTCAGCACTGTTAGTGTGTAGCTCAACATTATTCGCCTGCTGATACACGCTAAACTTGAAATCTGGGACCGGAATTGGGTAGTGCTCTACGCCATTTTCAGTCTGCGGTGCCATCAAAAGACTATCGAATGGGATCGGCACACAGCGGGTACAAGAAACCAGCTCAGGCACATCCATATACTTTGGCGTCAAACCTGCTCGCAACACATTGTCAGAGTTCGCCATGATCTCCAAGCCAGTACCTTTCAGGTAAGCATGAGGAGTACATGCATACAAGAACATTGACTCACCAGGCTGCAAGGTCAGGGTGTTCAACATTAGCGGAGCAAATAGACCGATATCGCCAGGATATTGCTCTGCCAAATCGAGGATCAACGCAAACAATTCCTCGCCTTTATGCGCTTCAGCAAATACCAATAGCTTGGCAACACTGCTGTCTTTTACTTCACCATCCAGAGACAACATTGCTTCAAAGAAACGCTCAAGGCCCTGCTCGCTTTGGTTCGCTTCCAGCTCTTCTACCAGTGAATGGATTTCTTCAATTTCTAGCGTGCGGAAAAAAGAAACAATTTCTGAAAACTCACGGAAACCATTCATTGCTTGGTAAGGCGTTAAAGCGTAAACCAGTTCTGGCTTGTGATTTGGATCTTTATAGTTGCGGTTACCAGCATTACGAGGTACGCCCAGCTCTTCTTCTTTGGCAAAACCGTCTTCAGCCTGTGCTTTACTCGGGTGAACTTGAATAGACAGCGCTTTTTCAGCGGCAAGCACTTTAAACAAGTATGGCAGTTCACCGAATGTCGCAGCTGTATCTGCGCCAATCAGCGTTGCTTGATCAGCGTCAATAAACTCTGATAACAGGGTAGGTTTGCCATCGACTTCAATTTGCGAGCAACCATTCTGATGGGCACCCATCCAGATTTCCGCTTGAGGTTTACCTTCTGGGTTTTCAATGCCAAACAATTGGCCAATCGATGTTGTGCTGCCCCATGCATAGTCTTGAATCACATTATGCATACGATAAAAACGAGGGGAAGAAGTCATAGCTTTCCTTATTTCTAATGCAGATTTCATTAAGGCCCCAACTCAGTGTTTGAGACGCTAATGAAATCTGATTAACGCTCTATGTTATTTGCATACCAGCAGCGCATACTACCAAAATACACAAGCAATGAGAGGCTTTTCATTACATTTTATCGATTATTCCATGGTTAATCAGGCTAACCACTTTCAACCAATAACAACCAGCCCAAAGCCCCTAATTATGTGCGTCTAAGCCAAAAAGCTCCCTCATTATAAGGGAGCCTTAAGGACGCAGTAACTCAGGTATTACCGTGCTCAGCAATTGCTAGGGGGTTAAGCAACAGCTGCTTTTTGTTGCGCTTTGCCCTGACGCATTTTTTTCAGTGATACCGCCACCAGCGCAGTAACTACCGCACCAGCCGCCATGCACGCTAGTGCAAGAACCGGTTTGTTCATTGCACCCAGAAGAGCCACAACCGGACCACCGTGAGCAACACTGTTGGTGATACCGAACGAGAAGGCCATTACTGCTGCAACCATCGAACCCAGTACGTTAGCAGGGATAACCGACATCGGGTCTTGCGCCGCGAACGGAATCGCCCCTTCCGATATACCCACCAAGCCCATTGCGCCAGATGCTTTACCAGCTTCAATTTCAGACTCTTCAAAGATATTAAACTTACGGCCGATGACTGTCGCTAATGCCATACCAAGAGGAGCAACAGGGATAGCACACGCCATCGCACCCATAAACTGTGTCTGACCGCTGGCAATCATGCCGACAGAGAACAGGAATGCAACCTTGTTGAATGGGCCACCCATATCGAAGCCAGCCATACCACCTAGTACGATACCCAGCAGTACAACGTTACCCGTACTCATGCTAGTTAGCATTGCATTCAAGCCATCCATCAAACTCGCAATCGGCGCGCCGATAACGAAGATGAACAAGCTCGAGATGAACAAGCTACCGGTAATAGGTGCAATCATGATTGGCACCAGCGGTTGAATGAACTTGTGGTAGTTGCGGGTGACAATGAACTTAACGAAATAACCAACCAATAGACCGGCAACAATCGCACCGATGAAGCCAGTACCGGCTTCTGCGCCATAGAACGAGCCGTTGTTGGCAATCCAGCCACCGATCAAGCCCGGAGCCAGTGCAGGACGGTCAGCAATAGCATAAGCGATGTAACCGGCAAGGATTGGGATCATCAGGGTAAAGGCAACGACACCAACATCCAGTACCTTATTCCACATGCTGCCATCAGGAATGGCCATTCCCGCTTCAGTCGGTTGGCCACCAATAGCCAGTGCAAGTGCAATCAACAAACCACCGGTCACAACGAACGGGATCATGTGCGATACACCGTTCATCAGGTAGCGATACAGATCAGAACGAGCTTGGGTAACTTTACTTTCTTTCTCTGCTGGCGCATCGTCTGCAGAGGTTTGGTACTGAGGCGCTGCCAGTGCTTGGCCAATCAGGCCCTTGGCATCTTTGATCGGTGCTTTAACGCCGGTTTTAATTAAACGCTTGCCAGCAAAGCGAGCCATGTCGACTTGCTTGTCACAGCTGACAATAATGGCTTCTGCACGTTCGATATCTTCGGCTGTCGGGCTGTTCTTCACCCCGATAGAACCATTGGTTTCTACTTTGATTTCATAGCCAAGCTCTTTGGCGCCCTTCTCAAGCGCTTCCGCTGCTAGGTAGGTATGCGCAACACCCGCAGGACAGCCGGTAACGCCGATAAGGAAGCCATTTTCTGCCGCAGGTCCATCTTCTGTTTCTGTTTTTTCCAGCAGCAGAGCTAATGCATCTTTTTCAGATTTAGCCGCGAGGAATGCCTCGATAAAACCGTCTTCAATTAGTTTAGAGGAAAGCTCAGCCAGTACTTCGATATGGTGGTTTGCGCCGCCGTCTGGCGAGGCAATCATGAAAAAGAGTTTAGAAGGAAGACCGTCTTCGGCACCGTATTCAATACCACTGCGGCTAACACCAATAGCAACAGCCGGCTCGCTCACCGCCGCACTCTTGGCATGCGGCAATGCAACACCATCTTCAAAACCGGTATTACCCAGCTCTTCACGGGCGTGAATATCCACCAAAAACTGTTGCTTGTCGCTGACTCGACCCTGCTTGTGCAGAATGTCGATCATTTCAACAAACACCTCTTCTTTAGTCGTTGCCTTAAGGTTAAGACAAATCAACTGCTCATTAATCAAGTTTGTGATCATGAGTGTTCCCCCTTTTAATTATTTATATCGGCATACTGTTTGCCGTTGGGGATATTTTCGGCTTTTTAGCACACCTCTTATAGTGTACCAGAGGGGCATTTACTGGATATTTGTAACATCTATGATTTTGTGTGATCGGACTCTCACAATAAAATATTATGAATAAGCCGCATAGAACAACAATGTATTCGTTTAAAAACAACAGTTTAATATCGTTATTTTATTCATAAATACTAAGTAGTAATAAAGATAAATGAATACACGCTAGACTTAAGTAACACGATTTTTCGGTTCAATAGAAAGAATTTAAGTGATCAAGTTCACGGTATTTGGCCGAGAACAAGGACAATAGAGACAAGGACAAAAGATAATACCCGTTCAACGTACCCTCCACCCAAGGCCGATTTGTAGCATGAGCCAAGTCTTCCACCATTTACTCGAAACCCTACTTGCCGAGCGAGAGCACTTCAATCGCATCTGGTTTGCCGGTGATCATGTCACTCCGCCTCCATTTAGCTATCAAGTCAACTTCCCCCGGTTAGAGATGGTGATCAGTGGTGAGTACCTCAATGAACTGGAAGATCCTGATCATGGTATTACCGAAGTCAAAATCATGGCTGGCGATGCCTTATATATTCCGCCCAACAGCTGGAACAAACCTAACTGGGATACTGACTGCTCGGTACTGAGTCTGCTATTTGGTAAGCGGCAACTCGGATTCAGCTTGGTCAGTAAGGCCAAGGGACAAGCCAATTTTTACGACATCCAAAAGCACAGTATCCAAACTCGAACGGGCTTTGCCATTGACCATATTCTTGCCGCACTCAATGCGCTGGCTAAGGAGCCTCTGCAAAAGCCAATGGACGAGCACCTATTACAAGCATTGATGAGCTACTGCCAGCAAATGCTCGCAGCTCCCAGCAACGCCAACAAAAAACGCAGTGACGATCTTTATCAGGGGATATGTATCTACATTCAGGAAAACTTCCACCGCCCGATCACACGCGACTCGATTGCTAAACGATTCAACATCACGCCCAACCACCTATCACGCCTGTTTCGCCAACAGGGACATATGCGAATGGCGGATTACATCACTTGGGTGAGGATCGAACGGGCTAAGTTCATGCTCAAGAAATACACCTTCCGTTTGAGCGAGGTATCAATCCGTTGTGGCTTTCAGGATGTGAATTACTTCTATCGGGTATTCAAAAATAAAACCGGGATGACCCCATCGGACTACCGTGGAAGAGATTAACGCGGAAGGAACTAGCGTGGAGAATCACCGAAATGGCAGTGACAGGCTATCGAGCACAACCGCCCTCAACACTTCTGGTCGAGCATTTTCCGTTAATAACTGACAAAAATCAGGTTCAAGCAACCGCTTAGAAAATGAAGAAAAAGCCAGCAAATACTCTCGTTGAGGAGGTGCAGGAAGTACCAAACCAACGACACAGGTTACAGGTCCCCGTTTTGAGCCCCACTCTATCGGCTGCTCTAATGGTGCTAAGACGAGAGTAGGAACCTCGACATCGGGGGTTAATATATGTGGTAGGGCGACACCACTCCCCATCGCCGTTGAAGATATCGCCTCTCTTGCTTGCATTTGCTCTAACAAACGGTTGGCTTTAGTGGGCTGATTGGGCGCGCATTGGTGACTAACTTGCGTCAATATATCCGTTTTATCAAGCGAGCTCACTGTGAATTGGGACAGCTGCGGTAAATGGCTCAGCTCATAGTCAAAGGGTAAGACAATGTTCCCTTTTTCTTCTACTTGGCTGAGGTGGCGATGGCCGGTACAGACCAAATAACAATGCTCGGAGACAAAGTCAGTCAATACCATACAGGCTAACTCCGCATCCGAACCTTCAATCATCAGTTGGCACAGATCACCGGGCATCGAACCCAAGCTCATCATTCGCATCGCTTGTTCGGCGTTGGCCATTCTGAGCTGAGAAATATTGTGTATCACCACGACCGAGCGGAAATACCCCGCCAAGGTTTTTAACCGGTTCAGTTTCCAGGCAGGTAGCCCTTCACCATCTAAGGTAAAGGTGATGCGTCGTTCAATCATCGTTCGCGCCCATCGATCATATCTCTTACTGGAATCAAAGCTCTTTACAGCGACTAATCACGCCAGCTGGATCGGTAAGCACCTCTTCAATCGTCACACAGTGGATCTTACTGCCAGTAAAGCGTGCGCGGTGCTCAATCTCGATATCAGAAGCAATCAATACCACATCAGCTCGGCCTATATCCTGAAAACTCAGCTGGTTTTCAATGCCCATAGCGCCTTGGGTCTCTACCATCATCTGTACACCAAGCTGCTGAGCAGCCTTAGTCAATTCAGAGGCAGCCATATAGGTATGGGCAATTCCGGTCGGGCAAGCGGTAACAGCAACAATTTTCATGAGTCTTTGGTCTCTATATTTCTTTATATCTCTTGTTTGCTTTGTACCGTTTTCAACGCTAATAATCTAGCAAGTAAGAGAAGATTGGCCCCAAATTCAAAACAGAAATTGATCTACTCCAGCAATCCCCACCCTAATAACACTATAACCCCTAGCCAGACCGCCTCGGTTGCTGATAAAATCCGCCTCCAAAAGAAATCCCAAATATCAAAAAGAGAGTGATTCCTATGGGACGCAGTTTCGAAGTCCGTAAAGCCTCGATGGCGAAAACGCAGGGCGCTAAAATCAAAGTTTATTCAAAATACGGTAAAGAAATTTACGTTATTGCGAAAAACGGTGGTATCGACCCTGACACTAACCTTTCCCTTAAACGCATGATCGAGAAAGCTAAAAAAGATCAGGTGCCTAGCCATGTTATCGAAAAAGCGATCGACAAGGCAAAAGGCGGCGGCGGTGAAGATTTCGCAACTGCTCGCTATGAAGGTTTTGGTCCAGGTAACACCATGGTGATCGTTGACTGTCTAACCGACAACAACAACCGTACGTTCATGGACGTTCGTCAGGCTTTCGTTAAGAACAGTGCGAAAATCGGTGGCCCAGGTACTGTTGGTCACATGTTCGAGCACCAAGCTGTATTCCAGTTCAACGGTGACGACGAGGAAGCAGTACTTGAGAACCTGATGATGGAAGATGCTGACGTATCTGACATCGAGTGTGAAGACGGCGTAATCACTGTATTTGCCCCACACACTGAGTTCTTCAAGATTAAAAATGCGCTAGCGGCAACCATGCCTGAAGTAGCGTTAGACGTTGAGGAAATTTCTTTCGTTCCGCAAACCATGACTGAAGTGTCTGGCGAAGATGTAGCGAAATTCGAGAAGTTCCTTGATGCACTAAACGATTGTGAAGACGTGCAGAACGTTTACCACAACGCAGAAATCGCAGAATAAATCTTTATTCGCACAAAAACAGCCGGTATCGCCGGCTGTTTTTTTATCTGCAGTTTCTATACAAAAATCTCAATATTTCAATTGTCCATAACGATTAAAGGCCGAGCGGCTAGCGACCGTCAGCGTGGTCGTTACCGATAGAGTGGCTGAGATAAATATCGCGACCATAATCACCAACTGGTACTTCACTGCCAGTAACGGCTCGGTACCACCAAGGATCTGGCCTGTCATCATCCCTGGCAAGCTGACAATACCCAAAGTTGTCATTGACGCTAGCTGCGGCGCCAGTGCCGCTTTTACCGCTGTACGAATAAACGGTTGTTCCGGTTTCGGTGCGCCCATCGCCAAGTAAAATTGATACTCATCCTGCTTATCCTTCAAACTGCTGTACCAGCGTTCCAAAGCCAGCACATTAGCGGCCAGGCAATTACCAAGTAGCATCCCCGCTACTGGGATAAGATACTGTGCCTGCCACCAAGGTTCCGCCTGAATCACACCAGCCAATAACAGAGGTAGCACCACCAGCATCGCAATAAGATGGCCGCTAAATACCGCCGGTAATACCGATTTTGGTGGCACTCCCGCCCGGCGGCAAATGCTGAAGCCGGCCACAATCACCATTACCGATAACCACAGGGTATTGAGCCACGGATTTTGAAAGGAAAATAGCGTCTGTAGGTAAATACCCACTATCGATAATTGCAGCGTCATTCGTAATACAGCTGAGATCAACGTCTTACTGAGGCCGAACTCCCAACGGTGGAATAGTCCAAGAGGAATTAGAAACAGCAGGTAAAACCCGGCCAACGCCCAGTTACTGATCACCAAGGTTTCACTCATTGGCCCCTCCCATTTGGTGCTGAAGTTGCGCCGAACTCATCCAAACCGGATCGTGGGAAACGGAGATCACCGTCAGTGACCGCTTGGCAATCAGCGCGATCACTTTATCTCGACTGGCAGCATCAAGCGCCGACGTCGGTTCGTCCATCAACCATAACGTGCGTTCCATCAAAAGCGCACGAGCAATGGCTAGCCGTTGTTTCTCACCACCAGATAATTTATCGGTTGGTTGTTCAAGCGTATGGGTGATCCCTAAGGAAGCCAGTACACCCAAGCAGCGTTCGTGTGAGGGCTCTGGAAGGGAAAGGGCTTTAAGATGCCAAGGCAGCATCATCGCCTGTAATATCGTTTCCCCGCCCATCACAGCTTGCTGCGGCAAGTAACAAAACTGTTGGCGCCACCAGGACAGGTTATCTTCTTTAACAGTGATTTGTTGCCAGTGGATATCGCCGCATGAAGAGGGGCGTAAACCGGCAATGACCTGCAGCAGACTTGATTTACCGCAGCCAGACGGACCACTGATCGCCAAATGCTGTCCCGGTTGCAGACTCACTGTCAGGTGAGATTCTTGATCGGTTTCAAAGCCCGATCCCAGCAGTTTGGCGGCGAATATTTCTGTAGGTTGCTCTGTCATACACTACTCCAATCTTGCCGTGAGTTTACTTCCCTCCTCGGCATGATTCAAACCGTTGGAAATCATCTTTCACATTAATTGAATTAATGGTTTTATACGCTGTAAATATCCAGACATAACCGTCAATGGTGTGTAAATTCCCCTCCCCTCTAATGCCTACTAAACCCATTTCATGGTATGGTTGAAGCTATTAATAAAACAACATCCAAAATAGTGCACAGGCCATTCTTGCTGTGCTTTTTCTTTTGTCTTTCGCCTTCTTGCAATCATTATGCGCCCAAAAAAAAACAACCATGCTGCTAATGCGCAGCCCGAGTCGCCAACAGCCACTACTAGCCCAGCGACACCGACAAAAGCGATAACGTCGCCATTGAAGAAAATCAGTAAGTGGGTAGGACTTGGTTTACTCACTCCCACAGCGATTATCACCGCAGCCCTTGCCGTAGGAATCCAAGTTGACTTAACGCCTTATCGAGACGATATCAACCAGTGGCTGACCACTAACCTTGACCGAGAGACCCGTATCGACGGGGAAATGGGGCTGGTATTATCATTCCGTCCTGAGGTTCACCTTGAAGGTGTACACATCGACAATATCGATGCCTTTGAGTGGCAACCGATGCTTACCTCAGGCAAGATCAACGCTAAAGTGGCAATACTCCCGCTCCTCAAAGGGACATTGGCCGTTGACTACCTTGAGCTCGACAATATCAACCTGCATCTTGCCAAAGCCCATGATGGGCAGGCAAATTGGTTGCTTGGGGCGCAAACGTCAGTATCAAGCATCGCTGATAATGCTGATGAGGATAACCCTGCCAATAACGATTCTGCATTTAAGTTAGCACTTACTGATCGTGTCAGTGCCAACAACTTATCCGTGGTATTCGAAGACCAAAGCCAAGGACAGTATTTCGACTGGTATCTCGACGCCCTCAACCTTAGTCAGCTTGGCAATGAGTGGGAATTTACCGCCAAGGGAGCGATGATTGGCCAACCATATGATATTCAGCTAACTGGCGATCTCGAGCAACTCATCAACCAGCAAACCGGTAAGGTGAAAGCCAGAGGCTCGTTTGCTGGGGCAGAGCTGAATATTGATGCTGATGCATCGGATATGGTCAATGCCGATATCAGCCTGCAATGGCAAGATACCGGACCTATTGAAGCCCTGTTCGGATTCGATGCTAAGCATGTGGCTCCATTGACGATTTCCACTCACGTTAATGCCAACGCCAACACTATCAAGATCAGCGACCTCGTTATCGACAGCCCGATCACTCATGGCGCAGGCTATTTGGATATAGAGCTTGGCGAGCATAATGTCATTGATGGCGAATTGAATATCCCATTGATTGACCTACGTCCTTGGCTCCAGCCAGAACCCCAGCCAATGATGCGTGCTTTTGCAGCCCCTCCTCAACAGTCACCTTTACAACGAGCCCTTGAGCAATGGCTGAAAAAAACTACGACCCGGGTCGATCTTTCCATTGATGAGATCAAAGGGTTGGGCACGCCGGTTGAACATCTATCCCTGTCGGTAAACGGCAAAGCCGGAGTGTTATCAGCACCGATGACCGCTGATATTGCCGAGGTGCCTTTTCGCGGCAAGGCTTCACTCGACGCTACAGGTTGGGTGTCCAACTTGGATATCAGGCTGGGTGCCGAACAGTCGCCTTTAGGCGAAATGGCCCACTGGATCACAGGTATCCCTTATTCACGCGGTCATTTGGATCGTGCAGAGCTCGCCGTTACGACCAACGGCACCAAGCTCAGTGAGTGGTTAGAGCGCGCCGAGCTGTCCCTAGCCATCGACAAAGCATTGGTCGAATGGGGTAGCGAAGCCAACTTCAGCATTGACCAAGCTAGGCTCAATGCCGGTATTAATCGTCAGTTCACATCCGATATCCAAGGCCAATTGATGGGCATACCCGCCCATATCCAAGCCCAAGCGGGTACTTTACAAGATATTATGATGGGCAGGGACTGGCCAACCACCCTGACCTTTGACTCTCCGGCGATTTCTGTCGAGGCCAAGGGGCTTCTGAAGCATACCCGCTGGGAGGAAGGCAGCTGGTTTGATCTTAAGATCAACAGTGATAATGCCAGCCTACTCAATCCTTGGCTGGGTACCCAAACCAATATATCCGGCAACATCAATATTGATGGCAAACTTAACTACCAAAATGGCTGGATCGACCTCTCAATGCCAGATCTCGCCTTGCTAGAGAGCTACGGTGATGTCACCTTGCGCTGGCAACCGGACCAACAGCGTCCTTTCCTAGTGATGGATGCCCAGTTTTCGCAATTGGATTTCACCCAGTTTGGCCAGTTCATCAATGATGACGAACTACCACAGGTCGAGCAAACCGTGCCGACCCAAGGGGTAAACTTGGATGTACCGTTGCTGGGTAGCGAAATGGTGATTGCCGATGCCGATCTCAACTTCCGTGCCGACAAACTAAAATGGGCTGATCAGCAACTAGATAACTTATCCTTCAGCGGCCAGGTCCGTGATGGCAATATGAACAAAGCGCCAATCAGTGCCAGCTTTGCGGGCAGTACCTACAAAGGTGATCTGAGCTTAGGTATCAATGCTGCCAATATTGATGCAGAGCTTAACCTTGCCGTAAACCAACCGGATATAGGGGCTATCCTGAGCCGATTCGATGTTACTGATGACTTTGATATGCGCTTGGATCATGCCAAGCTGGCTGTCTCTCTGTCAGGGCGATCCATTCTAGAATTGATGGAACATACCGAGGTTGATGCGGCGTTGGTTGGTGGCCACGCCAATATCGCCGATAGCTACACCGGCAAAGCGCTGACAGTTAAGTTGGATCAAGGCCGGTTTGTGACCGGACCAGACACAGCTACTCGCCTAACGATTAACGGAATGGCCGCAGGCAAAGCAGCGTCATTCAAACTATCATCGATTTCCCTCAAGGAAGCCAATGATGGCCGCTCGACACTACCGGTATCACTGGCTGCCAACGTAGGTGACATGCGGTTTGACGCCAGCTCCAATCTCAGCCTGCCGATTGACCCGCAAGCACTCAACCTCACCTTTGAAGTGTTTACGCCCAACCTCGATAGACTCGAAGCCTTTAGCGATATTGACCTACCACCTTATGGGCCAATCACTCTGGCTGCTAGCCTATCGATGGATAACAAGGGCTACCACCTCAACGACATGAAGGTACAAGTCAACGACAGTCAACTAACCGGTAAAGGCGCTTGGCTACCACCACTCAAGGCAGAGCAACGCCCTCGCCTCGAACTGGCTTTCCGTGCGCCATTTATCCAGCTCAACGACTTCAAGGTTGGCGACTGGCAGGCATGGGAAAAAGAAAGCACAACGGACACCGACCAAACCATTGATGACAAACAGAATACGGCGTTGATCAGTACCGATGGTCTGGACATGCTTAATGCCAACTTCTCGCTGGATGTCGATGAAGTGCGTTCCGGTGAAGACTGGCTAGGCGCAGGTCAATTGCACTGGGCGCTTGAAAACGGCGTGTTCAACCTCAAACCGATGACTATCCAGCTGCCGGGCGGTAATGTCGAGATGGCAAGCCAGATCAAAGCCCAGGGTGATATGTTTGATATCCAGCTAAACGGCCATATCGAGAATTTCGACTACGGGGTTCTCGCCCGCCGTCTGGCACCGGAAAGCGGCATGTATGGCAATATTTCAACCCAGTTCAACCTAACCAGTTTGGCTAATTCGCCAGATAGCCTGATGAATAACGCCAACGGTTTTATCGGCTTTGCCGCATGGCCGCAAGAGTTTGAGTCGGACTTGATCGACCTATGGGCGGTAAGCCTGACCGATGCGATCATTCCAAACTTTACCAACAACGACCCATCGGTACTCAATTGTGTTGCTGCGGGGTTAGATATCAAGCAAGGCACAATGAGCCAACGCGACTTGCTGCTGGATACGACGCGTATTCAGGTCAATGGCAAGTTCGATGCCAGCTATGCCGACAGAGACTTTGCCCTGTACCTGCGCCCCCAGTCGAAACGGGCGCAAATTTTCAGCCTGCAAACGCCGGTAGAGGTCTTTGGCAAGTTTGAAGATTTCGACTTCTCAATACCATTATCCGCCATTATGGAGACCTCGGTTCGTTTCACCACCAGCCCTGTAGTCTCGCCACTGCGCTGGTTGGTTGAAAAGCCGATTGCTCAAGATGGTAGCCAGCAATGTGAATTGATCTGGCAGGGGCAGAGCTGAGGCTAACCAACACTAATCATTGACCCTTAAATAAAAACAAAGCCGCCAGCGCTATTATCTTTAGAGATAGACAGCACTGGCGGCTTTTTATATCAAACAGTTACCGGCCTTGGGATCAGTCCCCTTGGCGATAGCGCTGTTCGACTTCGTCCTGAGCTTCAAATTCATCAAACTCAATCGGGGTCACTTCATCCGAGCTGAACTTAAGTACCGCTGGGGCAGAATAGTTAGGCACATTATCGTAGTTGAACACCGAGTAGTACTTGGCCAAGTTGGCATTACCAAACTTGTCGAAGGTATACCCGTCTTTACCAGCATACAACTTCACCCCATCGAACGGGGATCGCGGTGGATGGAAGCTATTGCGCACCACATACGTACCTACCCAATAGCTGTCCTGCGGGTTATCCCACGTCAGCTTAACCATGCCGCCTTCAAGGTTAGCCTGAAAGTTTTCAGGCGTTTCCAATGGCTGCTTACGGCGCTCGATATACTCGACCACCAATTGGGTAGACATGGTGCCGTCATTAGATTCAGTTTTCCATTCAACCAAGGCATCATGCTGCTTGGAGGCTGAGGTCGCCTTGATGACTAACTTCACCGCTCGGTTTTGATCGTAGCAATCCTCAAGGTACTGACGGGCAGAACTATCGAACATGAAAGTCTGCCGGGCTGTTTTGGCTAATCCTTCACTGCTGACTTCATAACCGATAAATTCAATCGGCTCACCGGTACTCAGCTGCTCAAAGTCAGGCTCATCGAGATCAACCATTTCAACCATAAAGCGCATCGGTTGGTTAATTCCCGTGAGCGAAGCGCTCTCCAGCACAAAGTAGGCATCGGTAAATATCACATCACTCTGCTCAGACATCCTAGGTAAGGTGAAGTCCACTACCCCAAAAATGCGCTCACCGTTGGCATCATAGCCACTTTGCAGCTTGCCACCTTCAACCTCTTTCGCCTTTACCGTGTGGAAAGCACTGGCACCGACAGAGAGCTGATAGGGCTTACGGTGATAAACCAAATCCAAATTTGGCCGATAATGGATCCCACCACCAAAGCGTCCGTATCCGATATCAAACTGCATCATCTGGGAATCATTACCCATCGGCAAATCAACGGGACCTTGCAGCCTCAACAGCAAACGTCCTTTCTCCAGCTGTTGTTCGATCAATCCTTTTTCCATCGCACTGAAGTGCCAGCTCTTCCAGATCCCCTGCGTCAGCTGATCCGAGTCGATCGCATTCCCCAACGTCTGTATTGGCGTTGCATGATGGATTTGATCAAAGTCTGAAATATCAGTGATCTCATCCGGATTCAGGATAGATACCGACCATTCACCGTAGTTCTCAATTTTCGCCCCGACCCGGTTCATTGGATAAAGCGAGAACAAAGCATCCTTGATTTTGGCATCAGCCGGTAGCCGCCTCATGTCATAATCAATAACGCCGTAGCAGATCCCTTTGGTTTTATTCACACCGATAAACAGTGAGTTATGGCCAAAGTGTTCGGCATTGTTAGCACGGGTTAACTCGCCCACATAACCGATTTTTTCAGGGTTCGGAAACAGGGTAAACGAGAACTCATCACGCTCGAGCAAGGTTTTGATTTTCAACTCAGGGGCGAACGGCGACTTGATTCGGTTCACCCGGTTTACTTTACGCAAATTGTAGAAATATCGACGACCAGATTTGAGCTGCTTGTCGGTGTAGCTTAATTGCGACGTTATTGCGATCAGGTTTTCCCGGGTACAGGGTGCCTTCGGTGTTTCACTGCGATAAATCTTGTAATAACAACCATCATCTTCTTTCCCCGGCTCCCAGATCAACTCAACCGAATTAGCGGTGATGTCTTTGGTTGAGAAGCTCTCCGGCCGGCTGGGCGCCAATTTCGAGTAATCAATCGTTGTTCTGAGGGCATAGAGCAGCGCTGGGATATTTTCATCGACACTCTGTGACATGTTAATCAGGTAATCCGGAATATTCCGGCTCCCCACCTCAACCACCGTAGAGAGAATACCCTTGTCGTAGTAATACTCACGACCACTACCGTGGATCAAGTTGGCAGGCGGCTTACCACGGTGGATACCGTACTGACGCTTGGTAACCTTGTGGATTTCCCGTGCCATGTTGGCACAGAGGATATTCAGATCCGTGCCTTCAAGTTCCGCCTCATGATTAAACTTATGGGCAGGGAAAAATACATTTCCCTGCGAGTGGTAATCCAACGCCACACAGATATTGTCACGGCTTTCGACAAACTGTTTAATCGCCTGCGTTTCCGGTTCAGAAAACGGGCCAGGACCACCGTAGATATTAGAGCTGGTTTGTGTCGATTGCCGGAAATTAATACCAAAGTTTCGGTTGAGATCGACCCCAAAAGTCCCATCACCATTGTCGCGACGATTTTTACGCCAGAACGAAAAATGCTTACGGGAATACTCAAAACCATCAGGGTTCAGGCAAGGCACCATGTACAAAGTATTACGAGCCAGCGCCTCTACCACATCCGGGTTGGATGGGTAATTATCCAGTAAATATCGGATAAAACTGACCGCTAGCTCAATACCGATCCACTCCCGAGCATGAATAGTACCGGTATAAAGCAGCGCTGGCTTTAAATCCGCATAGGCCACATCTTGCGATATGGTTACCATCATTATTGGCCGCCCTTCATGAGTCTCACCAATGCTCTGCAAGCGGATCAAATCCGGATACTTCGCCATGGCCTCTTCCAGAAGGTCCATCATGCCCTGGTAAGAGATATATTGTTTCTTCATTCAGCAACCTCTTCATAGCGATACTGCTTTTTCGCACAGTACTGATGCCATCCATCCATGATAATAGCCAGCTTCTTGTGCTTGAGGTTTCTGAACTGCAGTAGAACTTCAGGTTGATGGTTGAGTACGCGAAGTGTCTCGCTCGCGCCTAGGGTGGTGACAATATCAGTGGCCAAGATTTTCCCTACACTCTTAACCTGAAGGAAAAACGCAAGCAGCTCTTGTTCACTTAGCTCCTTGGTCTCAACAGTGACGTCAACAGTTTTAAATACAGGAGAAATATCCACCTCACCCTGTTGTTCAATCCCCGTATCAGCCTCTTCCATAATCTCTCTGATGGAGACACCAGAGTACCCAGCCACTGGCTTATCGGCAGCAATCACTTTGGTAGGGGTATTACCTTGGAAGTTCCACGCTTCACTCGGCCACTCTTCTTCCTGTTTATAACGGGTTTCCAATAAGCGATACTGCTCATCAGCAGGAGCATATTCGCCGGTATCGGTTGAATAGTCAGGCTGACCAAACCCGATATAACGCATGGTGCGAAGCAATGACGAGTCAATCTTACCCAACTCTTCCCAGTTGCGATGAGCAAAATACGGCTTACGGAAGTCCTGTGGTGCCAATAACCACATCAAATATTGGCCAATCCAGTCGCGAATATATGGGAAGGCAGCAAAGGCCGTGGCACATTCCAAAATGGTGTAGTCATCATCCATACTCACGGCAATATCACAGGCCCAATACTCCGCGTTGGCGGCTTTCGATGCTTTTACCGCTAATTCAAGCACCTCTTCAGGCACAGCCTGATAATCCATACTCCCGCCCTGACTGGTATTGGTTAACCACTCACCTTCTGGTGGACGACGCCAGAACGCGCATACTGGTTGATGACCAACTAACATCACTCGAATATCCGCTTTCATCGGTACGAAATCTTGGATATATGCCGGGTAGTAACGTTTCTCCGAGAACAATCGCAATGCTTCTTCGGCGCTATCCACTTTATGGACAAAATAACCACCGTAATTTGATGGGCCATAAGAGCGTTTGACGATTTTCGGATAATCGGTATTCGTTAGAAAATCCAGCGCTTGTTCCACTTCATAGAAAATACGAGTGCGCGGGATCGGCAAATCGTATTTCTCACAAAAGTGGGTGACGTTCTCTTTTGATTTATTACTGAACTGACTGTCGAGTGACGGTAAAAAGCGTACCCCCGGCAACTCACGGGCGATAGCGCGAAATGTCTCGTAGGCGGTAGCCGGGATATTACCAATCAACACATCGATTTTCTTGCGCTTCACTTCGGCAACGAAGCGGTCTTTGTCATTACCCCAGTGATAGGTAACCTGCTCTATTTTATCTGGCCACCCTTTGAAGTTCGAGCGATTGAAAAAGCGCAGTACATGATCAAGGTACAACAAGCCGATTTTGGGACGCGTTTGATTCAAGGTGTTCATACTGCAGCTTCCTCGGTAAGCAGGTTAGGTTTGATAAGCGCTTCTGATAGGGATGGGATAAAGCCTTTGGCTGGCGCCTTACTGTCTTTGGTGACAGTGCGATCAATAAGGTCTACCAAGTAGTCAATCTTGGTGTCATTAAAATCAAGGCCAAATGCTTCTTGGTCCGGCGTGGCAAACGCAGGGATTCCATTGACTTCAATCACCACATAACGCTGGTGCTCGACGTCATAGATAATATCTACACCCGCCACCTCTAAACCGGTCACTTTCGCAGCTTTTAGTGCCAGTTCAATAACTTCAGGCACAGGTTCGCGCTTAATCACACTCCCGCCACTGGTCACATTCGTTTTCCAACTTCCCGGTGCAGCTTTGCGGCCATAGCAAGCAACATACTTATTATCGACAATATCGATGCGATAGTCTGAATAGTCATTCTCAATCACTCGTTCAATATAGAACTGCGGCGCTTGCTGCTGATTGATAAACGGCGTCAGCAATTCCAAATCATGTTCGTTTTCCAACTTGATAATACCGTTACCACCCCAGCCATCGACCGGTTTGCATATCGCCTTGCCGCCCCAGAACTGCATGTGCGCCCTGACCTGCTCCAAATTGTACTTATTGCAAACAAGGTAATCCGTCGCAGTAATTCCATGTGACTTCAGCACATGGGCGGTGCGGAATTTATCTTCGGTAAGCGCAAATGATGCGTAGTTATTGATCATCGGCATCATCGAATTGAGTACCTGATAGAGATACACCTGATATGGCGACTGCTGGCCCGCGTTATAAGAGAAAAACAGGTCGAGTTCGTTGAGTTGTTGTCCATTACACACAATATTTCCGTCAAATGCGGTTGCTTGCGCCAGATTCAGTGCCGTCAAGACATCAATCTCACGCTCTCGCAGTTTACTGACGATTTTTTGCTCTATTTCTTTTCCTCCACAGTTTTCATACATCCATAAACCGACCCGGTGCCTTGCCATGTGTCACTCCTTTGTGAGCAGCTCAAAAATATGCCGATGTGGCATTGTGATTAAAACCAACAGGATAGTAATATAGTTTGACATCATAATGTTGCATATATGTGGTAACAGTGAGCTATGTGGAACTTTCTCTCAAACAGCACAGAAAAAACACCAAACCTGTGCAAGGAATCAAATTATGGAACCTATCAATTTCACTGATTTAAAAACAATAGTCGAAATAAACTCCTGGACTGGGAATAAGAAAGGCGTAGATCTGAGTGGTCAGACCATGAAAAAGTGGTTGAAACCACTAGGGTTTAATATTGAGGTATTCCATCGTGAAAGTGTTGGCGATCATTTATTGTTCACCACACCAAGGCAAAATAGCGCCCCTAAATTGTTACTGCTTGGCCACTTGGACACCGTATTCCCTCCGGGGATTTTTGAAAGCTTCCATGAGGATGATGAGTGGGTATATGGTCCAGGAACCTGTGACATGAAAGGAGGTAACCTTGTCGCGCTGAGTGCCTTACGAAACCTGCAACAAACCCATGGGCAAATTCGCAATATAGATGTACTCCTCGTTAGTGATGAAGAGACTGGCAGCGATGACAGTAAATTTGTCACCCGTCAAATTGCCCACCATTACGATGCCTGTATTGACTTCGAAGCTGCTGGCCCAAACCATGAGGTCGTTGTTGGTCGCAAAGGGGTAGCAACGTATCGCATTGAACTCACTGGAGTGGCCGCACATGCCGGAAATAATTATCACCTAGGCAAGAATGCCAACCTTGCCGCCGCCAAATTACTCATTGCTTTAGATGAATTAACACACATTGAGCAAGGAACGACCGTCAATGTCGGTAAAATTAAAGGTGGGATCAGCACCAATACCATCTCTCCCGGTGCAGAATTAATGGTTGAAGCACGTTTTACCCAAACACAAGAACAAGAGCGTGTACTGAGTGCTATTCCTGAGCTGATCCACCAGCATGGTGTTGGTGGGGTAACCGCCAAGATAGAAGGCGGATTACAACGTGATGTCATGACCCCAACGGCTGAGCAGCAGATCCTGCTTGATACTTTTGCCAGCATTCTGGGTTACCCACTCAAAACAGAGCAACGCGGTGGGGTCAGTGACGCCAATATAATGGCAGGTGCAGGTGTCCCGACACTCGACGGCTTTGGTCCATTTGGCGATGGTGATCATACCGAGCACGAACGCGCCTCTAAAGCCAGTTTTCAACGCCGTATAAAAGAAGTCACTGCAATTTTGCAGCACTACAGCCCTGCTTAAAAAGCGTAGCACGACAAACAGTACGGGTAATATTCTATGGCCAGAAATTGCCCGTGATTCATCTAAAAAAAAAAGACTTAACCATTAATTTTCATGAGGTATAGAGAATGTAATGAAAAATAAGTTTTCAGATTATTTATCGGTAATAAATAAAAATCACAAATAGTGGCTTGCTATGTTCAGCTATATTTTATTTTAATAGATAAAAAATTAAAAAAATGACAGGGTTATAACATTACATGTTTAATTATACCCTTGTATTATGCTGGCCAAACCCGTGATTTCCTTCGTTGTAAATCAGAGGCTAAGACTATTGAGTTATTTTACATCAAAGGGATACAAACCATACACACGTAATCCAATACATAAAACGAGCAAAAAAACAACACTAGCGTGACCAAAATTTGATTCGATGCCAAGCTAAATTTACAGTTTTTTCTGTTCGAGCAAATATATTTCTTAAAACAAGAGATTGTGTTAATTGTATCTCAAAATAAAATAGCTCATAATACTGCGCCTTATAAACAATGATAATAATAGACAGCTGCAGGATTAGAGTGATGGAACAAAAAGTATTGGTCGTCGAAGATAGCCGTCCATTCCGTCGAGTCATTGAAAGTGAGCTAAGGCAAGCAGGTTACACACCCGTTATAGCCAACTCCATTGCTGAAGCCGAAGCTGTTTTAGACAATAGTACAGACTTCCTCTGTGCCATTCTCGATTACTGTCTGCCTGACGGGCAAGATGGTGAGATCATCGATGTTTGTTTGTCTGTTGGTATCAAAGTCATTGTTTTGACGGCGCTAATGGATGAGATGACCCGTGAAAAAGTATTAGCCAAAACAGTCATTGACTATATTCCCAAAGATAGTCCGACCTGTATTGCCAGTATCATCCCGATCCTACAGCGCTTAGAACGCAATCATGACCATACCGCATTAGTCGTTGATGACTCCATCACCGCACGAAAGTACATTCGTAGTTTGCTTGAAAGACAGTACCTGACCGTTCTTGAGGCCAAGAATGGCGAGCAAGCACTGGAAATGATCAACAAGCACAAATCGATCTCTTTAGTCATAACCGATTATTCTATGCCAGAGCGGGACGGCGTCAGCTTGATTAAAGAACTGAGAAAACGCTTTCGCCCCGGACAACTCGCAATCATTGGCCTTTCAGCCAGTGAAGAGCCAGCGTTGACGGCAAAGTTCCTCAAGGCCGGTGCCAACGACTTCCTCAAAAAGCCCTTTAATCAAGAAGAGTTCTACTGCCGACTTCACAGTACATTGAATATTCTTGACTCCGAGCGCAACCTCTATCTATTGGCCAACCGAGATTACCTTACACAGTCATGGAACCGCCGCTATTTCTTCAACCACCAGTTGGTAAAAAAGAATACTGGACCGCGTTGCCTAGCCCTGCTTGATGTCGACAATTTCAAACGACTCAATGACAACTATGGTCACCATATCGGAGACATGGTGTTGATTGAGTTGGCTAACACCTTACAAGGTTATTTCCCGGATGCCTTGGTTGCCCGCTTCGGGGGTGAAGAATTCTGTATTCTTTATGGCAACTCACCAGAAATATTTACCCAACGACTAAACCATTTAGTCAAAGAAATTGCGGAGTCTGAACTGACGATCCTCGGCAATACCATCAAGTACACCATAAGCCTGGGTATGACCCACGCCGAGAGCGACATTCACAGCTTAATCCGACGTGCCGATAATTGCCTTTACAAGGCCAAAGAAGAAGGGCGCAACTGCCTTATCGTAGAATAAAGCTGGGTGCGGATTAAGCCAGTTAAGCGCCCATGATTAAGAAGTGGTTACGGTAACCTTACAGTACGGTCACTAAAGGCTCTTCGATCCCCTGCCACTCAACTTGAGCGGTCAGCACACTGCCCGGCCCATTAGAACTTTCGGCACTGGTGACTACGAGTTGGTTACCCTTCTCACCGCCCAGAGCAACCATGGTTGGGTTATCGGCCGGTACCGGGATCACGTGAGTAACCACACCATCCGTACCAATACGCACTACCGACTTGCCGCTGTACATGGCGACCCAGTAAGCGCCTTCACTATCGACACACGCACCATCTGGACGGCCATCGAAATCGGTTAAATCACAGAAGACACGATTTTCGCCATACGCACCCGTTGCTGGGTTGTAGTCAGCACAATAAACCAAGCTAGAACCAGTATCGGCCCAGTACAGCGTCTTGCCACATGGTGAAAACGCCAGTCCATTACAGGTCCAAGCGAACATTGGCATCTTTTCTAATTGACCACCCGCCATCAATTGATGGAACTGGCCCTGATCGCCTTCTTTGGCACCGTTACGCGTACCGGCCATAAAGCGTCCACCCGGAGCGGCACGGCCATCGTTAAAACGCATTCTTGGGTGCGTTTTTTCAAGAGGTGCAATTTGCTGACGCTCGGCATCCCAGCCTTCTAGCAGATAAACACCGGACTTGGTACCCAATACAAAACCGCTTTCACCCCACATCGCCGCACAACCAAGCATATCATCCCAGCGTCGAGCTTCTGCTTTGCCCTCTTTCAGGCGCCACAGTTCACCTGCAGGGATATTAACCCAGCACCAAGCCTGCTGGCGCCAGTCCCATCGTGGACACTCGGCAAGGTCGAAGCCTTGCTCAATCAGTGGGGTAAATTCGAGATTCAGTTGCTGACTTTCTTTCATTATTCTTCCTGTATTTCTTTATTATCCATTTGATTCCCACAAGCCTGACCGCAGCTTGGGCAATCATTTGTTACCGGTAACACCAGTCTAAGCTGATTTTATTTCAGTGTCATGGACATTTTAAAGTAAGGAACATCCCCTTTGTAAAAACGCTCACCTTCAGGAGCCATGCCAAAACGATGATAAAATCCGCCTGCCGACTCTCTAGCGTCACACCAAAAACAACGGACACTTTTTAGCTTGAGATCAGCAAGAATATGTTCGATCACCGCGCTCCCGATCCCCTTGCTCTGATAAGCTGGCAGCGTCGCAAATTTCCTTAATCTCGCCTGATCTCCAGCGATAAATATCGACGCCACACACACCAATATGTCATTTTCGTAAACCCCGTAATGCAGGCCATCGGCATCATCAGGAACTCGGCAAAATTCGATATTTTTATCTGGCCACAGCACCTGATGTCGAATCGGCAGAGTCAGCTCAGCTGGTATTTCAATAATTTTCACAGTGTTTCCTATCCATAATGCAGAATCAGGCAAGATTGAAAGAGAATTAAGCCTTAACCTCTTAGTTGCATAAATGTACAATTACCAACCATAATGTGTAAATTCAAGTTTGAGTATTGCTCCTACACATTCCTTTTCCTATCGGGATATCGCTCCGGTTTCACCTCTCTCTATGCCTCCATGCCATTGCGCACCAAGTCATAGCGTTACCCCGAGCTATATCCTTCGATAGAGCTATTTTGCCAAACATATCTGCCAGACTGGAACCATCAATTTATGTACAAACGTTTCGAAAAGCTCGCTCAGGCCTTTCCGCCTCATGAGCCTGAGCAACCACCAACGGGGTTGCTCGCCTTCTGCCGCCACTATACCCGTGGTTTTGAACTGCCATTGCTTGCCATGTCGGTACTCAGTGCACTGATTGCAATCGTTGAAGTCTCCTTGTTTGGCTTTATGGGACAACTGGTAGATTGGCTAACCGTACATAATCCAGACACTTTCTGGGCCGAGGAAGGTGGCAAGTTAATGGGCATGGGGCTGCTAGTAGTCATTATCGTCCCTGTCCTTATTACTCTGCACTCTCTGATTGTCCATCAAACCTTGCTAGGCAACTATCCCATGTCGATTCGATGGTTGGCGCACCGCTACCTGCTTCGCCAAAGTGTGTCCTTCTACCAAGATGAGTTTGCGGGACGGATTGCCACCAAGGTAATGCAAACCTCACTGGCCGTTCGCGAAACGGTGATGAAGCTACTTGATGTGCTGGTGTATATCACTGTCTACTTCACCTCAATGGTGGTGATGATTGGCCAGTCCGATGCTAGGTTGATGATCCCAATGTTACTTTGGTTGCTAGCATATATTGGCATTCAACTTTACTTTGTGCCGAAGCTCAAAGCGGTTGCTACTGAACAGGCGGATGCACGTTCAATGATGACCGGACGCATAGTCGACAGCTATACCAACATTTCCACCGTTAAGCTGTTTTCCCACACAAACCGCGAAACTGAATATGCCGAGCAAGGCATGAGCGGCTTCATGGATACCGTGTACCGCCAAATGCGCTTTGTCACCGGCTTTAATATTTCTGTCGAAGCCATCAACTACCTGCTGGTCTTCATCATTGCCGGTATGTCTATCTGGCTATGGTCGAGCGCGGCAATATCCATTGGTGCGATTGCCATCGCAGTCAGCTTGGCATTGCGCATCAACGGTATGTCCAAATGGATCATGTGGGAAGTCGGCAGCCTATTTGAAAACCTCGGTACTGTGGTTGATGGCATGAAAACCCTATCCAAGCCGGTCGACATCCAAGATAAACCCAATGCACCCGACCTGAACGTTTCCAAGGGCGAGATTGAATTTAGCGATGTCAGCTTCCACTATGGTGAAGGGAAAGGGGTAATTGAAAAGCTTAACCTCAACATCAAACCGGGTGAGAAAATCGGGTTGATTGGCCGCTCAGGTGCCGGTAAATCAACCTTGGTCAACCTGTTGATGCGTTTCCACGATGTAGAATCGGGAGCCATCAAAATTGACGGCCAGACGATTTCCGATGTAACCCAAGATTCACTGCGTGGCCAAATCGGTATGGTGACTCAGGATACTTCGCTGCTGCACCGCTCTATCCGTGAGAATATCCTTTACGGTCGTCCGGATGCGACGGAAGAAGAGTTACTCAGTGCAACCAAACAAGCTCATGCTCACGAGTTTATCCAGACACTCAGCGATCCCCACGGTAATGTCGGTTACGATGCACAAGTCGGTGAGCGCGGAGTGAAACTCTCCGGGGGCCAGCGCCAGCGCGTTGCGATCTCACGGGTATTACTGAAAGATGCCCCGGTCTTGATCCTCGATGAAGCCACCTCAGCACTAGACTCGGAAGTTGAAGCCGCCATTCAGGAGAGTCTATACGAGTTGATGGAAGGTAAAACCGTTATCGCGATTGCCCACCGCCTATCCACTATTGCGGCTATGGATCGCCTGATTGTTCTAGATAAAGGCGAAGTTGTCGAACAAGGTACCCATCAGGAACTATTGGATCACCACGGTATCTATGCCCAGCTTTGGGAGCACCAGACAGGTGGATTTATCGCCGATGAGGTTGAGTTAAAGCAGGCCTAATAACCTACATCTTCCATGGTCTCAACCCTGCCAATACTATCTGTCTGGCAGGGTTTCTTTTTACCTAGCCACCAGCCTGTAACATTTTGATATAAATCAATTAACTATTAGATTCACAGATAGATAGGTCCGCTCTATCACAACTATCGATACAACCATCTGTAAACATTTCTCATTCTCGCTATATTCATACTGAGTTTTCCAAACATAACGACTGCCGCACTGATTGCTGGCAGACAAGGAGTTCACTATGAGTAATGATCAAGAAAGTTCAGCAGGTAAATGCCCTGTCATGCATGGTGGGAATACAACCCTAGGCGGAAAAGCAACGAAGAATGTAGATTGGTGGCCAAACCAATTGAACCTAAAAATACTGCATCAGAATGACAAGAAATCAAACCCTTTAGGTGAAGACTTTAACTATGCAGAAGCCTTCAAAGCGCTGAACCTAAAAGCGGTGAAAGCTGACCTTGAAGCACTCATGACCGACTCTCAAGATTGGTGGCCGGCAGACTATGGTCATTACGGTCCATTTATGATCCGTATGGCGTGGCACGCTGCAGGGACATACCGTACTTCAGATGGTCGCGGGGGCGCTAACACAGGTAACCAACGCTTTGCTCCACTGAATAGCTGGCCAGATAATGGCAACCTAGACAAAGCTCGTCGCCTACTTTGGCCGGTAAAACAGAAGTATGGTAATAGCCTATCTTGGGCTGACCTATTCATCCTTGCAGGTAACGTTGCAATTGAATCTATGGGCCTACCAACCTTTGGGTTTGTCGGTGGTCGCGCCGATATTTGGGAACCAGAAGAAGATATCTACTGGGGTGCTGAAAGCGACTGGCTTGGTGATGAGCGTTACTCAGGTGAGCGAGACTTAGAAAAGCCATTAGCCGCTGTGCAAATGGGCTTGATCTACGTAAACCCAGAGGGGCCAAATGGTGATCCTAGCGTACTGGCTTCAGGCCGCGATATCCGCGATACCTTTGCTCGCATGGGTATGAACGATGAAGAAACCGTTGCACTCGTTGCTGGTGGTCACACGTTTGGTAAGACGCACGGCGCAGGCTCTGAAGCAGAAATGGGACCAGAGCCAGAAGCAGCACCGCTAGAAGAAATGGGCTTTGGCTGGAAGAACAGCTTTGGCACAGGTAAAGGTGATGATACAACGACTTCTGGAATTGAAGGCGCTTGGACACCAAACCCTATCGTTTGGGATAACGGTTACTTCGATATGCTGTTTGGCTACGACTGGGATCTTGTGAAGAGCCCAGCAGGCGCCTGGCAGTGGGAGCCAGTTGGCGTCGATAAAGATCACATGGCCCCGAAAGCACATGATGCATCTCAGAAAGTGAAAACCATCATGACGACCGCTGACATGGCAATGCGTATGGACCCAATCTACGGTCCAATTTCAAAACGCTTCCATGAAAACCCAGATCAATTTGCTGATGCTTTTGCCCGTGCTTGGTTTAAATTGACGCACCGCGATATGGGTCCGAAGAGCCGTTACATCGGTGAAGAGTCACCGTCAGAAGATCTGATTTGGCAAGACCCACTGCCACAAGCACGCTTTGCAGCTCTTTCAAGTAGCGATGTTGCTGAGCTGAAACAAGCGGTTCTTGACTCAGAACTCAGCGTTTCTGAGCTGGTATTTACCGCTTGGTCTAGTGCTTCAACTTACCGTGGTTCAGACTACCGTGGCGGTGCCAACGGTGCGCGCATTCGTTTATTACCACAAAAAAATTGGGAAGCAAACCAACCAGAGCAGCTAAATAAAGTACTGGCCGTTTTAGAAGGTATTCAAGCTGACTTCAATAAAGGTGAGCGTGGCGTATCCATCGCAGACCTCATTGTATTAGCTGGTAACCTTGCTATAGAGAAAGCAGCGAAAGACGGCGGTTTTGATGTAGATGTACCATTCTCAGCTGGCCGTGTTGACGCAACAGCCGAGCAAACTGATGAAGAGTCGTTTGCGGTATTGGAACCTGAAGCGGACGGTTTCCGTAACTTTGCTAAGAAACTGTTCTCAGTTCCTGCTGAAGAGATGTTGCTTGATAAAGCACAACTACTTGGCCTATCAGCACCAGAGATGACAGTACTTATTGGCGGCCTACGTGTACTAGGCGCAAACCACAACAATACAGCACATGGCGTATTGACCGATAAAGTTGGCGTGCTAAGCAACGACTTCTTCATCAACCTTGTGGACATGGCGACAGAATGGAAACCAGTGTGTCCTAACAACAGCGCCTACCTAGGGACAGACCGAGCGACTGGAGAGAAGAAATGGACCGCGACCCGTGTGGACTTGGTGTTTGGCTCGAACTCTCAACTTCGCGCTATTGCTGAAGTTTACGCCCAAGATGATGCCAAGGAGAAGTTTGTAACTGACTTCATCGCCGCGTGGACCAAGGTAATGAATGCAGACCGCTTTGACCTAAAATAAACACTCTAACTTACTAAGTTACAACTGACCCTCGGCCCAGTATCGTTCCCACTAGCACCCGCTAGGTCGATGCTGGGCCTGTTTCGTTGAGGTTTTGGTATAGCTGCGACCTTCTCGAATCTCGAATCTCGAAAAGCAAAAGGATATGTAGGTAAGAGTATTAGGGAGAGTACCTTAAATAAAAACCAAGAAAGTGGCTCTTGGTTTTGTATTTCTAAACATGCGTTGTTTCAATTGCAACTAAGAAGATAGTTCTCTTCGGACGATTTCTACACCTGCACTTAAGGCATTGAGCTTGGCTGTAGACACTTCACGAGACAAAGGAGCCATACCACAGTTGGTACAAGGGTAAAGCTTGTCGGCATCAACATACTTAAGTGCTTCTCGCAGCGTGTTGGCAACATCTTCTGGCGTTTCAACTGTGTTGGTTGCGACATCGATTGCACCAACCATCACCTTCTTACCTCGAATAAGCGCAAGCAACTCGATAGGCACACGAGAGTTGTGACACTCTAGCGAGATTATATCGATATTCGATTTTTGCAGTTTAGGGAACACTTCTTCGTACTGTCGCCACTCTGAGCCCAACGTCTTTTTCCAATCGGTATTGGCTTTGATACCGTAGCCATAGCAAATATGAACAGCCGTTTCACACTTCAGTCCTTCAATTGCTCTTTCTAAACAAGCAATCCCCCAATCGTTAACCTCATCAAAAAACACATTAAAGGCAGGCTCATCAAATTGGATGATATCGACACCCGCCGCTTCTAATTCTTTCGCTTCTTGATTGAGAATCTTGGCGAACTCCCAAGCGAGCTTTTCGCGACTTTTATAATGGCCATCATAAAGCGTGTCGACCATCGTCATGGGGCCAGGTAAAGCCCACTTAATAGGCTGTTTGGTTTGCTGACGTAGAAACTTGGCATCTTCGACAAAGACTGGCTTTTGGCGGCTCACGGGACCAACAACCGTCGGTACGCTCGCCTCATAGCGATCACGAATCTTAACCGTTTTACGATTCTCAAAATCAACGCCTCTAAGGTGCTCAATAAACGTAGTCACAAAGTGTTGACGTGTTTGCTCCCCATCGCTAACAATATCAATCCCTGCAAGTTGCTGCTCTTGCAAAGACAAACGTAAAGCATCCTGCTTGCCATCAATGAGTTCCTCACCCTGTAATTTCCAAGGAGACCAAAGTGTCTCAGGTTGAGCCAGCCAAGATGGCTTAGGTAAGCTGCCAGCCGTTGAAGTCGGTAATAATATTTTCATGGTAAATACTGCCCGTTGTTCCAGATATGGGGTCTCGTTATTGACTAAGCGTAATTTGCAGACCATTGTTCGAGAATTGTTTGGTATGGTTTGATGAAATGCTCCTCGGCAAACCTCCCCTGCTCAATCGCTAACAGGCTCCGTTCTTCACGATCATAAACAATTTGAGTTAATGAATGATCCAGGTTCTTCAAATTTGGTTGGTAGCACTTACCTGCAACAGCATTGGCATTATAGATTTCAGGTCGATAAATTTTTTGGAAGGTCTCCATCGTGCTGATGGTGCTTATGAGCTCTAGATTAGAATAATCATTCAGCAAATCACCAAAGAAATAAAAAGCCAAAGGAGCAACGCTATTTTGCGGCATAAAATAGCGAACCTGCAATCCCATCTTTTTGAAATATTGTTCAGTCAAAGAAGATTCATTTGGCCGATACTCAAAACCTAATACAGGATGTTGATTGTCAGTGCGATTATAAACCTTATTATCAGATACGCTCAGACATATCACTGGCGGCTTTTTAAAATGCTGTTTATATAAATCTGATTTCACAAAAGACTTAAAGAGCTTTCCATGCAGATCGCCAAAGTTATTCGGAATACTGAATTGAGGTTGGTTTTTGTTATGATCCAGCAAGAGAACACTAAAATCGTAGTCTCGTACGTAAGAGGAAAAGTTATTCCCTACAATGCCTTCAATGCGTTCCTTGGTCTTGTGGTCAACAATGTTATTTTTCAGCACTTCAATCGACGGAAAGGCTTCACCACAGCCTTGTATACCCATATCAACAGAGATGATCTCAAGCTCGACAGAGTAGCGGTCACCTTCAGGGTTATCCCAATACGCCAGTGCATTAAAACGATTATCAATCATTTTTAGTGCATTGCGCAGATTCTCTTGGCGGCTATTGCCTCGAGCCAAATTGGCGAAGTTAGTAGTGACACGTGTATTATCTGATGGCTGATAATTTTCATCAA
This sequence comes from Photobacterium sp. DNB22_13_2, assembly GCF_052873915.1. Classification (NCBI taxonomy): domain Bacteria; kingdom Pseudomonadati; phylum Pseudomonadota; class Gammaproteobacteria; order Vibrionales; family Vibrionaceae; genus Photobacterium; species Photobacterium sp. DNB22_13_2. Next base: position 241,664 of record NZ_JBNNXU010000006.1, read on the forward strand.
AAGAAATACTCTTTATTGCAAATATGAAATCGTTATTCATCGTGATTTGGTATCCTATTTCCTTAGAAAAAAGCTGAATTTATTCCTTACTCTTTTTAAGGGATGATTCTGTTTTTGTTTTCCCAACCGATAAATTTCACAGCATTTTGCTATTTACGACGAATAGCCGGATTTAAAAAATGCTGTAATTTACCTAACGCTAAGAGCAGTCTTTTTTATACTTTGTTCGATAGTTGAATAAAATAGCTTTTGCTTCACATAGAACATGAAAATAATTCATGATGTGGAATAACGGAGCGTCTTTTACTCTTCAGAAGCTCAACTCATGGCCCTGTATTGATGGTGCAATCAAACTAAATTGAGTAAATACCACACCGAGAAATGCAACATGGCATTCGTTGAGCAAGCGGGCTTGATACCTATGCCGAGAGTGAATTTGTCCTGAGATAATCGACCAGCGTCCTAACCTTCTTCGGCATCAGAGCTTTGTGCTGGTATACGGCATAAAGCGACACTGTAACACCGTGCAACTCCGGTAATATCCGAATGATCTGTCCTGATTCCAGCTCATTCTCAATCACAAAGCTTGGCATTATGGCAAAGCCTTCCCCAGTAAGAACAAAATCCTTGAGCATGGAGGTCGTGCGTACCGACAGTGCTGGCTCTTTATTCAATACTGTTGTTTGGCCTTGACCATTATTGAGTACCAAATGTTTGCGTCCATGAACAATGGCATGGCTGAGCCAGTTCATAGCGGTTAAATCATTGATAGCTTCCACTGGTGGGAAGCGCTCAAGGTAATTTTTTGAGGCGCACAGCATGTCAGTGAACTCGCCAATCTTGATCGCGTACAAGCTAGAGTCCACCAATGCCGTTGAGGCACGAATCGCTATATCACAGCGTTCTTCCGTGAGATCTTGATAACCATCGCTTTCGATAATATCCAAGCTGATCTTTGGGTAAAGCGTCAAAAAGTTGCTTAACTGTTTGACCAACTCGCGGCTCCCAACTGGCGTTGAAATACGTATCAAACCACTTGGCTCGGCCGTGTCAAACTGCACTTCTGCATTAGCCGTTTGGGCTATTTCTTGGATCTCTTTGCACTTTTGGTAATACAACGTGCCCGCCTCAGTCAATGACAATGAGCGTGTTGTCCGGTTAAGCAACCTGACATCCAAGTTAGACTCCAACCGTGACACCACTTGCGACACTCTTGCCTTGCCAAGGCCAAGTATATCGGCTGCTTTAGTAAAAGATTGCTGTTCCACTACCACCGCGAACACCATCATGTCGTCGAGTGAGATACTCATAATTACACCATTGTTTAACCATGATAAACAATGAGTTTATCGTTACGCTAATTATCAATCAAAGAGTAAACGATATAGTGATAACCAACGGCAACAAACGGCATTAATCGCCAATACAAGCCAAAGACATCACTATCAGGAGAAACACCATGTCAGATCGTAAACTGCTCATCACAGGCGCATCAGGTAAGCTCGGCAAACAGGTTATCGAGTTTCTGCTGAATGATTTCAATGTGCCAGCCAACCAGATCATCGCCACCACTCGCCGCGCAGCAAGCCTCGCCCACTTGGCAGAACGTGGTGTCGATGTTCGTGAAGCTGACTTTTCAGACCCAGCTTCATTAGAAAAAGCCTTTGCTGGTGCCGACAACATGCTGCTGATCAGCATTGATGCCATCGGCCAGCGTAGCGAACTGCATCATAACGCTATCATTGCTGCAGACAACGTCGGCATCAAGCACCTTTCGTATACCTCGATGCCAGCAGCTGATAACTCACCAGTGGTATTTGCGTTTGAGCATGAAGCCACTGAGAAAGCTATCAATGACAGCCAAATCAACAGCTGGACGGTACTGCGTAATAACTGGTATTTCGAGAACTTGGTTGAGTTTTTCGCTAGCACACTACAAAGCCAAGCTTGGTTTACGGCAGCCAAAGAAGGCAAGTCAGCCCAGATCAGTCGTCGAGATCTCGCCTACGCGGCAGCGGCTTCATTAGTTAAAGGTGAAGCGAGTAAGCAGACCCTAACACTTAACGGCCCGCAATCCCTAACCACGGAAGAGATGGCAGCTATGATCAACCAAACGCTAGAGTTGGACGTTAAAGTCATCCATCAATCCGATGATGAGCTAAAAACACAACTGGAATCTTTCGGTCTTCCGGAAGGCATTGTGGCGCTGGTGACCACGATGGATCAACACGCTCGCGGCGCATTTTCTGATGGCACGAGCCAAGCATACGAGAAGCTTACAGGACGTCAGCCACAAAGTTATGTTCAATGGCTTGAAGAAAATAAGACCATGCTAAGCCAAGTCGCCAGCAACGCATAATGGGTAAATAGCACGCTAATACACCATGAGGTATCGATGATCTAGTCGCATTTAATAGACATCGATACTGAGTGTGCACATCACCACACTTTTCATACATTTAACGGCATTAATGCCGATTTTGGCTACACTTTAGGCATCATAACAACAAAAAATGGTAGCCCATGGAAAGCCAGAATCCCCTTCCCTATTCCGATCCCAAACAGGCTGCCCATTCATTACTCGGCATAGTGAAAGAGCTTGCTAACGAAATCACCCCAGACAATTTCGATAGCAGTTCCGTCCACCTTGACAGCAAGCTCGACCAAGATCTGGGCCTCGACAGCTTAGCCAGAGCCGAACTGCTCCAACGCACCGAACAGCAGTTTGCCCTTTCGCTTCCCACGCAGACACTGGCAGAAATCGAAACTCCCCGCGACTTGCTCAATGCGATCTTCAATGCCGAACAGCACCCAGCGGCGATAAAATCCTCAGCAGAAAGGATTGAGTTACCTTCAGCCTCCAATTACCCCGATCAAGTAACAACACTGCAAGATCTACTGCGATGGCACGTCGATCAACACGGTGAACGACCACATTTGTATGTATATCAAAACGCGGACAATGTCGAATCCATCAGTTACCAAACTCTCTACCAGCAGGCAAAGATCATCGCCTGTCGGCTGCAAGATCTCGGTATCGGCCCTGGTGATACCGTAGCGATCATGCTGCCCACTTGTAACGCCTATTTTTATTGTTTCTTTGGGATTTTATTATCGAGAGCAATCCCGGTACCGATCTACCCACCAGCGAGGGCTTCGCAAATTGAAGATCACCTGATCAGGCACAGCAAGATTTTGCAGAATGCCGAAACCAAATTACTGATCACAGTCGAACAAGCCAAAGGGTTATCTACCCTGCTCAAACTGCATGTGCCTGCATTGCAGCATATTGTCACCACCGAAGAGATTGAAACCCTATCGGCTGAATCCGTCACTTCCGAGCAACTACCATTAGGCCAAGCCCAACCAGATGATATTGCCTTTTTGCAATACACATCTGGCAGTACCGGTGTCCCCAAAGGAGTGAAACTTACCCACGCCAATCTACTTGCCAATATTCGGGCGATGGGCAAAGCCGTCGGCGCCACCTCTGACGATGTATTCGTCAGTTGGTTGCCGGTTTACCATGACATGGGATTAATTGGCGCTTGGTTTGGCAGCCTTTATCATGCTATCCCCTTAGTGATTATGTCTCCGCTTAATTTTCTTACCCAGCCCAAGCGTTGGTTGTGGGCACTGCACCATCACCGGGGAACCATAACCGCCGCCCCCAACTTTGCCTACGAGCTATGTGTAAACAAGATTGCGGATGCTGACTTGGAAGGCTTGGATCTCTCCTCAGTAAGGCATTGCTGGAATGGCGCAGAGCCCATTAGCCCGGCAACAATGAAAGCGTTTGCCCATCGCTACCAAGATCATGGTTTTGCCCCTGAGGCGATGACCCCCGTTTACGGACTTGCTGAGTCGTCGGTCGGATTAACGTTCCCGCTCAAAACCCGCAAACCAAGGGTGGAATGGGTAGATCGGCAAGCAATGATGAATACCGGTAAAGCTATGATGAACTCGGGTAAAGCCGTCAACAGTGATGTAACCGAACAAGATCAAGACATCAATACTTTGCTCGAGCACAGTATTCCGCTTATCGGACTGGGGCACCCACTGCCAGGGCACCAAATCCGTATTGTCGATAGTCAAGGAAGAGAAGTACCAGAACGCCAAGAAGGTGAATTGGAATTCAAAGGCCCTTCATCAACAGCGGGTTACTATCGAATCCCAGATAAGACTGCCGAGCTCTTCCATGGTGACTGGCTTAGAACCGGCGATCGTGGCCTAACAATGGAGGGGGAGCTGTTTCTCACCGGCCGGGTTAAAGACATCATTATTAAAGCTGGCCGTAACATCTACCCGCAAGAATTGGAATCAGCCGTCAGCCAACTTGATGGTATCCGCAAAGGCTGTGTTGCGGTGTTTGCTAGTGCCAACCCCAAAACAGGCACCGAGCAATTGGTGGTACTGGCCGAAACCAAACTTGAAGATGAACAAAAAAAGCAGCAGCTAAGGGATGAGATACAGAACCTGTCATTCAATCTGTTAGGGATCCCCACCGATGTGGTCGAGCTCTGCCCTCCCCATACAGTGCCCAAAACCTCCAGTGGTAAAATCCGCCGCTCAGCATGTAAAACCCTGTTTGAGGAAGACAAGCTTAGTGCCCCACAGCGTGCCGTATGGTGGCAAGCGACCCGTTTGTTCATGTCCAGCGCCAAGCCTGCATTCATACGCTTCAGGCGATTGGCTGCAGACTGGGGCTTTGCCTGCTATATGTGGCTGATCATGGCATTATTAGCACCGCCCGTTTGGGTACTGGTCGCGCTGTTACCGACACGATCAGCTTGCTGGTCAGTTGCCCGCTGGGGTGCTCGCTCACTCATCAAGCTAACCGGCACCAAACTGGCAATAGACGGCATTGAACATATCCCTACCGACGATTCACCATATCTGGTTATCGTCAACCATGCCAGTTACCTAGACGGCCTAGTGCTGTTGGCTGCGACAGGCAAAGAGCACCAGTTTGTCGCCAAGTCTGAGCTCAAAGGCAATGTTTTTGCCCGTACTTTCCTCAATAAATTGGGCACCCATTTTGTCGATCGGTTCGATACCCAGAAAAGCCTCACCGATAGCCGTCAGTTAGCCGCATTCGCCAATAGTCCAAGGCCGTTGACTATTTTCCCCGAAGGGACGTTATATCGAATGGCTGGCCTGCATGACTTTCACCTCGGTGCATTTCAAATCGCGGTCGAAAAGCAGATACCAATACTCACCATTACGCTAAAAGGCACCCGCTCCATTTTAAGAGATAAATCACTCTTTCCCCGCAAGGGAGATATCGACGTTATTATCAGCCCGCTAATTAAACCTGACGGCAGTGATTGGCAGGCAACACTTGCACTACGCAATACCGCGCGGAAAATCATGTTAGATAACAGTGGCGAGCCTGATTTAACAAGAGAGAACACACGGTGAATTGAAGCGGCTTCAAAAACCATTAATGCACATTATTAAGGCAATATAATTCAATTACTTGACGTTACAGTAACAGGTAAAAGACAGTACAATGACAGAATTAATGAAGATCAATTACAGACTCGGCAAATAGTTCGCAATATTATTCACTGTTTTTGCCTATTCATGATAACGATCAACAAACAGCCAACAATAAAGCTGACAGGCTGGTCACACCTGCACAACGGTGATATTACAGTGCATGTCTTTTATTTCTGCCATATTGGCACAAATTTTGTGCCACACGACATAGGGAAATAAAACGCATAACAGCAAGACTGACAAGAAGTCAGTTCAAAATATAAGGAGTGTTATTCATGTTGTGCCCAGATTGCAAACAACCAATGGTTAAAGCTAAGGACAATCAGAATCATTGTGTTGAGCTTAATTGCCCGCCAACCCGAACCCATTGCCCAGAGTGTGACTCTGAGAATACCCAGATCATCAACAAGAGCATCAGCGATGCTAAGGTCTGCTGCGGCGATTGCCAGGCAACTTGGGTGATCTCAAGAAGCCACTAAATAAAAAATAAGAAATGGCTGCACAAGGCAGCCATTTCATGGCTCACAAACCTGTGAGCTTCAAGATGAGGGCGGCGACGAACTCCTTCTACGCCGCCCGCTCTGCTTGATTAAGTGTGGTATAAATTCGCTCTTCACTCTTACCATCAAATATCAAGGCATCGGCCACGTTAAAACCAACATCAATGGTTTCACCTTCTTCGATACGATAGTGGCGATCGACACAAAGTAAGAATTTATGCCCTTCACAACGGCAATGAATGATGCGGTCACTACCTGTTGTCTCCACCAGTTCAACATCAGCCTGCCATCGAATATCTTTGGCGTAACTGGCATCTAAAATCGCCATCTTGTCAGGACGAATACCCAGTAAATAGTGACCTGATACCAAAGTGTTATCTCGCAATGTCCATCCTGCAACATCGTCCATCAGGCGTGCTTGGCCAGTTTGAATCGATAATGGCAGGATATTGGTCGGTGGCGCACCGATAAATGAAGCAACAAACACATTGGCGGGGTTGTCATAGATCTCTTCCGGGCTGGCAAATTGCTGTAGGACACCGCCTTTCATCACGGCAATCTTATCGGCCAGAGTGAGGGCTTCGATTTGATCGTGGGTCACATAGACCGTGGTGTTCCCCAATTTACGGTGCAGCTGTTTGATCTGCGCACGCATCGAATTACGTAACTCGGCATCCAAGTTAGACAGCGGCTCGTCCATCAGGTAGATACCTGCATCACGGGCTATCGCCCGCCCCATTGCAACACGCTGGCGCTGGCCACCAGATAACTGACCAGGCTTTTTGTCCAAGTAATCTTCCAATCGCAGCGTTTTCGCTACCTCTTCTGCCCGCTGGTGACGTGTTTTCTTATCAACACCACGCAACTCCAAACTAAAGGCGATGTTATCGCGTACACTCAGGTGGGGATAAAGGGCATAGTTCTGGAACACAAAGGCCAGATCACGATCCTGCGGCAGAACATCATTCATGCGCTGATCGTTGATGATCAGATCGCCTGCGGTGATCTCTTCTAGGCCAGCAAGCATTCGCAGCAAGGTCGATTTACCGCAGCCTGATGGGCCAACGATCACAATAAACTCACCGCTCTCAATATTCATATTGACGTCAAAGACAACTTGATTGCCTTCCTGATAGGTCTTATCTATGTGCTGTAGTGATATAGCGGTCATGATGCATTCTCCAACATGAAGGCGTCGCGTAGTTTAATAGCCAAATCAGGGCGGTCAGTGGTGAAGGCGTGCACACCGTAATCAAGTGCCGTTTGGATCAGCTCAGCGGTATGGGCACCGTAGCACCCGTATTTCAGCCCGTTCGCCAATACTTGGTGTTTAGACTCTTTGTCCAACTGGGTCACATGGACCGAGATTTCATTAATCTGCATCGACTGGGCAAGGCTAATCATAAACTCAGAGCCCAACAGGCGTGGCATATTTCTTTGCATGAGCCAAATGGTAAAAAGTTCTGGGGCTTTTTCAGCAAGCTCAGCCAACACTTCGCAGTTAAACGACGAGATAATGGTTTGTTCGAACATACCTGCTTGCTTGAGGATCGCCAGCACTTTATCGACCACACCCGGATACGGTATCTTGTATACATCAGCTTTGATTTCCAACCGTAGAATAATGTCGCTGCCTTGGTATAGCTCGCACAACTCTTCCAGTGTCATTATTCGCTCGCCACCGGAATAGTTCACACTACCTTGTGATAGCTCTTGCCAAGTTTTGGCATTCACCGGGCCGGTCATATCTGTCGTGCGATCGAGCGTTGCATCATGATGGACAACAATAAATCCATCTTTGGTTGGGTGAACATCAAACTCTACCAACTCGACCGGAAGATTCAGGGTGTTTTCGAAAGCACGGCGGCTATTTTCACCCCAAACAAGTGTTCCGCCTCGGTGTGAAGCAATTTGTGATTTCATCATTTTCATCTCTTACTTTAACGCACCCATGGCAATACCACGGACCAAGTGTTTTTCTACTAATTTAAAGCACAGCAATGTCGGCAACATGGTTAACGTTGCGCCAGCCATAACCAGCGGCCAGTTCACCATGCCATCATCGGCGGCACTGGCGTATAAACGGGACAGGGCAATCTGAAGTGTCCGCACTTCCTCACTGTCGGTGGCAATCAATGGCCAGATATAGGAGTTCCATTCACCAAGGAAGGTAAACAGCGCCATGGCGGCAATAGCAGGACGTGCCATTGGTACAATCACTTTCCACAGCACCTGCAGGTGATTGGCACCATCAATCCATGCTGCTTCATCCATCGCTTTGGGGATACCCTTGAAATACTGGCGCAGGAAGAAGGTCACAAAGCCGCTGGCAATTGATGGCAAAATCAATGTCCAGTAACTATCGAGCAAGCCCACTTTTGCCATATTGAGGTAGTTCGGGATCAAGCTGATATGCCCCGGCACCATCAAGGTTGCCACGACTAGCCAGAACAACAGCTCCCGGCCTTTGAACTCAATACGGCTAAAGGCATATGCTGCACAAACCGATACCGTCAGGCTCAATACCGTGACCGCTACCGACACAATGGCTGTGTTGAGCAGATACAAAGGGAAGTTCATCTGGGTAAAGGCATAGACATAATTTTCCAATGAAAAGCCTATTTGCCCCGATGCGTAGTTATCAAACGGAATGAACGAGAGAAATACACCATACCCAATCGGGAATAAAAACATTAATGCCATGGCGGTCAGTATGACCATCGACAGCGACCAACGGGTTTTCTTGGGCGCAAGCTGAATTACTTTAGCTGCCTTCATAGTGCACCTTTTTACCAATCAACTTCGATTTCACGACGGCCAATACCAGTAAAATCACAAATAAAATCACTGCCAGCGCAGAGCCTTGACCAATATCAAACAGAACGAAACCGGTACGGTAGAGAAGGTTCACCAACATATCTGTCGCAAACGCCGGTCCGCCGTTGGTCATCACATTGACAATGGTGAAAATTTGGAACGACTCCACCACAGAGATAATCAGCAGGAAATAAGTCGTTGGCATCACCAACGGGAATGTCACCCGGCGAAAGACATGCCACTTCTTACCGCCATCAACCTGAGATGCTTCATACAGTTCATTGGGAATTGCCTGAAGACCAGCGACATAAATCACCATGTCATAGCCCAGTTGCTTCCAGGTATTAACGATGATGACTACCCAAAGCGCGAGCATCGGCGATTGCAACCAGGTAACTTTTTCCATACCAAAGGTACTTAGAATGCTATTTATCAGGCCGAAATCGGTAGCAAAAATCCAGCTCCAAATAACCGAAATCGCAACGGTTGAAGTGACCGATGGCAAGAAGTACGCCCCGCGTAGGAAGCGAACCAACTTGGTTTCGTTCACCAGAAAATTGGCCAACAACAACGCGAGGGCCAGTCTAACCGGCACCGAGATCACGACAAATATCAAGGTGATGTATAGCGAGTTACGAAACTCTTCGCCTTCCAGCAGGTAACGGTAGTTTTCCAGGCCGACAAAAGGCATGTCGCTGCTCAGAAAATTCCAGCTATGGAAGCTATAAATAAAGGACGAGACAATCGGCCAATACGTAAATACACCTATTAACAGTAGGCAAGGTAAAACAAAAAAATACGGCGTATATCTTTTCATGATCATGCTTAATAGGCGGGATTGCTCCCGCCAGTTGAGAAATTAAAGGCGGGATTCAACACGGCGGTTGAAAGCTTTCAGGGCCTTATCCGCATCTTGCTGACCAAGTGCAATCGATTCCCAGATACCTTGCTCTTGCGCACGGATCCAGGCCATTGCAGGCGGACGGGCACGACCTTGAGCAACCGGCAACTGTTCCATCGCCGCACCGAAATCAGGATTATCAGCTAACAAGTCTTTTGACGAATCCACTTCCAACGCAGTCTTGTTCACTGGCATATAGCCCGTGTGCTGAAACCATTTTGCACTAGGATTAGCTGAAGCGAGGTATTGCATAAACTGCCATGAGGCGGCTTTTTTCTCATCGGTGATATTAGCCATCATCCCGACACCAGCACCACCGATAGGCACGCGACACTCAACCGTACACGGCATAGGCAATACAACAAGGTCGTCGCCAAGAATACGCTTGTAATCGCCTAGGTTACCGGTGCTATCAAAATGAATAGCGACACGGCCCGCACTGAAGTGCTGCTTAACGATTTTTTCGTCAGTCACACTTTCTGCCGAAGCAACACGGTGCTTGTGGTAAAGATCCCCCATCCATTGGAAGGCTTCGATCGTTGCCTCATCAGCGAGGCCCGACTTGTTGGTTGCCGCATCTACCCAATCACCACCATTTTGCATCACCAAACCAAAACGGGTGAACTGGCTTGGGGTATTAATACCGTAAACGTTGTCTGCACCCAATTCATTTTGTACCTTCTTAGCGACCTCAAGAATTTCATCGAATGACGTCATCGCTGGTACGCTTTCATAACCGGATTTTTCCAGCAGCGCTTTATTTACGTACATCAGCGGCGTTGAAGAGTTAAACGGCATAACGTAGTTACCGTCTTTGTAATTACCGATTTCCAGCGCAAATGGCTGAAGCTCTTCGGTAAATTCAGCGTTGGCCTGATAGTAAGCATTGAGGTCATTCAGCACACCGGCTTCGGCGAAAACACCATACTGCGTCACTTCCAATACTGCCATTTCAGGGTTGCGACGGGCTGGGATGGACGCCTGTAGCTTAGTAATGATATCGGCGTAGCTACCGTTGTATGTAGCCTTGACCTCAACACCGCTGTACTCAGTGTTAAAGTCGTTAATGATATTTTGCAATACAACCTCGGCATCACCCGATTGGTTATGCCAAAGCTCGACGTGTACCGGTTTTGCCATCGCTCCTGCTGCAACGAGCGAGAGAGCCAAAGCTGAAAGGCGCAGTTTCATGATTCATTCCATTTTTATCTGAAGGACTGCGGAGCATGCTAGGCCGGAAAAATGACACTACCGTTTCAGTAATTCGTCTATTCATTGAAGAGAACGCTGCAATCGTTGCAGAACAACCATAATAGATTGTTTATATAGGTTTTTCATACTTTGCAATCAAAATTGCAATTACATGAATTCTGCAATTTGACATTTAACAGTCATTTTTCATCCCTATATTGAGGTTACTTTCGCTATTGCACATAAGAAAATGAACGATAAACAAATCAGCTACCAAGCCAAATTTCGTGGTGCCATTCAACAATTGATCACTGGTGTTGAAGGTAAACTGACCAAATCAGAAGTCAAAGTCGTCGACTACTACCTCGCCAATACCGACCATGCCGTTCATAGCGGCAAAGACATTGCTCATGCTATTGAGGTACATCCTTCGACCTTGGTGAGGCTGGCACAAAAACTCGGCTTTCGCGGTCATCCTGAACTAAAACAATACCTGATCAAATTTGCCAATCAGTCTGCCGATGCCAGTGACCGCCATCAGCATACCTTGTCACAAATGGAAGGCTCGGTACTGCAATCGACGATCAGTCAGGAGATTGAACACCTCAGATTAATTGCCAGCTCGGTCTCCCAGCCAGATCTGGATGAAGCAAGCCAGTTGATCCTCTCGGCCAACAAAGTCTTCATCAACGGCCAAGATAATACCGAAGGGTTGGCTGAGCACTTCTCTCGCAGGCTAAACCGGTCTGGCATTGATGCAGAAACCGTTTCTTTAGGGCGGTCAAAACTGGCTGAATGCCTGACCGCCTCCAAACCTGAAGATGTGTTGATCTTACTTTTCAATAACACCATGAACGAAATGACAGAAAAGCTGATCAAAATCGCGCGCAACTTGCAGCTTCAAGTGATAGGGATCAGCGATCTCAGCTCATTGAGTGTGCCGCAAGATGTGTTGCTGCTGAGAATCTATCGCGGGGAAACTAAGGGAACGAAGTCTGTCAGCCCACCGCTGGTGATCACCAATGCTATCATTCGCAACCTCACCGTATTAGCAGAAGATCGAGTGATCCAAGGACTTCGCCGCTTTGAAATGATCCGTGCCCTAGAGAATTAGACCCTTGCAGTATAATTCAAAGTAGAGGCATTCCTCAGAAACCCTTCCTTATCACCAAAAGGAAAGTGAATATAATATCACCATTTGTTATATGAAAAATTTGTTACTTAAGGCACAATCAAAGGTATGAAAATATTGCGAATATGATGAGAGAGCAATGAAATTACAGCAACTGCGTTACCTCAAGGCGGTAATAGACAACAACCTAAATATCTCGGTTGCTGCCAATTCCCTCTTCACGACCCAGCCAGGCGTGAGCAAGCAGATCAGGTTGCTTGAGTCAGAATTGGGCGTCAAAATTTTTGAGCGCAAAGGCAAATCCATCAGTACGGTTACCCCAATCGGCAAGCAGATCATCGATGAAGCAATCGACATGCTTGAAAAAGAGAGCCGTATCAAAACAATTGTTCGCGATCACATCAAGCCAGAAGAAGGCTTTTTGAATATTTACACCACCAACACCATTGCCCGCTACCTCATTCCTGAAGCAGTAGAACGGTTCGTTAAGCGCTACCCAAAAATCAAATTCCACATTGGTACTTCGCAGCTCGACAAATATGGCCATATCTTAAAACGTGGCCAATCTGACTTCTCGATACTGGCGCAAAATGTCGAGCGTGAAAAAGACATCATTGTACTGCCGGCCTATAAATGGAACCTGAGCCTGATCGTACCCAAAAATCACCCACTGGCTAATGACAGCGATATCTCAATCGAGAAAATTGGGGCTTATCCGCTGATCAGCTACGAGCCGGGGTCAACTGGACGCTCTTCACAAGACAAAGCCTTCCAAGAAAAAGGGATCACTCCGTATTACTTCATGACGGTGATGGACGTCGAAGTGATTAAGAAATATGTGAATCTCGGTTACGGCATTGGCATTATAGCCCAAGTTGCCGCCCAAGATGTGGTGGATGAAAATCTGGTCAGCATCCCGTTGAACGATATTATTCCTGCTTGTGATGCATGGCTGTGCTACAGCCGAAACCTGTTCCTGCAAAAATACATGCTGGATTTCATCGAGTTATTCTGTCCTCACCTCACACGTGAAGTAATGGAAGATATTGCCCATTGTTCGGACAATGAAATTGTCAAAATTTCAGAAAACTTTGATTTGCCAGAGTATTAATGAGCTATATAAGCTGATATTATTCTTCCATCTTTTTGACATTCTCACAGACAAAAAGATGGAAGAAAAAAACCGTAAGCACTCATTTCAATAACATTTAAACATTTCTAACGATCCCCCTCCTTTTCATAAAACAATTTAACATTTCACTTTTATCGAATCACCATCAAATAAAAGCTATCAAATTTTCCCTATTCTGTATCACAGCCAGATACGTAATAAAAATAAGATGTATGAGTCGATATAGAAGAGGTCAGGCACAGTTGTAATGCTTTTCACTATTATTGTGATCTATAGCATTTGTAGACCTAAATATCAGGAATGAAACTGAAATGAGGGAACAAATATGTCAATTAGTATGGCTGAGAATAACCCCAAGCCCAAACTATCAATATCACTAACCAATCAGATACTTATTGCGACTGCAGGAGGGATCGCCTTCGGAGCATTTGTTGGCCCTTGGGCTGAAAATATAAAATTCATCGGCGATATTTTCATCCGATTAATCCAGATGTCTGTTGTATTACTGGTAATGACAGCAGTATCCGCAGCTATAGGAAACGTTGACAGCAAAGGCGCAGGAAAAATGAGCCTACATACATTCAAATGGATCGTTTCAATGACTATTGTTTCGGCCTTTGTCGGATTATTCCTCGCCCTAACGATTAAGCCCGGAGAAGGTATAATTATTGAAGGCGCAGCAGCTGCAGTAGCAACTCCCGACACATCCATAAAAGATACAATCCTTGGCTTCTTTTCAACCAATATAGTTGACTCCATGTCCAGTGGCGCAATGATACCTTGTATTGTCTTTGCCGTCATTTTTGGGCTTGCAATGGGTTCATATTCTCGCACTACAGGTAATAAAGTTATTACTGAATTTATCGTCAGTTTTAATGCCGTCATCATGAATATCATCAAGATGGTAATGAAGTTGGCTCCGATTGGTATTTTTTGCTTATTAGCCAATGTTTCAGGTGCTATCGGCTTTAAAGTTATTATCCCTATGCTTAAGTTCTTAGGCGCTCTGGCAATCGGCGATATTATTCTATTGCTAATGTATGGCCCTATGACAGCCATGCTAACGAAAGTAAATCCTTTTAAAATGCCGAAGAAATTTGCCAAGCTGTCCATAATGTCAATGACAACGACTTCTTCAGCGATTTGCCTTCCAACAAAAATGGAAGATTCAGTGACAAAATTTGGCGTAAGCCGAAAAGTAGCTGACTTTACAGGGCCAATAACCATGTCGATGAATGCCAATGGTGCTGTAATGTGCTACGTCTTGGCTATATTCTTCATGAGCCAGGCCACAGGTATTGTGCTCGAGCCCTTCCAGATGGGGATGGCTATCCTGCTATCTGTGTTGATGTGTATGGGCACCATTGTCGTACCCGGTGGCATGATTATCGTATATACCTTCTTGGCCAGCTCGATGGGGCTACCATTAGAAAGTGTCGCTATTCTTATCGGTATTGACTGGTTCTCTGGTATGTTCAGAACACTACTGAACAATACCGTTGATGTCATGATTGCCATGCTGGTTTCTGACAAACTCGGAGAGTTCGACCGAGACGTCTACAACGACGAGAAAACAGCAGAATACGTACAAGCATAAGTAGTTAATAACTATAAATCAGCTCTAATAATGAAAGCCAGAAAATCCTTATTTGCTGGCTTTACTATTTCTTATTTATACTGTTAATATCGCCTACTTCTATGGATATTAACAATAAAAGCAGCTCCCAAAATTAACATTTAAGTAGCCCTTCTAAAGTTAATTATCATTCTATCGTTCATTTTATATCAACAACGCATAGTGGAAAAATCAATACTCAAATATAGTATTAACGTTGTTCCCACAACCGTTGATAAAAACCTTATATAAACATAGTTTGTAAATGTGAATGCTTGATAGGTAAGGTCCCATATCTACCTTGTAGAGAATTCTCTCTCTTGCCTTTTTATCGACCCGGCTCTCTCACTCTAGTTTATTCCACGTTTGTAACATCCACTTATCGCGAACCAATAAAAAAGGCAGCCTATGGCTGCCCTTTGATTATGACTCTTTCAACAATCGCTTACACTGTAACAAAGTCACCTTGGAATGGGTTAACAACACCAATATCAAGATCATAGATAACTTGACCTCTAAGCAGTGTCTTGGCAACTTGCGCACCAATATTACGGCCTTCATAAGCACTAAATTTATTACGGTATTCCAGATCGTCTGCGGTTAGTACATAGGATGAATTCGGTTTGATCATGACGATGTCTGCATCTTTACCTATCGCAATTCGCCCTTTCTGCTCTAAACCAAATAGATCTGCAGGGTTAGTGGCCATTAGCTTAGCAAACTGAGTCAATGCCATACCGCGCTTTTGTACCCCTTCATCAAACATAATATCAACACTATTCTGCAATGAAGAAATACCACCCCACGCATCGAAGATGCCGCCTTCTTTTAAGTCTGGCGTACAAGGCGAGTGATCGGATGTAATGAAATCAATCTCACCGTTTAGCAACTTAGCCCACATACGCTCTTGGTTATCCTTGTCACGGATTGGAGGAGAGCACTTGGCCTTGGTCCCGATATCTTCAAACTGATTATCATCAAGAGCAAAGTAATGGCCACAAGATTCACAGGTCACATCTTGGCCTTCATTACGAGCCTTGGTGACTTCCTCGATCGCTTCAGGGCTACTCAAATGACAAAGGTGGAGCTTACAACCGGTTTCCTTCGCCAGATAAATAGCCCGGCGAACAGCTTCAACTTCTGTAAAAACTGGACGGGAGGCGATGTAGTCTTTGGCGGTATGACGCCCTTCTGCCACCGCTTTCTTACCTAAACCATCACAGATTTCTGCATTTTCAGCATGCATTAGTAATATCTTGCCTAAACGAGCTAGCTCGGTCATACCTTCATAGAGCTGATAATTGTTTACGTTGCAAAAATCACCCGACGTCGGATCTGGATTACCGCAAGTCGATACAAAGCATTTATAGCCAACCACGCCTTCTTCGGCCAACTCATCCAAGCGATCAATATTATGCGGTACAAGGCCACCTAACGAGGCAACATCAACCGTCAGTCTACCCTTACCTGCTTCATACTTAATATGCAATGTTTCACGGTCAATAGTGGCCGGTACCTGATTCAATGGCATTTCAACACAGGTAGTAACACCACCTTTTGCTGCTGCCTTCGTTGCCGTTTCATAACCCTCCCACTCACTGCGAGGGCCGCCAGGATCGGTGATATGAACATGACCATCAACCATGCCTGGTGCCACGATTAAGCCAGTGGCATCAATATACTCAGATGCCACTCCCAAATTACTGCCAATCGCGGCAATCATACCGTCTTTTATTGCGACATCTGTTTCAATCGCTTCATTTTCTAGAATAACGGTACCGTTTTTAATAATTTTATCGTAGGACATGTTTCACTCCATTTTATTGGTTTAATTTAAACTATTTTGAAATAAATACTTCGGATTATCGGAACGAAAGGTAAAGATCTGGATTACGTTTTTCATCAAGTTTCATCAGGCCAACATAGGTCACAAAGGCAACAATAACGCCGGTGAACCAAGACACACTATTTAAAGCACTTAACGACGGAATATACTGGCCCCCTAAGGAGAGTATGCAGGCAAAGATTGTGGCGTAGAACGCGATGAGGTTGACGCCATTTTTGTAGTAATTAAAGCTATCTTCAGAAACGTACAGAGAATCCAGTTTTATTTTCTGCTTCATGATGATGAAGTAGTGAGCAATCATGACTCCAATCACCGGGCCAAGAATGCCACCAATAGTATTCAAGAATAGGAAAATACTTTCCTGGCTTTCCATCAATTTCCATGGACAGATAATCACGCTAATCACCCCAGCAATCATTACCCCTTGACGATAAGTAAGGCGAGGGAAAACGGCGACAAGCTGATAACCGGCAGGAATAATATTACCCGTTGCATTGGTTGATATAGTGGTCATCAAAACAACAGTACCGGCAAACATGACCAAAAATAAGCTGTCCCACTTGGCGATAATATCGAGGACATTCCATGTATCCATTTCAAAATGAATACTGGCACCGGCCAGTACGCACACACTAGAAACAGCAAACAACAGGTAAGCTAACATTAGGCCACCAAGCTGACCCGTTGCTTGGTCACGGAAGCTACGAGCATTCTGAGTAAAATCAGACGCACTCACCGCTGGAGCAGCCCACACAGCTACAATCGCATTGATAACAATTAAAAATTCGAAAAAACCTGCATCACTCTGCTGAACCTTAGCCGGAACATAGGCAAGAATACTCTCAAAACCTACCAAGGAAACCGCCCAGATTGCCATGCCCCCGAAGACCAGATAAATACACGGGTTGAGGATTGCTGTGAAGCGATTGAGGATTGCCCCTCCACCTAAGCCAATCACCATGTTAATGGCCCAGAACACCAAAAAAGCTATCAAGCCGGGTGCTGAAATACCCAACAAAGACCAATCACCGCCAATAGCCAGAAACTCAGGCCAAATTTTGGCAATAATAATCAGTAAAGCGATTGAGCCCGCGTAGTTTTGTAAACCAAACCACATAATGGCGGCGATACCACCACGTAAGACGCCAGGAAACAGTGCGCCTTTAACCCCATATGAAGCCCGAAGGAGCATAGAGAAAGGGACACCATATTTCGATCCAGGCGCACCATTCAAAATCATTGCCAGCGCAATGACAACACCGCTTAACAGAATTGCAGCCATGATCCCGGCAGTACTAAGGCCGAGCATAAAAAAACCGCCAACAGCGACGTAATTAGGTACGTTATGCACCGAGCCCTGCCATAGCGTGAAATAATTTAATGCTCGCCATGTTCTCTTTTCCGTCGGCTTAGGTAATAAATCACTGTTATACCCCCGAGATCGATATTCATCGATTAATTCCTTTGTTATATCACTCATGGTGTTTCCCTTATTATTGGATAGCAATTCATTTTGTCTGGAAAACTATACAGTGAGGTATTATATTTGTACTCGAAAGAAACCACACAAAAAACAATATTTTTATTATTTTGTTGATCACAGCATTATTATTTAATCTGCTTTTATAGTTTGCATAATGAGATCCTTATTCAAATATTCAATAATTAAAAACCAGATTATCTATTTAAAGAAAAAATTATAATCACTCCATACTGATTAAATCTAAAAAATAAATAAGACACAAAAAAAGCCAACTAACAGTGTTAGCTGGCTTTTTCAGTTATGCTTGGGGTTAAGATTAGGCTGTTTGCACTTCTGGCTTAGTACTAGCTCTCAAGTTAATAATAATGAAGAATAATGCCCCAGCAACCAACAATCCCGCAGAAAGATAGAAGCCAATGGCTTTAGAGCCTGTTATATCTGAGATAAAGCCTGTCAATGGTGGCGCAATAATTGATGATGACATCCCTGATAAGTTAAAAATAGCCAATGCCCTTGCCATTCTTATTTTCGGTGCACGCTCAGTAACATAAGAGATCAAGATTGGATCAAGGGCCATCTTGCCTAAAAATCCGTAAACAATAAGGCTGATCATCAACGCCGTTGTATTCGGCGATAAAACGGTAAAGGCCAACATTAAGCCACCCGCTATCTCCAGCGCCACAACCAGCTTAATCATTTGTGACTTAAACTTATCAGCTAATGAGCTAAAATACAGCGCACCAGGAACCGCAACCATCGCAACCAAAGCAGACGCACCACCAATTGCAGCGCCTTCAAATCCGCGTTCTGTCTGCAAGTAACTCGGTAGCCAAGTCACTATCATGTAGTAACCATAACAAGTGCAGAAATATAGGAAATATACCGCAATCAGTTCCGGGCTCAGTAAAGAGGAGTCTGGTTTATCAGTCTCAACTGAAGCTGAATCTTCTTTTTGGGTCTCGACCGAAGCTTGTGCTTTTTTATGTGGTTTAATCATTACCGCAAATACCACAAGCATTACGAAGATGACAGCCGCGGAAATGTAGAGCACATTATTCCATGCCATCCCCATGTTCTTCACAAGAACACTGGATCCAATAAGGCCGATCCCCATACCCACAGCTGAACCACTATTCACAATTGCTGATGCAAACGCACGGCGCTCTGGTGGTACATACTCACCAGACAATGAGTAAGCCGAGCAAAAGAAAGAAGCACAACCTAATCCGGACAGTAATGAACCTGCATATACCATGTTGATTGAGGGCGCATTGGCAATAACCAGTGTACCGACAGTAAATAAGCTAAAACCACATAAAAGGGTTAGTTTCTGTCCCATTTTTTCAACAACAATAGAGGCAGGAATTTGACCACCACAATATGCAGCAAAATAAAATGTAGCAATAAGACCTATCTGTGTATCACTTATATCGCCAAGGGCTGACTGAATTTCAGGATAAATAGGTGTAAGAACTGTACGATAAATCCAAATTGCCACCCAACCAAAACAAAGTATTACGACAAGTTTTTTCCAGTATTCAACACCGGACTGATTATTAATTTCCATATTAATTTCCGCTTATTATTTGTAAGCTAGCTCATAAAGCACATTAATCAATGCTTCAACACCAACGGTAAGATCATCAAGATTGGTTTTTTCTGCAGGGTTGTGGCTAATACCTGCAATGCTTGGAATAAAGATCATCCCTGTCGGAACACGAGGTGCAAAAATTTGCGCATCATGTCCTGCACCACTATGCATTCGCATATAGTTTTTATCTTGAGACTCAAACGTAGTATCGATAAGATCAACCAAGGTTGGATCCATCGGAATTGGCTCTTCGTCCATAAACAGATCAACATCAATTTCAATGTCCATCTCAGTACAGATTTGCTTCATATCCTCAATCGTTTGATCACTGAAACTGAGCAGTTTTTCTTTATCAGTATGACGGCAATCCATGCTAAACAGTATATGACCCGGAACAACGTTGACAGTATTAGGTTTAGGGTTCACCTTACCAAAGGTCAATACCAGCGGATCACCTTCAGCTTTTGCTTTATCAATTGATTGGCTACAAATTTTACTAAAAGCATAAACCGTATCTTTGCGATATCCCATCGGGGTCGTTCCCGCATGATTGGCTTCTCCTTTCAAAGTAATGTTATAGCGACGCTGGCCGGCAATACTGGTCACGACACCAAGTTGTTTTCCTTCGGTTTCTAGCACTTTGCCTTGTTCGATATGCAGTTCAACAAAGGCTTTAATATCTTTTCTTACTGTACGTTCTGTTCCAAAGTCAAAACCGCACTTTTTCATTGCATCAACAAAGTTAACACCCTTGTTGTCACTCAGATCTTTCACCGCTTCATTATCAGCTATACCAACAATGTTTTTACTTCCCCAGAAAACATAAGGGAATCGGCTGCCTTCTTCTTCAGCTAAAGAAACAACTTCCAGCGAACGCTTTGGTGAACCATGCTTATCTTTTAAGTATTGCATGGCAATGAATGCCGCCTCGATACCGAACTGACCATCGAGATTACCGCCATTCACTACGGTGTCGATATGCGAGCCTGACATAATAACTTGATCAGGAAACTCAGTGCCTTCCAAGCGACCATAAATATTACCTACATCATCTGAGTAAGCTTGGAAACCACTTTTTTCAAACAACTCTAAGAAAGTATTCTGTGCCGATAACCACTCTTCGGTGTATAGTAGACGCGTCATACCCGCCCCTTCTTGATAACCGTATTGAGTGATTTTTTTCGACGTTTCTTCTACCTTTGTTTTTAATAGATCCATCTTTTCATTCCTTATTTTGTTTCAAAATATGTATTTACGATAGGATGTTAATATTGGTACAGGTGATTAATAAAATCTGTTATTGTTTTTATTTTATCTGCTTATCCATTAAACGCAGATTTATGATCATAGGAGTTGATGTATATTTTATCCGAACGCAAGTACTCATAAACATCGTCGATAATATTTATTCCATTTTTCTTTGAGTTTGCTTCAATTAAGTCACTATTTTGCCCCGGATATAATACCTTATCAAAGCCAGGCGCTGGTCTTATCTCTCCCAACTCTTTCATTGTTTGAGAGATTGAATCAATGAAATAGTCCTTTGTTGTGAAAAATTCAGGGTTAATCACAATATGTAACTGACCTAAGTCACGCCCTTCTGCTAAATCATCATACATTGAACTGACATTTTTACCGAAAGGCAGACCCAGCATCACACCAGAAAGAATATCAACCATCATCATCAGACCGTAGCCCTTAGGTCCGGCAATAGGTAATAGTGCTCGTACAGCATGAGGATCAGAAGTCGGTTTCCCTGTGCTATCTACCGCCCAGGTATCAGGAATTAATTGGTTACGAGATCGTGCATCCAGCACCTTACCCCAAGCCTGTATTGTGGTCGCCATATCAAAGTTAATTGTCTTACCATCAGGGCCAGGCGCTGAAAAAGCTATGGGGTTAGTGCCATAGTAAACTTCACTGCCACCGAAAGGGACAACCATAGGGTCTGACTGACACATAGAAATTGCCACAAGACCCTGCTCAGCAGCATATTTGGTAAAGTAGCCTAATGCACCGCTATGGCTCATACGCTTTACGCCAATAACCGCGACACCTTTCGACTTTGCCATCTCTATTGCCTTATCCATTGCTTTCTTTGCAATGACATGGCCAGCACCATTATCACCATCGAAAAGTGCACTACAGGGGCCTGTTTCTTCGTAAGTGAATTGAGGGTTCGCGTTTATTCCTCCCTTCGATATTCGCTCCGAATAATACTCCACCCGAACAGCACCATGAGAATGCACGCCACGCTCATCTGCAAAAACAAGGACATCTGCAACAGTATCAGCATGTTCATCAGATAAACCGGCTTGTTTAATTTTATTTTTAATTAACTGATGAAGCTGCTCACTTGAAAGATTCATAATGTACTCCATGATAAATATTTTATTTCACGGGCTAATAGGTTTATTTCATTTTTCTATAAATCTATATTAGCTGAAGAAATATATTGTTTTGTGATCTATAAACACTCGATTAAACTTAATGATTTTTTCTGTTTATCTAGAATTTATAATTAAAAGGTTTTATATAGTGTTTATGATTTTTTGTAATTTTAAGAACAACCACATGCCCAATAATGTATCGGCACCAGAATAGTGGCCATGATCTAAAAATCGAGAAGCATAATAACTAAACTTTTCTGGACTGGTGTTTATTAAATCTAGTAATGCAACTGAAAAATAGCCGTTTCTTGCTTGTTCTAAATACCCAGCACTCACTGATGTTGTCCAATATCCTAAATCAAGAGATAAAGGCAATAATTTATGCGCTCTTTCTTTCAAATCGGATTGGCTATAAGCACAAGCCAACATACCAACCAACATATCATCATGGCTGGGTGTTAATCCTGGCCCAGCCCCAACAATACCTTTCCAGCATGGTGTTTGCTCTTCAAACCATTGGTAAAGTTGAGTCAATATTGGATAAAAATGTGCCTTGTCTTCGTCTTTTATAATTTCCGACAATGAACCATATAACCCCGTATCCTTTTCTTGTTTACTCAGGAAAGTAGTCAACGCCTCCAAGGAAATAGACGATGCACCTTGCGCTTTTAGCCACACTCCATTTACACCCTTTCGCAGATGTAAATCGTTAACTATCATGCCATGACTAACCAAACGTATGTCGCGAGTCTCCGGCACTAATGTACTGAGCTGATTAAACACTTGGGTTGAAACTGACCAGCCAGAGGGGCTCATCCCCGCATCGCTGCGATGAAGGGTCAGTACCTTGTTATCTTCAGTCAGAAAATTAATCGCCTTGCTGCCACTACCAGCAAAACGTAACTCACCTAACTTAGACGGCGCAGATAAACTGTAAGCTAGCGCTTCTTTTACCATCATATCCCCCGGCTTGATCAAGGCAGCCACAAGGCCGCCTCCATGTAACTTATTTGGCCTCAAAGCCCATCTCTTGAGCCAAGGCTTCTAAGGCTTTTTCAAAACATGCTAATGGTGCCCTTACCGTTCCGGCCCCAATTTGCCCAATACCGGCTTCCTTGTGGGCAATACCTGTATTGATAACAGGTGTAATCCCTGTTTCAACCACAGGTCGGACGTCGAGTCCCAAGCATGCACCCTGGAAATTCCAAGAAGGAATTTGTAGCAAAGAGTTTTGCTCGACAAAGATCTCAGACATTTCTTCTGAAACATCCAACGCAACATCAACGCCGCCAACACCGACAAAGCGTGTAACGCCAGGTGCAGCAACCATCGCAGCGCCACCGACGCCGTAAGTTTCAGTAATGGCACTATCACCAACATCCGTATTTGCCTGATCTTGCGAGTAACCGGTGAAATACAAGCCTTCAGGTGTGTTGACTGGTGCGGTAAACCATTGGTCGCCTAGTCCACTGACTCGAATACCAAAGTCCTTACCATTACGTGTCATTGCAGTAACAATAGAGCCAGCCTTAACCGTCGCACCAGCATCCATTGCACACTTACAAAATGCCATTGCCAAATTGAGGAAAAATTGATCCGTAATACTGAGGAAGTCAAATACCCTCTTCAATACATCCTGACTGATATCGACAGCGGCAATGCTTGGCGCAAGCGTTCTCAATAGCAATGAGGAGGTAGCGATATTACGCTGGTGAAATTCATCCCCCATGGTAATGCCTTGAGCCATAATAGCCCCTAAATCAACCCCACCATCAGTCTGTTTCAGCGTGTCCTTGAGTACCGGCATCAACTCTTCACGCATCCAGTGCAGGCGTTGCTGAACCTCATCACCGTAAGCGCCAAAGCGCATGACTTTACCGATACCTTCATTCATATTGCAGTAAGCAAAGTTACCATCTGCTTTATTTTCAACCACAATCACTGGCATGTTTGCAGATGTAATCCCGCCCATAGGACCGACGGCATTATGGTGATGACAAGGACTGAATTTAACCTCACCGCTCGCAAGCATAGCCATAGCTTCTGTATCTGTTGTTGCCCAACCTTCATACAAGCAAGCACTGACACAGGCGCCTTGCATCGGACCGGTCATTTCTTCCCATTGGATCTGCGGGCCGGCATGCAGTAAATGCTTACCTTCAGCCAACCACGAGATAACTTCACCCGCAGAGGCGACATCAACCCAAAATGGACGTGCTGATTTCACTTTTTCCAGAACGGCGGTATTGGCTTCATTAATTGATGAATACATATCTTTGCTTCCCTATTGCATTTGCTTTAAAAGACTGGCTAATTTTGAGTTTCCACCCGCGATCGGGGCCCACTGATAATGCACAACTGGCGTAGACGAAGATTGCAAATCATCAGCAAAACTACGTAGACCCGCATTCACCACCTTGATCCCATCTAAAAGGGAAGGCCGCTCTTTAACCGTCTCTATTTCTTGTTGTTTAATTAACGCCTCTGACAGCAATACCGCTTCTTCCAAGGTATTGACGACGGCGACTCCCGCACCAACTAGCGTGTCAATTTGCTTCGAGCGTTGCTGAGGATCGTCTTGAGTACCCGTTACTGTCGCAATAACATGCAGTGGGCTTTGTCTCTTGAATTTAACGCTTTCAACCGCGTCGACTAGTGCTGCGGCTGGATCTGCTGTTGCGCCATAACCGATAACAACGTCAAGCAGCAGAACACCAACATTTTCTTCAACAGCGCGTTTCTCGATTTCTAAGGTACGGGTAGTTGGGTCAATCATCGGGTGAGGACGTCCAACCGTATAATGATCATCACCGAGGTCGATGATGAGGTGACCGCCATCATTAAGCATGACACCTTGGTTGTGGGCATCATCGACTATAAGGCCTAGCTGTTCTGCGGCAAGCATTGCCGCCTCAGCAGCCAGCGTACCACCGGTATACAGACCAAGAATGTTTTTACCGGCAGTGTGGTTGCACTCTGGAACATATTGACGGACGTTGGCTAACATCGCTGCAAGCCTGCCGGCTTCAGCAAGGCTGTTGGCAAAGAAGACATTGCCGTCTCGCGATTTTTCTTGTCGAGTCCCCAGAAATAGCGCGACTACTGGCTTGCTCATCCCTTTCATTGCACGAATGACGGTTTGCTCAACTTCAGGGGCTGGCGGCTTGGAG
Organism: Photobacterium sp. DNB22_13_2; assembly: GCF_052873915.1. NCBI lineage: Bacteria > Pseudomonadati > Pseudomonadota > Gammaproteobacteria > Vibrionales > Vibrionaceae > Photobacterium > Photobacterium sp. DNB22_13_2. The sequence continues at coordinate 266,934 of NZ_JBNNXU010000006.1, forward strand.
ACAAATGCGACAACTTCAGTTTCTTGGTCATTCTCCATCATATTCAGTGCACTCAATGCACTTGCGCCGCCAACGTCAGCAGATAAGTCACGCCCGCCTAAACCAATAGCATGCGTGATCCCTTGGCCGGCTAAACAAACTTGCGAAGCAAGTTCCTGAATACCGGTACCTGAAGCGCCAACAATGCTGATCGGCCCTTTTGGTAACACGTTAGCAAAAGCGAGTGGAGAGCCCGCCACCATAGCGGTACCACAGTCAGGCCCCATAACCAGCAGTCCTTTTTTAGCCGCTTTCTGTTTCAGCGCAACTTCCGATTCAACGGACACATTGTCTGAAAACATCATCACATTGAGATCATGATTTAATGCCTCATCAGCTAAATCGGCGGCATAATCTCCAGACACAGATATTAAAGCCAAATTGGCCTCTGGCTGTTTTGCCAGTGCGGTTTGCCAACGACGAACCACATCAAGTCGTTGCCCTCCAGCAGAAGCCTGCGCAACCGACGCAAGGGCATCATTTAGTTGCTGCGCGATTTCTTCTGATACATCGCCGCTATCAGTCGTTGGCCTAATCGCGACACATATATCGTTAGGCGTCGCATCATTAAACAGTGGATGCCATAAGCCTGTTGACTCCAACAAGGACTTATTGGCAGGCGTCCCCATCATTACAGACACTTCTTCAACATCACCGCCATTAGTTAATTGCCTTGATATCAACATCAGACTCACTGAGTCCTGAAAACAACCCTTTTTCAAAAATGCTTGGATCATGTACGACCACCTTTTCCCCAAATAAATAACGATGAGAAAGCTATTTTTTTAACTGTGCTTCCCTGTATTTAATTAGAGATTAAGTCAGAAGTAGATATAAAATATTGAGCAATATCACACCAAAAATATTGTTATAATCTTTTAAAGAATGACCTTATTATCGTTCAATCTTTATTGACTAATGAAAAATCAGAAATGTATATTGTAAATATTATTTATATAAATCATAACTCATTATCAAAAATCATTTTATTACACTTATCTTTTTAAGGTATTTATCAATATTGAACCCCGATCAATTTTTTTCTTGCTGTATTAATCTATAAAACAGACCTAACTATTCATTCAAGGAATACCTATGCTGGACAGGGAAACCATCCGCTCATTTATGAAGGTTGCTGAGCATGCCAATTTTTCAAAAGCGGCTGAAGAATTACATAAAACGCCGGCTGCAATCAGCTATCGAATAAAGGTACTGGAGGACGCTGTCGATACACAGTTGTTCATTCGTACAACACGCAGTGTACACCTTACTGAAGCTGGTGAGCATTTACTTGGACAGTGTCAAAAGTGGCTTGATTGGATGGAAAGTATGCCAGATGAGCTGCGCCAAATTGCCGATGGCGTTGAGCGGTTTATTAATATCGTGGTAAATAACCTACTCTTTGACGAACATGCGGTTTCCCAGCTCACACTGGCATTACATGAGGCTTTCCCTTTTACTCAAATCAACATCTCTAGCGCGGTATATATGGGGGTATGGGACGACCTGTTGAATAATGACTACCACCTGGCAATCGGTGTTCCAGGGCTCGATACTATTGATAATGCGGTAAAGTTACGTCCTCTCGGAAAAATGAGCTGGAGCTTTACCCTGGCGCCTAACCACCCACTGGCAGCACTCAATGTACCACTCAAAGAGTCGCAGCTCAGGCATCACCCTGCAATTAATATTGAGGATACTTCGCAGCATATCAACAAGCGTACGGCTTGGCTGCTGCGCGAGCAAAAAGAGATTAAAGTACCAGACTTATCGACAAAAGTGGCCTGCCACAAGAACGGGGCCGGTATTGGTTTTCTGCCCAAAAACCTCGCTAAACCTTTGATTGATGAGGGTGTGTTAATTGAGAAAGAAGTGCAGTGGAGCCGCACTCCGTCTCCACTTTCTATTGGTTGGCGTCAAGACTCAACCGGTGAAGTGACCCAATGGATTATAGATCTATTCAAAAATAACGATCCCATAATCCAAGGGTTCTTGAAAAATATCGATCAACTAACTCACTAAGACATCTTCGGGGACAACTGTGCATGCCGGTCTGACACATGTCCCCTTTTCACCCACTAAAATTTGCTCTACGTCCTGCAAGGCACCAATAAAAGCAATTTGCCCTGTCCGCTCCACAAATTGAATAACGGCTTCTGCTTTCGGTCCCATTGCGCCATCAGGTGCTGCAAAAGGACGCATCTGGCTAACAGTGACATCCCTCAGTGCTTTTTGGTTAGGCGTACCCCAATCTTGATAAACGGCATCAGCATCAGTAAGGATCATCAAATAATCAGCGCCAATTTGCTCGGCAAGCATTGCTGCTACTGAGTCTTTATCTATCACCGCTTCCACACCACGATATCCAACCTCCTGTTGCACCACAGGCATTCCACCGCCGCCACAGCATACAACTGTTTTACCCTGGTCCAGCAGGCTTACAATTGTGCTTGCTTCAATAACTTGAACCGGTTTAGGTGAAGCAACCACACGACGGATATATTGACCATCTTGTTTCATTTGCCATCCATATTGCTCTTCTAGTTTAGTCCGGTCTTGTGGCGAATATACCGGCCCAATATATTTTGTTGGATCAGAAAAAGCAGGGTCGGATGCTGACACTTCAACCCGGGTTAACAGGCAAGATACATCACTCATACCTTGTTCTGTTAATGAATGCATGAGCATATAACCCAGCATACCTTGCGTTTGAGCCACTAAATTATCGAGCGGATAAACCGGCACTTCGTTGTAGGCCGAATTCTGTAGTGCCAGTAAACCAACTTGCGGCCCGTTGCCATGCACTATGGTGACATCATAGTCTTGCTCAAGTTGCTTAATGAGTACGGCAGCCTTGTCTATATTACGTTGTTGATTTTCTGCCGATAACACTTCACCACGTTTGAGCATGGCATTACCGCCCAACGCAATAACAATTCTTTTTTTATTCATGATACACCTATTTATTATATACCCTGCGGGATGCTAAATACTTAAAATCATATTCAACGTTGTATATATAAAATATTAACGACTCTATTTTATGTCTAGCCTATATGTGTAAATTACCTCTTTATAAAACATTTTTATTTAATTCTGACATCAGCATACAATTAAACCTTTAAGTGGAAATTGAGTTACCTTGATCACACTTTTAGTCTCTTATTTAGTTAATATTTATTGACCAACACAGCTTCTGGTAATAGGGCCCAAAAAACTTCCTTCCGGGCCCGCTTTTTTAGGTGATAGATTCGAGGTACAAGATGGGATACTTAAACAACAATACTGGATACATTAATGATTTACTGGCAACACGCGCAGTAATTAAAAAGAACAACTTTGCAATTCTTCCACCAGACGGGTTAGTTAAAAATATTCTACCTGGTTTTGAAAATTGCGACCTGACTACCCTGTCATCACCACAACTAGGTGCCAGTTTTATTGATTATCTAGTTACCCTTCATGATGGCGGCAACAATCGTAGCGGATTTGGTGGAGAAGAAATTGAAACTTTTTTCTATGTCATTTCCGGACAAGTCGCAGTCGAAGCTGATGGTCAACGTCATACACTCACCGCAGGTGGCTATATTTACTGTCCTCCGGGAGCACTGCTATTCATCGAGAATGCCAACCAAGGCGAAGATAGCCAGGCCTTCTTGTATAAGCGAAAATACCAACCTATTGCAGGTTACCAGCCTCACTTAATCGTTAACCACCGCGATAACCTAGAGAAAATCCACTATGAAGGCATGGAGAATGTCATTGTCGAGGACTTGCTTCCGAAAGATTTAGGGTTCGACATGAATTTTCATGTACTGACTTTTGAGCCAGGAGCTTGCCATGGCTATATCGAGACACATGTTCAAGAGCATGGTGCTTATATTCTCAGCGGTGAAGGTGTCTATAACCTAGACAACAATTGGATCCCGGTGAAGCAAGGCGATTACCTCTTTATGGCCGCCTACGTTCCCCAAGCCTGCTACGCAACAGGGAGAGGTGAGCCACTTAGCTATATTTATTCCAAAGACTGTAACCGAGATATTTCGTTGTAAATCTCTACCACTGCTAAACACTACGTGTGACATCGCCTTTGGAAGCGTCGGTCCTATCCTGCGCTTCTTTTTTTTAATCATAAATTGATTATCAAAACTTTTTATAGAAAAACAATTCTTCCACTTATATCAATGATCTCATAGCATCAATCCATATATCCTCAGGTTAAATGCCGCTGTCATGCGACTGACCAATACTTTCAACTATCGCATAGCAAAGCCGGAAGAATAAGTTCAAGGAGCCCGCAATCAATGACGATTAACAATGAACTGTTTGAAACCCTCAACCCACCTCAGCGCTTGTTGATGGGGCCAGGTCCAATCAACGCCTATCCTCGTGTCTATCAAGCGATTTCCAGCCAGCTCATCGGTCAGTATGATCCGGTGATGACGGAATACATGCGTCAAACCCAGCAGCTATACCGCCAAGTCTTTCATACCCAAAACCCTGAAACGTTGCTCATTGATGGTACGGCAAGGGCCGGTATTGAAGCTGTATTGGTGTCTATTCTTCAGCCCGGCGACAAAGTTTTGATCCCTGTTATTGGACGCTTTGGCCACTTACTGTGCGAAATAGCCCAGCGCACCGGTGCCGAGATCACCACCATTGACGTCGAATGGGGCAAGGTCTGTGACCCTCAACAAGTAGAGGATGCCATCAAACGGATCAAACCTAAATTACTGGCCACCGTTCAGGGCGATACGTCAACGACAATGAACCAGCCACTCGCTGAAATTGGCGAAATATGTCGACGCCATGATGTGCTTTTTTATTGTGACGCAACCGCTTCCGTTGCCGGTAATGACCTCTTTGTTGACGACTGGCACCTTGATGCTGTTTCCGTCGGTCTCCAAAAATGCTTGGGTGGCCCATCGGGTAGTGCCCCACTCACCTTGAGCCCAAAATTTGTCGAGCAGATCAATCGCCGTAAACATGTAGAAAAAGGGATCCGCGACAATCACCATATTGATGGTGAAGAAGCGATGATCCAATCTAACTACTTCGATTTGCCAATGATCCTCGACTACTGGGGTGAAGAAAGGCTAAACCACCATACTGAAGCCACCTCAATGCTGTACGCTGCGAGAGAATGTGCAAGAATCTACCTAGAACAAGGTCCTGCCAATGTCATTGCGCGCCACAAGCAAGCGGGGAACGCAATGGCTGCCGGTCTGCAAGCTATGGGCTTACAACTATTTGGCGATCAAGACTACAAGATGAACAATGTCGTTGGTGTCTATATTCCAAATAGGGTTGATGGTGAAAAAGTTCGCCAAGAATTATTAACTCGTTTCGGCATTGAGATTGGGACGTCATTCGGCCCGCTTCAAGGCAAAATATGGCGTATCGGTACGATGGGGTATAACGCCCGCCAAGAAGCCGTTCTTCATACACTCGCTGCACTTGAAGCTGTGCTGCATAAAAACAAAGCTCAAATACATCTTGGCGCGTCAGTCGCTACTGCCATGGAGTATTACTGATTTAAGCAGCCACTTTTACTCTTCTGAAATAAAAAGTGCCACCTTAAGGTGGCACTTTGCATTTTAGTCATATCGAATGAATGTCTTGCCTTAATGAGACTGATTCACCATCATCCCAGCCACCTGAAAGGCTGTTAACGTTAGGTTTTCACCACCACCAGCAAGGGCTTGAGATAAGGTGCACGGTTTAGACAAAATAGAGAAACATGCCACAATGCCCACTTGGCGTAATGCATCACAGCCATCGCCTAATGAACCTGCTAAAGCTATGGTTGGAATACCCATTGATTGAGCTAATTTGGCGACACCTGCCGGTGTCTTCCCACCCAATGTTTGCCCATCCACTCTCCCCTCACCAGTAATTACCCAGTCAGCGCCTTGCAGCTTTTCTTCAAGTGAAACAGTATCCGATACAATCGTGATCCCGGGCTTCAATTCAGCTTGCATGAACGCCAGCAAAGCGGCACCCATCCCCCCTGCGGCTCCAGCACCAGGAACATTAACCACCTGACACCCTAACTTTTCATCGATACAACCGGCATACCGTGCCAAAGCCAGATCCAGTTGATCAACAACCTCGGGGGAGGCACCTTTCTGTGGCCCAAAGATGGCCGAAGCCCCACGCACTCCGATCAAGGGGTTATCGACATCACATGCCGCCACTACCTCAACTTTAGCAAGCCTAGGATCCAAGTTTTCCATATCAATGTCCGCGATACGTGACAACTGAGCGCCTCCATGGCCGATTGGATAGTGGTATTTATCGAGGAACCTAACACCAAGCGCCTGCATCATCCCAACTCCGCCATCATTGGTCGCACTGCCGCCTATCGCGACAATCAACCGTTTGGCCCCGGCATCTAGGGCCGCTGAAATCAACTGGCCAGTACCAAAACTTGTAGTCAGGCGAGGATCCCGCTGTTCAGAAGCTAATAGCTCTATCCCAGAGGCCCTCGCCATTTCAATCACGGCCGTCTCATCGTCACCAAGCATGCCGAACTGAGCGTCTACCTGCATATCCGGTAATGGCCCCATCACCTTCACAGTATGGCGAAGCCCATTCGTCGCATCGACTAATGCATCCAACGTGCCTTCCCCACCATCCGCCATCGGCACACATACCACCTCACTTGATGGTAAACGCTGGGTAATACCTTTTTCTATCGCTCGACACACATCAGCGGCACTTAAACTTTCTTTGAATGAATCAGGGGCAATAACAATTTTCATCCACTCTCTCCTTTTCTGAACACATCAGCAAAAACCACAACGGGCACCCCAAGGTGCCCGCTGATTGGATTAGCCTCGAATTGAGTGGTTACTCATATGTTCAAGCGCTTTAATCATCGCTGAATGATCCCAGCCACTTCCATCAAGTGCGGCACAGGTATTGAACAACTCTTGCGCCGTGGCAGTATTCGGTAAGTTAAGTTGCAGCTCGCGAGCACCAGTCAGAGCAAGGTTAAGGTCTTTTTGGTGTAGCTGAATACGGAAACCCGGATCAAACGTCCCTTTAACCATACGCTCGCCATGTACTTCGAGAATTTTCGAAGAAGCGAAACCGCCCATAAGGGCTTCACGGATTTTTGCTGGGTTAGCGCCGGCTTTTGACGCAAATAATAACGCTTCACCTACTGCTTCAATGTTCAACGCCACTATAATTTGGTTGGCAACCTTACAAGTCTGGCCATCACCATTGCCACCGACAAGAGTGATATTCTGTCCCATCACGTCAAGTAGCGGCTTAACCTGGGCGAAGATGTCGTCACGCCCCCCAGCCATAATGGATAGCGTGCCAGCTTTTGCGCCGACTTCACCACCGGACACTGGCGCATCGATGTACCATGCTCCGAGATCTTCCACTTTCTGGGCAAAACCTTTCGTTGCCATTGGCGAGATTGAACTCATATCCACGACGACTTTACCCGCTGCAAGCCCTTTGGCGATACCAATATCAGAGAAAAGAACATCTTCAACCTGAGGGGTATCCGGTACCATTGTAATGATCACCTCAGCAGCTTCTGCTACCGCTGCTGGTGTTGGACAAGCAAAGCCTTTCTCCCCCAGTAATTCAGCGGGTGCTGGCTCAAAATGTTCAGAGAAGTACAAGGTGTAACCAGCATCTTGCAGGTTTTTAGCCATCGGCTTACCCATGATCCCTGTACCAATAAATCCGATATTTTTCATCTTATTCTCTCCCTTCCTTAAACTAGATTAAAATCTTTAAGCCAGCCCAAACCAGCCTGAGTACCATTTGCTGGAACGTATTCACATCCTACCCAACCGGTGTAACCAATATTATCGAGATGAGCCAGTAGGAATGGGTAATTCAGCTCACCCGTACCTGGCTCATGACGACCTGGGTTATCTGCCAACTGGACATGGCCAATATGGTCTAGGTTCGCTTCCAACGTTCGGGCAATATCACCTTCCATTATTTGCATGTGGTAGATGTCATATTGGTAGCGAATGTTGTCAGAGCCGACATCTTCCAGTAAGCCAAGAGCCATTCGAGTATTGGATACAAAGAAACCAGGGATATCATGGGTGTTGATGGCTTCAATAACAAAAGCAATTCCTGCGGCTTCTAACTGTTCATTGGCAAACCGTAAGTTTTCGACAAGCACCCGATAAGCATCATCATCAGTGATATGATCCGGCTTGATACCTACCAGACAGTTCACTTGGCTACAGCCCAACGCTTTGGCGTACTCAATCGCCTTGGGGACACCAAAGCGAAACTCTTCAATCCGATCAGGATGGCAAGCAATTCCCCGTTCACCCGCCGCCCAATCACCGGCGGGTAAATTAAATAACACCTGCTGCAAGCCGTTTGCTGCTAACTTCGCTGCAATTTCATTAGCAGGAAAATCGTAAGGGAAGAGATATTCAACACCACGGAAGCCAGCCTCTGAAGCGGCTTTGAAACGGTCCATAAAATCAAGCTCAGTGAAAAGCATTGACAGGTTAGCTGCGAGTTTTGGCATAATTCATGCTCCTCGATGCTGTGGCATTCCAGCCACAGCAAATTCGAAATAAATGATCAAAATTGATTGATATGTATTAACTAGAAAGGCTTAGAGGTCGACGGTATCTTCAAATTCCATCACCTTGTCGATATCAGGACCCATCGCAATATTGGTGACGCGCTCGGTCAATACCTCAACCACAACAGGCACTTTGTACTTCTGCAGCCATTCTTTTGCCTGCTCTAGCGCAGGGCCAATGTCTTGAGGCTGATCCACACGAATAGCCTTACAACCAAGTCCTTCAACGACACGCTTGTGATCGACACCGTATTCTTTCAACTCCGGCGCATTCTGGTTTTCAAAAGAAAGCTGAACACAGTAATCAATATCAAAGGCTCGCTGAGCCTGACGAATAAGGCCCAAATAGGCATTGTTGATTAGTACATGGATATACGGCAGATTGAACTGGGCTCCCACCGCGAGTTCTTCAACGAGGAATTGGAAGTCATAGTCACCAGAAATGGCAACAACAGGCTTGGACGGATCGGCTTTTACCACCCCCAATGCTGCTGGCATCGTCCAACCTAGTGGGCCAGCCTGACAAGCATTGATCCAGTGCCTTGGTTGGTGAACATGCAGAAACTGATTAGCGGCAATTTGCGCCAAACCGATCGTAGACACATACCTTGTCTCGGGACCGAACGCTTTATTCATTTCGTGGTAAATACGCTGTGGCTTTACAGGGGTACAATCAAAATCTTCACGTCGTAACATCGTACGCTTACGTTCAGCACAACTCGCCACCCATTCACTTCTATCTTTCAGATCACCGTTGGCTTTCATCTCTTGGGCCACTTCGATAAATACCGACAATGCATCGTGAGCATCGGAAGCAATACCTAGATCTGGAGAAAAGACGCGGCCAATTTGAGTTGGCTCAATATCAACATGAATAAACTTTCGCCCTTCGGTGTATGTATTCAGATCCCCTGTATGACGGTTCGCCCAGCGATTACCAATACCAAACACAAAATCTGACTCAAGGTAAGTGGCATTGCCGTAACGATGGTTTGCCTGACACCCCATTCTGCCGGTCATCAACGGATGTTCATCTGATAATGTTCCCCAACCACGCAGCGTTTGGATAACGGGCACATTGACCAATTCTGCAAACTCGCGCAGAAGTTCAGAAGCATTGGCATTGATGATCCCACCGCCAGCGACCAATACAGGCTTGTCAGCCTCGTTAAGCATGGCCAACGCTTTTTGAGCTTGAGCTTTTGTCGCCGATGTTTTTGAAGGGGTAATTGGCTCATAGAGATCAATATCAAACTCAATCTCAGTCATCTGTACATCAATCGGTAAATCCAACAGTACCGGACCTGGGCGACCAGAGCGCATTTCGTAAAAGGCCTTCTGAAAAGTGCCAGGCATCTGGCCGGCTTCTCGGATTGTGACCGCCATTTTCGTAACAGGCTTGGCAATTGCCTCGATATCAACAGCCTGAAAATCTTCTTTATGCAGCTTCGCAACAGGTGCCTGCCCGGTAATGCAGAGAATGGGAATCGAGTCTGCAGAGGCAGAATAGAGGCCAGTGATCATATCGGTACCGGCTGGACCTGACGTACCAATACACAGGCCAATGTTACCCGGCGCGGTGCGGGTATAACCTTCAGCCATATGAGAAGCACCTTCAACATGCCGTGCTAACACATGATCAATGCCACCTATCTTTTTCAGAGCTGCATACATAGGATTAATCGCGGCACCTGGGACACCAAATGCAGTATCCACACCTTCTTTTTTAAGAATTAATACTGCCGCTTCTATTGCTCGCATTCTCGCCATAACTTTTCTCCACCTATAGATAGGGTAAGTTGTCTCACCCTAATCAAATAGGATTTAATTAAATTAAAATATTTAAAAACTGATGGTATAATTGGCAGATAAGTTTTTGACAATACAATTATCTTCACCTGCTCGGTCAATCGTTAAAAAGTCTGTTTCTTGATTTTTTGCAAACAGTAAATAGTGCCAAACATTACGGTGGTAATTTACGCCTTGATTTCCATTGGTGATAAATGCACGTAATGTTGGCTCATCAATATCGTCATCACCCTGAGCAACGATAACAATAAATCGCTCACCGTTTAATGGAAAGAAAGCCTGACTCCCTTTAGGATGCTTTTCCAGTAAGTCGAATGAGAGGCTGTTATCAAAGCCTGCGGCTCGCACAATACTAATCAACGGTGCAGCAGTATCTGACACATCAATAGCACCAAGCCCATGAAAACGCTGACCTGAGCGATCATTGATATAAAAAAATTCGGAGTTATCCGTTTCAATCACATCACCAAAAGGGGCAAATGCCTCTTTAGTGAGAGGCTCTACTGTTAATTCTCGCATAATTAAAGTCACCTAATATAATTGCCAAATTAATTTAAAGGGCTAACCGTTATTAAACGACTAACTATCAACCTCGGCATATTCCCTTCTCTGGGGATAATAAAAACAGAGATTAAGAGTAAAATACTTGAACTAGAGCACACTTTTTTTTCTCACCATATTTTTCAAACAATATAGGAGTGATTAATAAAAATTTATTAATCATTTCATCCAGTTCTTATCATTTATTTATTTAAAATCTTATATAAAATTAAAAAACTTTTAATACCGGATAGTCATGAAGAACATGAAAGGAAAAAGGTTAAAATAACTAGAACTATAAGTAATTTGAGTAGTTGGAATTTAAGCAATAAAAAGCCACCGGCAAAGGTGGCTTTCTTATATCGAATTTGTGATTATGACTCTTTGATCGTCACTTTCTCGATAATAATGTCGTCCAGAGGTACATCTGCGTGACCAAAGCGGGTCATAGTCAAAGCTTTACCGATATTGTTGACTACCATCATTCCAGCCGTAACTTTACCAAATACGGCGTAACCCCAACCTTGGTTTGTGGTTGAAGTGAAATCAAGGAAGTCGTTGTCTTCCAAGTTAATGAAAAACTGTGCTGTCGCCGAATGTGGTGCATCAGTACGGGCCATTGCAATGGTGCCGATTTTGTTTTTCAGGCCACGGTTGGCTTCATTGACAATTGGGTCTCGGGTCGGCTTTTCCTTCATACCCGGAAGATGCCCTCCCCCTTGGATCATAAAACCGTCGATTACGCGATGGAAAATCGTCCCTTCGTAGAAACCATCCTTGCAGTATTGCAGGAAGTTCTTTGAGCTAACCGGTGCTTTATCGAAATCCAACTCAATCTCGATGTCACCAAAGTTTGTCGTGAAAATGATCATATTAATGTCTTAGCTAAATGTGCGTTGCGGGCAGTATACAAAGCTTAGCGGATACCGCAAACACTAACGCCCTACTCCCACGCTGCCAGCATTTTGGCCAATAACCCATCAAGTTGTTGTTGTTCTTCTTTCGATAACACCTTCAACTTCTCTTGATTGCTATCGTGTAGCTTGCGAATGATGTCATCGATCTGCACTTTACCCTCTTCCGTTAACTGCACTAACTTGCTGCGTTTATCCTCGGGGTTATCAATCCGCTCAACCAAACCAGCCGTGGTCACCCGGGTAAGCACTTTGGTTAAGCCACCAGAGCTTAGCAACATCGAACTGTACAGCTCTGTCGGTGATAAGCAAAACGGCGCGCCAGCCCGCCTCAACGTTGCCAGTACGCCGAAATCGGCACTTTGCAGCTGGTATTGATCAATCACCTTTGCCAAGTCTTGCTGCAGGTAATCATGAATGCGGTGAATACGTAAAATCGGCGGTGAGTATTGTTCAAACGATTCAGGCCAATTTTCTTTGATACTTTTCAATATATTAGCAACGCTTTCTTGTTTCGCCATCAATCTACTCCTTCCTAACCCTTCAAATATATCTTGCTGGAAAGACAAATGCCAGCTAGTATCTTTCTGGAAAGATAAATAAGAGGTTATATGACTAAACACATCCCCACTTCCCTGTTGCTATTACTCGCCGCTGTTTTTGCGCTATCACCTTTTGCGATTGATAGCTACCTACCTGCGATCCCAACTATTGCCGGCGATCTTGGTGTAAACACCTCGCTGGTTGCCGTTACCGTCAGTATTTACGTCCTTGGCATGGCAATAGGTCAGTTAATTGGTGGGCCACTCTCTGACAGGCTTGGCCGTAAGCCGACCATGGTGGCAGGGCTACTGCTCTTTGCAGCCGGCAGCTTTATGATGGCTGGAGTTGAATCACTGGAAATGTTATGGGCATGGCGGGTTGTTCAGGCACTTGGCGGCGGAATAGCGGTGGTGGGTGTACCGGCAACGATCCGTGATAATGCGGTTGGCAAAGAAGCGGCCCGGTTATTTTCGCTCATCGCACTGATCATGATGTTGGCCCCTTCCATTGCGCCAACAGTCGGCACCTTGATTTTACGCACCCAAAGCTGGCCTTGGATCTTCTACCTACTTTGCTTTATTGCCATTATGGTCGCACTGAATGCTATAGTGGTCATGCCAAAAGCAAAACCCTCCAAGAAAGCCAAGGGGACGGGTGGCTACCTTTCTGTCATCAAAGAGCGTCGTGCGCTAGGGTACCTTCTTGCACAGGCTTTTGGTTATGCGGTATTGATGACGTTCATTACCAATGCGCCTTTGGCCTATATCGATCACTTCGGTGTTTCTGCCGAACTGTTTTCAGGACTCTTTATTGCCAATGTGATCGGTATTGTGATCATCAACCGCACCAATACCTACCTACTGCGTACGTTTGAGCCTTCAACCTTACTTAAAATATTTCTAAGCCTGCAGCTTATCGGTGGTGTGGCCCTGATATCAAGCCAGATCATTGCACCTGAAAATTTGTGGTTCATTGTTAGCGGATTCGTTATCTCCATTGCTGCCAACGGCGGGATCATGGCGAACTCAAGTGCCTGCTTTATGCGCTACTTCGATAAGAATGCGGGTGTTGCATCTGCCCTGCTTGGTGCCGTGCAATACGGTATCGGTGCCGGAGTCAGCGCACTTGCGGCTATGCTGGGTGGTGCCTCGCTGTGGCCTATGATCATCGCGATGGTCGGCTCAACTGTAATCGCATTAACTGGTGCAATTGTCGGTGCCCGTCATGAGACAAATGACCATGACAATGCTGAGTCGATAACTCAAACCTCGTAATGAAACAAAAAATAAAAGGGTGAGCTAATAAAGCTCACCCTTTTTCAATGACATCTCTTCCTAGCTCATCGCTAAGTTCCGTACCTAATTAGACAACTACCGTTTTATTGCGCGCAGTTTTCTTCTGCTTTAAGCCCAACAAGACTGTCATACTAAACGCGACCACAAACGCAATTATCATACCGAAGATGTAATACATCACCGAATTTGGAGCGATTGAGATAATGCCCGGCAAACCTGCGGCACCCAGCGCCGTTGCTTTTACCTTAAATAAAGTAATAAACGCACTGGCTGTTGCCGCACCAATGATGGCGGCAACAAACGGGTAACGGTACTTAAGGTTTACACCAAACATCGCTGGCTCAGTAATACCCAGTAAGGCTGTTACGCCTGATGGCATCGCGATGCCTTTTGCTTTACTGTCTTTGGTCGTTAAACCAAATGCCAAACAAGCCGCACCTTGGGCGATATTGGACATTGCTGCAATCGGGAAAATAAAGGTACCACCGGTCACAGCAATATCTGTCAACAATTGCGTTTCAAAAGCAATGAAGCTGTGGTGCATACCCGTGATAACGAACGGTGCATACACGAGACCAAACAAACCACCACCAATAAAGCCTGCTGATTCATAGAGCCAGTTAAGTCCATCACCTAACAAAAAACCAGCATCGCGAGTGATAGGACCAACGAGGGTAAAGGTCAGGAAACCAGTAATGAAAATTGCTAACATCGGCGTTAACAAATTATCCAGTACCGATGGGATCACTTTACGCAGACCATTTTCAACCTTGGCAAGAATGAAGGCAGAGACCAGTACCGGCAATACCGAACCTTGATAACCTACTTTCTCGATCTCAAAGCCAAATATGTTCCACACTGGAATATTGCCGCTTACGCTAGCACCACCAAAACCCCAACCATTCAGTAGGTCCGGGTGAACCATCAGCATACCCAGCGCCGCACCAAGGAACGGATTACCGCCAAACTTTTTCGATGCCGAGAATGCCAGCAAAACAGGTAGATATACAAAAGGTGCATTGGCAAACGTATTGATCATCGACGCCAAGTCAGCCATACCCGGGTAAGCATCAATCAGTGATTGACCATCAATGAACAGACCCTGAGCGGTCAACAGGTTGAAAATACCCATCAACAGACCACCCGCAACGATGGCCGGAATAATCGGCACAAAGATATCCGACAACCCTTTCACTGCTTGTTGCACTACATTTTGCTTTTTCGCTCCAGCAGAGGCCACATCCTTGGTCGACATCTCTGTCTGGCCAGTCTCTGCCGTCATAGCGGCATACACCTGATTGACGATACCCGATCCAAAGATCACCTGAATTTGTCCGGCAACCTGAAATTGACCTTTTACCCCTTCAATATCATCGATTGCTTTCAGATCGGCTTTGCTTTCATCATGCAAGGCCAAACGTAAGCGCGTCGCACAGTGTGCAGCTGCTGCAATGTTGTCTTTTCCACCCAGCTTCTCGATAAGTTGCTTGGCAATAACCGGAAAGTCCATCTTTCTACCCCCGTCGCGAATGCTATTCACGCTTAGAAATCTAAATTCAACCCTCAGCATATCTACTGTTATGGGCACACGTTATTAAAATCATTTTTGCTCCCGAGATCCAAGTTGATGCGCCTTAAGATATAGCAAGTACTGGAACGACTCATCTTGATGAACCAATCATTAAACCATTTCGGGAACGTTACCGAAATAGTTTTCACGATAGAGTAAGCTTCCGTCAAGCTAGGCTTTGTTGACTGTGAGGATGATCGATGAATATGATAAATCACCAAGAAAAAACGTGATCTTAATCACTCTAAATAACCGATATGGCGACCAAATATTGCAAAGCATCCCTAGTTTGCAGATCATCTTGGTTAACCAAGGAGTTATTTATGGCAAGCCTACACGATGTAGCCCGACTTGCCGGGGTATCGAAATCAACGGTTTCCCGGGTGATCAACGACGAATATGGCGTTAAAGAAGCCACAAAAATAAAAGTTAAACGTGCGATTGAAGAATGTGGCTATGTAGTCAATCAAGTTGCAAAAGATTTAAAATCCAATAAAACCAACTTGATAGGAATCATTGTCCCCCGCGTTGCTTCTAATGCTACCTCGCAGGGTGTCGATGGATTAAGTGCTGTCTTTGAGCTCGCAGGCAAACAGGTCTTGCTGGCCAACAGCCGTTTGGAGGCCGGCAAAGAGCTGCAATACATCGAGCTGTTCAACCAGAAGCGGGTTGAAGGCATCGTGATGTTTGCCACCCACATCGATGCTGAGTTGGTCACTGCCATCAAGCGCTCCAAAGCGCCTGTGATTTTAATTGGTCAGGACGGCTCTAGCTATAACATCCCGAGTGTGATTCATGATGACTACCGGGTTGGCTACTGCGCAGGGGAATTCCTCACCCAGTCAGGATGCAAATGTGTTGGCTTCCTTGGGGTACAAAGTGATGATATTGCTGTTGACCAACAACGTTTCGATGGCTTTGCCACGGCTCTGGAACACATGGGAGCCAGTCAACCAAAATTCCACAGCCAGGGGCAGTTTTCGATAGCATCAGGCCGTCAAGAAATGGCAAGCATTTTACTTTCAAATCAAGAGGTTGACGGGGTTTTTTGTGCGACAGACCGCATCGCCATTGGTGCTATGCAGGCCATTAATGCAGCCGGACTTCAGCCCGGAAGAGACATTAAGGTGATCGGTGTTGGTAACGATGAAATGGCATCCGTTGTCACGCCAACCTTGTCGACTTTTGCCTATGGGTTTGAGCCTGCTGGCAATAACGCAGCAAAAATGCTGCTCGAAATCATCGAACAAGGCCGCAGCCAAGTCTCTAAGTTAGTGCTGGGCTTTGACTGGATCCCACGCGAAAGCGCATAAGGCTCCGTATTCAACTCTTGTCTTTCTCCTCTCTCACCCTATAGGGTCATAAAAAGCGATCAAACGCACACTTTTCGTCATTAAGGGGAGTAATTCCATTGCTCCTCTTGCTTTGATTACTGCATCTTCTGTATTTTTGGAACGTTCCCGAAAATTACAAGCAAATACAGCTTAAGGCCTCACTTCCATGACACTGACAGACATCCTTGCTGCCTGCGGCGGCCCAACAAATCTCTTACGTGCACTTTGCGTCGACCAACAAGTGATTCTGGAGCTCAATAATCCCGAACTTCGCTCAGGCCAAGCACATGAGCTACCATTCAACAGCAACCTAAACCAAGTATCATGGACACCAACCGAACCTTTAAACAATGCTGATTGGGATCAGCTCGGCCGTATCATCGAACACAACCAACGCCAGACCTTAGCTGATTACAGTGAAGTGACATCATCACAGTACCGTCCAATCTGGCATATTGCGCCACCACAGGGCCTACTCAACGATCCTAATGGCTTCACCTTCCACAACGGTGAATGCCATCTTTTCTACCAGCTCTACCCTTTTGATTGTGTACACAAAGATAAATACTGGGCGCATGTTACCAGCACAGATTTAGTCAATTGGTATCACCAGCCTATGGCATTATGCCCTTCAGATTGGTTCGACAGCCACGGGGTATTTTCAGGCCATGCTGTCAGTACGAAAGAAGAACTAATGCTGTTCTACACTGGCAATGTCCGTGTCGGAGAGCAGCGCGATCGCATCACTACCCAGTGCCTGGCCACCTCGACAGACGGGATCAATTTCACCAAACACGGCCCGGTCATCGACAGCCTTCCACCATCAGTCACTCCGCATTGCCGTGATCCTAAACTAGTAAAGAACGGCGATCATTGGTTGATGTTATTGGGTGTACAGCAAGAAACCAAAAATGGTGAATTACTCGGTCGACTCGCTATTTACCGTTCAGAAGATTTACGTCAATGGGAGTTTGTGTCGCTGGCAGGCGATGAAATGAATGATTTTGGCTATATGTGGGAATGCCCAGACTTATTCGAACTCAACGGTCAGCTAGTGGGCATCATCTGCCCACAGGGTATTGATACCAAAAGCGAGTTCCATAATATCCCTCACCATAACGGTTATTTCAAAGCCACATTAAATAGCAATGACCAACTTGGATTGTCAGATTTTCAAACATTGGACTTCGGTTTTGACTTCTATGCTCCGCAAACAACGGAAGCACCAGACGGCCGCCGTTTGATGATCGGCTGGATGGGTCTGCCTGATGAGATCAACCAGCCAAGCGTTGAAGACAAGTGGGTTCATCAGCTAACTTGCCTGCGTGAACTGTCTTGGCAAAACGGTAAGATCTATCAACTGCCCGCCCGTGAATTGCACCAACTTCGAGGTGAAAAATACAGTATTACCCTTGAAGGTCGCAACGAAACATCGTCATTAAATCTCGGTAACAAAAGCTTCGAGTTACAAACCACTCTATCATGGCCAGCGTCAGGCCAGACGACACTTCGCGTGATGGACAATGGCAGTGAATACAGCGACATCATCCTAGATGCTGACAAGCAGCAGATCCGCCTGGATCGTACCAATGCTCAGCCCACTGACGGTGAAACCATTCGTGAACTGCCCTGGCCAAACAAGCAAGATGTTGAATTGCAGCTATTGGCGGACAATTCATCGCTAGAGCTGTTTATCAACCAAGGTGAATTTGTCATGACAGCCCGCGTGTTTACCGCAGCAGATGCCACAGCTATTCGCCTACTGAGTGATGAGACTGTTTGTATAGACGTTGAAGCTTGGCGTTTAGGGTAAGAACCATAACGCGTGTAAACGGGACAAAGTAAATCAGTGCAACCATCGCACTTTCGCAGCAAAAGGCGATGGTAAGCACTCTTTACTCAAATGCGATTATTGATACTACCGAAAACATTTCAATATTCTTTTTACAGCTTCGTGCCAGTTCCCCAAATAGGCACAGTATTGTCCCATTGTGTATACGTTGATGCTCTTGAAAGTATCTACTTTATTTCCGGCATCACTTGCTTTGCAGCAAGATAACCAGCTTGAATCTCTTCTGCTTTCTCATCAAAGGCAGCACTACCACTTGGCTCATAAGTTGGTGCAATGACAATATCAGCATTGTTGATCTCTTGTTGAGATAATCGACAAGAATATCTCCACGGCTTTCCACGTCGACAAAAGCGCCGGGAATGGGCATATCTGACATACCGACTTTCTCGATGGCTATTTCCATCTATCCAAGACTCATTCCTGATGCGTAAAGTATGGCCGCGATAGAGCCTGCAGAGGTACCACTGACTAAATCTGGCTTAATGCCCTCTTATTCTAGCGCTTTAATTACAGCGACCAGTTGAGTGACTTTTTCGAGTGAAAGCTGCAGGCGTAAAGTGGAATGGATTTTACATCACCCAAGGCGCATACACTGAGTTTTGGACGACCAGCAGTGCAACCAGTTCCAAGGGCTATATGTTTTCGGTTCGATGCGTAAAAGTAACGGACAATTAATCCAAAATTGTAAAGTACATCACGCATAAAAAAAGCCTAGCAAAAGCTAGACCCTTTTCAGCTTTACCACCGCTCTTTATTAACGGCGACTCTACACTCACAAGTGTTATTCCGCCAAGTACGCAGCCAACTGCTCCGCCGTAGGCAACGCTGTCATTGCTCCTTTTGCGGTTGTGGCTAGTGCACCGCAAGCATTGGCCTGTTTGATAATATCGAGCAATGTCTCTTTCTCTTGCCAATTATCAACCGATACCAAGCCCGCCAGTAAACCACCAACAAATGCATCACCTGCTCCAGTCGTATCAACTGGACTTACCGGCTTACCGGTTACTAATTGCTGCTCGTCCCTCTGGACGACCAAGGCGCCTTTCTTGCCTTGGGTCACAATGACCAAAGGCAGGTGGTAACTTGCCTCGATGGAAGCTAAGGCGGCTTGCAAGTCAGCCTGCTCGGTGAGGAACAACAGTTCATCATCAGAGAATTTCACCACATCAGCCAATGCGACAGCTTGCATCACGACAGGTTTGAGCTCAGCAGGTTTAGCCCAAACTTCTTCGCGTAAATTAGGGTCAAACGAGACATAGCCACCAGCGGCTTTAATTGCTTTCATCGCATCCAGCGTGGTAGTGCGCGATGGCTCATTGGCCAAAGCAATCGAACAGACATGAAGCCATTCCCCATTGGCAAAAGCTGGTACGTCATCGTTCGATGTGAATTGATCTGCACTGGGTTTAACCATAAAGGTAAAGCTACGCTCTCCCCCGTCATCCAAGTCAACAATAACGGTCGAGGTACGGTGTTCATCATCCAGCTTCATCAGATCGGTATTCACGCTTTCATCAGACAGGACCCGCTTCATATAACGACCTAGCGGATCTTGGCCAACCCGACCGAAAAATGCTGTTTCGCCGCCAAGGCGCGCAATGGCCACAGCAACATTCGCAGGTGCACCACCTGGACATTTCAAATATGTCCCTTCCCCTTCAGGAATAAGATCAACGACGGCATCGCCTGTTACCCATACTTTAGCCATTATCTTGTCTCTCAAAAATTCAACTGAACCAATTATTGCTAAACCGTTTTAGCTAAACAACTAAAACAGGTTTTGTTCAAGAAAAAATGTGATCCATTCGGGATTTTGCAACCAAAAAGTATATACCTAAGCACCGTAACCATACTTGATAATGAAAAATCAGAATAAAGGATGAAATTAAAAAGAAGTGCTCGTGTGGATATCAGGTATCGTCACAGTCAAAAGAGAATCACGGGTTTGTTGCCAAAAGTGTTGATAATCAACGTCTCGGGTCAGCGGTTGCCAGCCAAACCCATCAAGAAGAGTATTCAGGTGACAACGAGTAACGCTCTCCAACGCTTCATGGCCAATTAACGACATACCAAACACCATTGCTCGCACTGCATAGGCAATGGAGTCAGCGGGTATATTGCTGGACAAATCTCCATCCTGCTGGGCTTCTGTGATCGTATCAACCAGCAGACGCTTAACTTGCTCTTCGGTTTCACCGTAAAGGTCTTGCATTGTGCCTGACAGCTTGGAGCTGATCTGCGGGTCATTAAGGGACAAGACACAATAATGCAGCCGTGGATACTTTTCTTGGATAAGTACATACACCAAGGCACAGCCCAATATTCGTTCACGGGTTGAACACTGGCCTTCAAGGACCATTTGCATCATCGCCTTTTGCAGCATCAAGGTCCTAACACTCAACGCTGAAATCATATCTTCTTTACAGCTAAAGTGGCCGTACACTGTACCTTTGGAATATTCAGCAATCTGCGCCACTCTTTCCATTGTCAGGGCTTTCGAGCCTTCCTTTAGTAAAAGATCATAGGCAATGTCCAAAAATAGCGACTCTCTTTGCCGCCTTTCCCTTTCCTTTCTCGTTAAATTTGCCATTCCTTTCCGTTATCCCACATCAAGCGTATTATCGCGCCAGCCATTGTCCAGATTGAAATATTATGGCTGCGCTTTCTCACCGAACGCGCAGCCTGGTTTATCACACCATCTGCGGTTGTTCTGCCGTTACCACTTTGTCTGTTGGGATCAGCCAAGGCGCTAGCAGGGTTATCACATATAACGACATAATGCCGCTAATAAACAAAGATAAGCCAACCAAAGTTCCTAAATCAATGATAGGTTTAAATTCTGAGAACAACAGAGCAATAAAACCGATACTGAATACAAAGACATTGGCAATAATCGACCGACCTGATTGTGACAATGCCTGCAACAACGCATCATCAATAGACAGTCCCTGTTCCACACCGTGTTTTGTTCTGAGCAGATAGTGAACAGAATAATCGACGATACCCAAGATCAAGAATGAAATGATTGCCGTTCCGATGTTCAGCTCAATACCAAACAACGCCATGGTTGCGTAATAGAACACCACCGTTGCCGCTAATGGCAAGGTGCCGACAAGCCCCATCTTCCAAGATTTCAACCACAGGCTCATAGTGATCACGACAGTCAAAAATGCCAATCCGATGCTGAGCATCTGACCTGAAATCAACTCATCAAGTACAGCTGTCCAGATAATCGGGGCACCTGCTAGCTTATAGCTGACGCCCGCCGGAGTGTTTTCTTCCAACCAAGGGGTCAGCGCATCGAGGAAGCCTTGAAACTCGCTGGCAACCGTTGTGTTCATAGTGTAGAGCATGACGGTTTTTGAAAAATCACCATTGAGGACATTGGTCAAATCACTGCCCCCGCCATTTTCATACATCAAGATAGATTGACGGATGATGTCCTGCCCAGAAATTGTCACTGTATCAACCGCACCTGTCTCTTCATCGATATCAGTAAAGATCTCTTCACGATAAGGCAGACGGTCGTACTCTGGGTCCATATCATTGAGCACCAAGTTCATACGCCTCACATATCTGGCGGCAGAGTAGCTAAACGTGATATTCGCCTGCTGGTGAATGAATTTCTCCAGCTTGTCGATAAACATGATGGTGTCATAATCGAGCGCAGCGCCGGGCTTTCCGGTATCAATTTCGATCCAGCCCGGGCTGGTACCAGCCACATTACTGTTAATAAAATCATCCGCGACACGGAATTCATTGTCAGAGGCAAAATAGCCACTGCCCATATCATCCACCTTGACCTGCAGTGCCAATACCACCAGCCCCGACATGACTAGGGTGGTTAGCACCATAAATCGGGCGCGGTATGCAATAACCGGTTTAAAAATAGCAATCAGACAGCGGCTGATGAGATATGACTCACCGGACTTGTTATCTTGCTTTTTAGCTGCTTTCTTCGGGTTCAACAGCGATAGCCATGCAGGAATCAACAGCAATGAAATAATCATCGCTACGAACATACCAAATGACATACTAATGCCGAAGTTCTGCAAGTTGCTGATGCTCGTTGTGGTTGAAATAATAAAGGTAAAACAAGTGGTAATTGTCGTCAGTACAACTGGTGCCGTCATCAACCGCATAGTAACCACTACCGCCTGCCGGTTCGACTGCTCCTGTCGGCGCTGATGGTAATACTCCGCCATGACATGAATCGCATCTGAAGAACAAATCGTGATTAAGAAAACAGGCAAGACACTGGTGATCAAGTCAACAGGAATACCGGCTAACGCCATCGCGCCCATAGTCCAAATGGTACACATGACAACATTGACCATAGGGATGGCCACCCCGAGCCCCGAACGAAAGAATGCCACGAGGATGAGAGCAATCAGCACAATGACCACAGGCAGTAAGGTGCCTAAGTCACGGTCCATTATTTTCTTTTGCTCGGCAAAGAATACAGGCACGCCGCCAATAAAGACCTCGTCTTTCAGCTGAGGATTAGCCACTTTGTATTCATCAACCAGATGGCTAATAGTATCATATGCCCTGAGCTGCCCCTCCGCGTCATCCTGAAGCACACTAACTTCAATGACCACCAGCCCAACATGGCCTGATTTATCAACAACCCCCATATCCATTAGCTCATTTTTCATGATCGCTTTCTGAATAATGCTCGGGTCGCTATCATTCTGGTTCAAGGTAATACTTGCGCGAAGCGTACCGTCCTGCTCAAGGAAAACATTCTCTGTTGCTGACATACCGGCCATTTCACGAACAGGATCCAAACGTTCAGCTAATACCCGGAGATATTTCAAATCCGCGGCAGCCAATTCCTGGCCATGTCCTTCTGCAACGAACTGCCTGACTGCTGCTGCATCATTCTGCTCAAGCCCCTGCGCCAACACGCCGGTAATTAATGTATTCAACTCAGCATGCTGTGCATAGCTTTCTTGCAGCAAGGCTAGCCGATCTATATCCGATTGATCAGCCAACATGATTTTGCGGGCCGCCTGAGTCAGGTTAAAAATGGCATTGAGGCTTTGTTGATTAAAAATAGACTCTTTGTTGTAGAGCGCGATGAGAATAGAGTCATACGTACCCGTGAATTCTTCACGCATATCCAGCAAACTGCTTCTTGCTGGATGGCTTTCCTGTAATAAATAAGGGTTGCTGTCCTCAGTCAGATACCCTATATGATAAGTAAAGTAACCTGTAATCAAAACCAATAAAAATATAATTGATTTTGCATACTTGGACACGAAATTTATGTATTCATTCATGACTTAACCTTCATCTCCCTGAATAACTTCGGCAACCGAAGATATTTTCAGTCCATTTTTTAAAGCCCGCTTACTGAACTTTTTATTATCCAAACCAACGTTGTATTCTAATTTATTAAATATCATCTCAGATGATGTGTTGTTGACGAAATTTGATGTTTTTGCATTAGTAACTGTCCAGATCCCTTGAATAGCCTCTACTTCAATGGCTTCCTGACGCTTAAATAACACATCTTTGGCGTCGAAATAATCACTGCGAACAAAAATCTCTCTCTCTTTGTCTACCCAACGTGTCACTTTGTAATAACCCGTTTTATTGATGACTTCTTGTGATGACGGAATTTGCTCGATAACCCAAGTATCTCTTCCATCAATGGTTTCCTCACCGACAACTGTCGATTGGTAATCCCCTACACGGATTTTATCTAGGTCATAATAGGAGAAGGTGCTGCCCATAAATGAGCCACGCTTGTCATTCGAACCTATCCGACGAATTTTTCTAAAGGCAGGTAAGTACAACCACTGGTCATCCGCACTGCCTGTTTGCTCTTGATAGGTGTACATCAGAAAACTAACGCCCCGAACATCGACAGAGTCATAGAAATAGATATATGTCATTTCCTTGTCATTAGTATCTTTTTGCAGCATATACATATTTCTAGCTCTGACATTACCATCAGAATTTATTAAATTAAGTTCAACATCTGATACATATGATTGTCCGTCATCTCGATCGCGAACAGCCGTTAATATACTGTCAGCATCAGGACTTGCATAAGATAGGAATGAACTAAATAGTAACGCTGCAACAATTCCCTTTTTCATGTTTTTACCTTACAAATAATATGTTGTCGACACCCAGACCCTGTCGTTGTTTTTATATTGTCCAAAGAAGTTATTTTCATTACCGTTCAATAAATCTACATTCAATTGCAGCTTCAAGGAGCTAGTCGGAATATAAGCCAACTTCATTTGGTATAATCCGCCACCACCGCTGGCGTCAGCATAGGTTGCGGCAAGCCTTGCCGTCAGTTTGCTTTCCATTAAATTCCCTTCCGCCGAAAGGGTAACCAGCGTGTCTGACTCTGGTACGGCTAACCTATTCGACCAACCGCTGATATACCTATCCGACACTTGGCCTGTTATCAACCAATCACGGTAGAGGTAGTCAATACCGAGCAGTCCTTGGGTCGTATTGTGTTTTTCTCGATGAAAAGACGTGGTTCCGTAACTTTGCTGGTAAAACCACGCTAACTCGGTACGTAGAATAAAGTCGCCCGCCGAAAATGACAGGCTATTGCCCAGCATGTGTTGATCGTAATATTTGCCTATCACCTGTTGCTGACCGGCAATAAATACAGGGTCATCCTGATAACCAGAAAAACCATAGAAACTAGTATCAGCATCAAACAAGATAGTTGTGAAACGAAAACCAAACTCACTACCACTGGGTTCATCAAACGGCACGCCATCTAAGGCCGGCATCGCAAATTCACTACCGCTTGCGGCTAATTGGTTAGGCTCGAAATCGAATAGCCACAGTAACTCTACATCCCATTCACCAAAGGTAGACTCAGTGCGCAGCATCGGTTGGCTGATCCGGTAGTCATCAATATCAAAAAGCACAAAGTCCTTGAGATCTAATGGGTTGACAACATCTGTTACCCTAAGATCATCCGCTTCTCCCCAAACAACTTTTTGATAGCCCAAATAAAACGACCAGTCGGCCCACAGCCACGACAGGTAGGCTTCGTCTAACCATACACGAGTCCCGTATTCGTCACGGGCTTCACGGCTATATTGATCGGTCCAGTCAAACACGGCGTCATATTGCAGCTCTCCATCGAAGTTGAACGACAGGTCATCACCATAATGCTCCAACTTCAACCCAGCAGCATTAACCTGAGAGGTCAATGTTTCACTGCCATGCAAACGTGATGAAGCCGCAACCGATAACCGAGGTTCAACGTACCAATCACTGGCTTGTGCTTTAAAGGCAACCATCGAACCGATAAACAAGCCGGAAAAGGCAACTACACGCCACATCCAAAGCCTCCGTCGATGACTATACCCTGTGCCGTGATCATAGCCGCTGCTGGCGACGTCAAAAATGCAACGGTTTCGGCGACATCGGAATCCTTGATCAATTGTCTCAAGGGAATACGCTTTTTGATCTGGCGGATCATACGATCAACCGAGATCCCGAGCACATCGGCTTGGGGGGCAAGTTCACGTCTCAGCATTGGCGTATCCACCCAGCAGGGCATCACTGCATTGACGGTAATTTTCCTCGATGCCCAATCCAATGCCAAACTCTTGACCAACCCCAGCAAACCGTGTTTCGATACACAATAAGCTGAATTCGCCACCTTGCCTGCTCTACCAAGTACCGAAGACAAGATCACCACCCGACCACCGGCATTGATATGGGGCTCCAAAGCCGCAAGCAGACGTTGAGTGGCATGTAGGTTCACATCCAATACCCTGTCCCAAACCGATTGTTGGCCAATTTGGTTTTCATTGCTCAGAGCGTGACTGATCACTACCTTGTCGACCCCTTCCCCGACATGACAAAAGCCAGAGACCGCTGCCGTCATGGCCTGATTATCGGCAAGATCCAGACAGCAGAAGGTAACACGACTCCTCTCATTTGGAGTCAACGACTGCTTGATCGCTTCAAATGCCGGTTGGTCTATATCAATGGCTACTATCTGGCGTTCAGCCAGCCTTAGCTCCGACTTTAGTACTGCGGCTCCGATTCCACTTGCCGCCCCTGTAATGACAACTTTCCCTTTCATCATTTTCCCCTGCTAACCCAGTATTATCCCACCATCAACAGTCAGTACCTGACCTGTGATGTAGTGGTTGTCGGGCCTGGCTAAAAACAATACCGCTTCGGCAATGTCATTCGGCTCACCGAACTTCTTGGCGAGCAAGCGCTGCTTCAATTGCTTCTCAAAATTGCCCAGCAACTCACCGGCCATCTCTGTTTTGATCACTCCTGGTGCAACTGCATTGACTCGGATACCTTTTTTGCCAACTTCTACTGCCAGTGCCCGGGTCAACGCTTCTACCGCTCCCTTTGAAGCGGCGTAATTGGTTTGCCCTTTATTCGCCTTAGCCGCTGTGATGGACGACAAATTTACGATATTTCCGCTGCGCGCTGGCAGCATCAACTTGACGGCCTCGCGGCAAAACAGCATGGGGCCAACGACATTGGTTGCCAGCACATCATCCATATCTGACTTTTCCATACTGACCAAGAGACCATCCCGAGTCTGACCAGCATTGTTGACCAGCACATCCAGCCGGCCAAACTGCTGCTCTATCTCACCAAAGAGTGCTTTTACGGCAGGTTCGTCACTGACATCTAGTTGGCGGGCAAGCACCCGGCCACCACCTGCTTCGACTTCCGCCATCAATGAGATTGCATCCACCTGGTTACTTCGGTAACAAAAGGCAATATCATAGCCCTTGCTGGCAAACGCCAAGGCAATACTGCGCCCAATTCCACGCGTCGCCCCAGTAATCAATGCAACCGGTCTTGCATTGCTTTTATTCCATATCATTACATCGACTCCGTTACCTTGACAGTGCCCAACGTCATACCGTGCCCACGCGCTCGCTGCGCGATCCACTTAACTTGTGCTTTCGTTAAGTTTCCATAGGAGTAATGAGTAGGATACTGCTCCATGCCAAGCACTACGGTCTCTGCCATACAGGCATAGATCTGACCTTCACCAAGGTAAGCCCTCACTCTTGGATCCAAGCTCTCATTTTGAGGAGTTTGTACGATCCCGCCTCGGATACAACGTATATCCTGACGTGCAGCTAAAGCGTCATCAGAGAGGTTATGCGGAACTGCAATATCACAAACGATCGCGTTTTGCTGAATTGTGCTTATATCAATAAAGGCATCGGATGCATTTGAGGCACAGATAACAGTATCGGCTTTGGTGATGACGCCAAGATCGGTTGATACCAAAACAGGGGCATTGGATAAATGCTGCTGACACCACGCAAAAATGACCTCGCCAACCGCTTTAGCTGGCGAGTCTTGCAGCCTTGCACTAATCGCTTCTTGATGTGGCTGTAATACTGAGGCGATACCTACCGCTGTCAGCTCTGACGCGAATAGGCTTTCCCATTCAGCTTGATAAACTTGGTAAGCAACTTTCTGAAGACGCTTCACCGATCCTTGCCGACCACTGCCTACCAAGATCAATTGCTGGCAGTGCTCTGCCGCGAGCAGACTGTAAACCG
The DNA here is from genome assembly GCF_052873915.1 of Photobacterium sp. DNB22_13_2. Taxonomy (NCBI): domain Bacteria; kingdom Pseudomonadati; phylum Pseudomonadota; class Gammaproteobacteria; order Vibrionales; family Vibrionaceae; genus Photobacterium; species Photobacterium sp. DNB22_13_2. Next base: position 294,959 of record NZ_JBNNXU010000006.1, read on the forward strand.
AACCGATATTGCCTGCTGCACCAATAACCGCCGCAGAGATAAGTGGGGTTCCTCGCTGTTCGGCAGCATTGAGTAACGCTTCATGGGCCATTGCGATGGTCAGTGCATTCCCTGTGGTCAGGGAGATACCAGCCGTCTGCGCTGCTTTTCCGTTGTTCATCACAATGGACGTAAACATCCCGAGTCCTGCATGGGTGCAACCATCAGCCTTCGCTGCCGCCAACCTCTCGTCAATTGCCGCACGTAGAGGTTCTAATTGATTATCTTCAAGCTGTTCACTGATTTGCTGAGAGGTAGCATTAATCGGATATAAAACGAAATCCACGCTCTGGCCTTGAGCTGAGCGCATCCTTACCGGCGCAAAAGGGGCGACTCGCTTATCAAAAGCAAAACGCCTTACCAACTCATCACACTGTTCATCTGACCAATGTTTCAAGGACGCATCCACTTGTCGCAACCAATCACTGGAAATCAGGTGATTAACAAAGGCCACCTTACTATCGGCTGGCTGTGAATAATCGGCATCAAGCCCAAGTGAGTCATACCAAGCACGGAAGTCCTGCGGCTCACGTGTAGGATGTGGCTCTTCATGGACCAGAAAATGCGTTAAGTAGCCCGTATCTTGATATCTCAGTGCTAAACACACACGATCAAGAGCATACATAAGCTCCTCTATATGTTGCTGGTTCAACAAGATGGTTGGCTCTATCCGGATCACACTGCCAGCACTGGCCGGAGGGGCAACCCTGATCCCATACTCGTTCAGTAAATGTCCGGTTAACAGGTACCCCAAGGCTCCTTGATAGGCTGATGTCCTGATTAAATGTGCAGCTGCATTGTCCTGAGGCTGGAATTCGATACCGAGCAATAACCCTTTACCACGAATATCCTTAATCACATCGGGGTAGTCCTGATGCAACCCCTTCAATTCCGCAAGCAGTGTCTCCCCCAACACACGGACCGTTGATAGTACATGGCCCTCACCTTCCGCTAGACGATCTAGATAAGCCGCGGCCAGCTGACAGGACATTTCATCTTCGGCAAACGTAGAGCTTTGCAAAATATCAAAACCATCGACATATTGACCCGATCGAATGGCGACGACCCCAAGCTTAGATATCCCAGCGCCCAGTGCCTTTGAAAGCGCGACATAATCAGGTTTTAAACCAATTTGGCTCCCCGCAAGAAATGAACCACAACGACCGCTTCCTGACTGCACCTCATCGGCAATCAGTGGGCAATCTAGGGTGTCCCTCACCCGATGTAATACTTTTGCATCAGCTTCAGTCAGGACATATACCCCCCCCTCTCCCTGTACCGGCTCAACCAAAACAGCTGCAACTGTGGGAACGGTAACCTGTTCGATAACCCAACCTCTTTTGGCTTTCTTGGGTATCAACAGCACCGGTTGCTCCAACCAAGGCGCGTCACCATTGCACAGCGCATCTAACTGAGAGATGGAGACAAACTCAGTCCGCAAGCCCAAGCGACGGAAAGGTTCTCGGTACATACTTCCGTGTGTCAGTTGGATTGAGGTGGTAAGCTTGCCGTGGAAGGCATGGTTCAAGGCAATAAATACAGGCGGTTGCTGTAATAAAGCCGCATTGTGCTCTCTGATGTAGTCGAACATAGCATCAATGGAATCGCCAGCTAATTCAGGGTAGGACTGCACTTGTGTCTCAGAAAGCGACAATGACAAATCAGGGTCTACCCTCCATGCCTGCGTGACTTGCTCCAATCCCCTCTCGGACTGTTGCAAAAGTAGATCCAGTTTGTGACCGCGACTCATTTCACTGTGTTTGATTGCAATCTCGACACTTTCAGCCCCCGTTGAGGTAAAAGCACAGCGGAATGTTTCTTTCCATCCGGTTTCTTTTTTCAGTATGGGCTGTAGTTTTTCAGCTAATGCTCCAGCACCATTGCGGATTGAAAATTGGTGATGCATGGGTATATCACTTTGTAGTAGCTCTATAGCCTGCTTCTTTAAAGCCGAGTCATTGTGGCCAAGCAGCACTGCACCGTATCCGCCCAGTAAATCCAGCACCACCTTTTCGTTACCTTGATTATCTGAATAATATAAATACTGACCTTGGGCACGGTGGTAAGTTTTATCCAACCCGATACTGCTCAAAGCACTAGACAATGATGGCTTGCAGTATTGTAAATAGTGGTTCATTCGACATCCCTTTTAAGTATTGCCAGCGCTTTACGTTTGTTACCACTGCTTGACTCAACAGCCCATGAACCTTGAAAATGATCAGAGGCCAAGTGCTGTATGCTCTGTGCTACTGTCATCACAATACCAGCCCACTCCAGTCCTTTCTGTTCACAAAATTTCGCTCCCTCAAGCTGACAATCTGTTTGCGCTGCATTCAAGAAATAGTTATCAAGCCACGCCTGTACAATTGCACCCCGTTGGGTGGCATGTTTTTCAGACTCAAGAATTAATACTGCAGCGCCGCAGTTTTCATCATGGCGGGGAAAAGGCTTCTGCTCAGCAACCGCCGAATAGCAATCTTCAGCACAACCCGACATCACCACCATGGCCACATCCGCATATCCTCCCCGCAACTGGAAGCACGCTTCGTCCAAGGCCGCGGCGGATCCGGCTTGATCACGGATAAATGCCACTCCGTCATTTTTCAACTGCCATACTTGGCTAATTAAACCGACCACGTTATTACTCAGAGCCCGGGTGATTAAGAAAGGATTGACTTGGCGAGACTTCCATAATGTTGCAATCAAGGATGTATCTCCGTACTGGTCCCAGCCCTTCAGAGCGTCAATAAAGTCGTCAAAGTCGGGATGTTGATAACCACTTTGTGAGGTGTACAAGGTGGCCTTTTCGCGCAGATTATCTTCACCGAGAGCGCTCATCTCAACGGCCAATTGGCACGCACTTACCGAAGCGGGAATCGATCGGGCCGCAAAACGCCGTAACTTTCTTGGAATTAGAGACGATTCAGTCAGCTCCTTTCCATCAGATATTGGCTCTGATTCGGGAAGCACTATACCGACGCCTGTAATAGCAATTGCAGATTTATTCATTATAAGTACCAAATACCAAACAGGAGTTTATGCCGCCAAAGCCGAATGAATTAGACAGGCAATGCGCCAGGGGAGATGGTCTTGCCACATCAGGAACATAATCAAGATCGCACAGGGGATCCGGTGAGTGCAGATTGATCGTTGGAGGTACAAGACCATGGTATATCGCCAAAATAGTCGCGACTGCCTCCGGCGCAGCCGCAGCCGAAATCCAATGCCCAATCATCGACTTGGTGGAAGAAACCAAAGGAAAAGACGGAACCTCGACTTCGGTAGTGTCGACCTGGCCGAATAGCGCTTTTATTGCCGCAGTTTCAATTTTGTCGTTGAGCGGCGTTGAGGTGCCATGAGCATTTACATAATCAATTTCGTCAGGGCCCAATCCTGCATCTGACAATGCATTTGCCATTGCCGCCTGTGCCCCTTTGCCATCAGGCCGCGGAGCCGTGACTTTATAGGCATCCATCGAACTTCCATAGCCTTGTACCTCCGCATATATCCGAGCGCCGCGGGCCTTGGCTGAGACTTCGCTTTCCAGCACCAGATAAGCCCCGCCTTCCCCTGCAACGAGGCCACCACGATCACTATCAAAAGGACAACAAAGTTTGCTTCCCCGATGGCTGCCAGTGGCTGTAGCTCCAAGCAGGAACAACCCAGACATAGTGCGGGCATTCAATACCGAATCGGCCCCGCCAGCCAATGCCAGCTGAATTTCCCCGCGTCGGATGGCCTTGAAAGCTGCGCCTATCGCCTGCGCCGCACCGGCACACGCACCATTAATATTCACGACCGGTCCCGTTGTCCCGCATTGCTGGGCAATTTGGACACTGATATTGTCATTACTACTTCGAAGCGCCGAAAACTCATTAGCTTGCGCACTAATGCCGTGTTGCGATATGGCTTGGATACCTTGCTGATTGAATTGGATCAGCTCGGTGTCATTGATTTCCGGTACTCCACTACAACTAAACACCCCAATACCGTCACTGCACTGAATATCAGCATCGGCTAACGCTTGCTGTGCAGCTAACGCCCCAAACAACACGCGCCGCTCTAGCGGTTCAGCATACGCTTGCCATTCAGGGAACGCCTTTAGCACATCGCCAGTATCAACTGACGCAGCATAATGAACAGGAAACTCCGTTCCCTCGACACTAGGCCATTTCGTGATCCCACTCTGACCTTGAGAAATCGCCAGCCAAAAATCAGCCAACTGATAGCCATAGCAACTGATCACACCCATCCCGGTGATCACTACTTTGTGATTAATCATGCTTGGATCCTTCCTTCTCACCACCGAGCACTTTTCCAACGGCGGCATCACCAACCAAAAAATACACTTGCTGCCCCTGTAGGCCATAACAGGCCACCAATACATGCCGGCAATTAGTTGACTCACAGCTAAACGTCTTGAGTTGGCTTTTATCGTTACTCAGCATCACTTGCCGTTTAAAGATTTCCAGCGCCAGATTCACTCCAACGATGGCACTGGCAGGCCCTGAGGTACCGATTAGTTTGTCTAGCAATAAATGATGAGAACCCGGGAAGAAGCGGTTGAATGATGAGATTGTTTTTTGCGCTATTTCAGGAAGACCTACGTGAATAACTTGCAGCGGACTTTCAAAAAGTAGAGCATCCTGACTTTGTGATAAATGTAATGAAATATGATCAAGTGAATGATTATTAACTTGAAAGTCAGCGCTAAATCCACGCTGGACACACAGCAAACACCCTTCAGAAGATTGTGAATTCTTGCTGAGTAAAGCCGTCGCCACAGCTTCAGTTGGGAACCAATACTGGCCAGAAAAGCCCTTCAGTATCGACTGGTAGGCCAAGAAATACCAAGGAGTTATTTTTGGACTCCCTCCAGAAACCAGTGCAATTTCACACTGGTTTTCAGAAAGGTTGTAATAAGCCTCAACAATGGCATTTCCGCCAGCATCTGCATGAGGCGAATACACACCATTGACGCCAGTTATTTGCAACAACTCAGCAATATGGCTAGCCGTGGTTGAATTTAACAGTGTAAGGCCGGACAGTGGTTTAATTTGTGACAGCCCTTCCCTAGCCAGTTCAGCGTAATCACCTTGAAAAGAAATTTGCTCGCCATCATCATCACAATCAACCGTGCCCAGCCCTAGGAATAATCCAGTCTTTTCATCCGCTAATTGCTCACCCAAAAGCATTCGCCAGCTGTTAACACTGTTCTCGATCACCCAACGAGATTGTTTCTCTGAAGTCTTGCGGACAATGCGGGAAACACCGACTTGTTTAAGATCCGTATCACTCAAATAACCGGCCTTGCTCGCTAGCCCCAAGCTGGATGTATTATCGATAGCTGTAACAGGTAAAGGAGCTTGCGAAAAAAAAACGTCCCATCCCATATCTTTAGGTAGTCGTTGCTGTCCCTGTCTTAAGTAAACGGGCATCTACGGACTCTCCTTTGAAAAAATTAAGCAGCAGTTTTCCCCACCAAATCCAAAGGAGTTACTCAAAATATGGCTTATGACTTGGTGGCTTCCTTGTTTCACTATGTTCAAATTAGGCTCATCAGGCTTAGATTCGGTAAAATTAAGCGTCGGGAGCACCTGCTGCCTAGCAATACATAAAACTGACATCACCGCTTCGATGGCTCCGCTGGCTGCCAACGAATGTCCAAGGGCTGATTTTGTCGATGTCACTGACGTTGAAGCTGGAAACAAGCTAGCTATAGCACGAGACTCCGCTTGATCATTACTCACTGTGGATGTGCCATGGGCATTAATATGATCGATGGCGTCGGGCGACAGCTTTGCATCTGCCAGCGCATTCTCAATACAATCCCGGTACAAACTGCCATCAGGATTTGTTGAGGTCAGTTTAAAAGATTCGATTTGACGAGAGGCTCCGCGAATATACGCTAGTGCTTGCTTCCCTCGGCGTCTAGCATGCTCAGCATTTTCCAGCACCAGAAATGCAGCAGCATCGGCCAATACACAACCAGCACGCTCTTTATCAAACGGCCTTGAAGTCTGCTCTGGAGTTGGAAATACGTTATTGCTGGTTGCCCCGAGCTTAGTAAATAGCAACTGCATAATAGGCTGAGTACCAAATTCCGTTGCACCACAAATAGCGATGTTTAACTGGCCTTGTTGAATTCTCCGGTAGCCTGACGTTATTGCCGCAGCACCAGCTGCACACGCATCACCAAAAACTAAACTCGGCCCATCGATATTCAACCGAGATGTAATATATTCGGACACTTGGTCAGGATTAAGACATTCAAGTCGTTGCAAAACCTTTGACATATCGGCATCAGAAATACTTTTTCCTTGATAGACATCCCACAAAGTATTTAAATCTTGTTCATCAGGAAATATTTTATTTATCCCAAAAAACAAACCGGATTTATTTATACTAACATCGTCTAATCCTGCAGAATTAACCGCCTGCGTAACCGCATCAAAAGCTATACAATTCCCTTCATAGCCATTACCACTATCAATGTGGTGCTTTTTTTTAAGCATATTAATAACAGAGGAAGGTATTGGTGAGCTAACAATATTATCGATACCCAATTGAGAAAGTCGTATGTCTTTTTTTATTGTTGACCCTCCATTATATAACGATAAAAATTGACCTTCCGGGTTTTGGTGATCTCCGGTTACAACCCCGATCCCTGTAACGGCAACAGTTTCCATGATAACCCTTCAGTTTCTATTAAACAGCAGCTTTTAATTTTTCACAAAAAGTAGATACATACCGCTTAATCAGTTCCTCACCAACAAGGCCACTCTCTTTTATGGCGAAGCAAACATTGGTCCAATTCAATACTGTCGTTGATACATATACATCAGTCAGGCTAACGCCTTCATAGACATTATCGACTGAGTACTTAAATGGGCTTTGTTGTAATAACTGTGCACCTTGCTCAGTAAGGCGTTCATTAATAACAAAAACACCCTCTTCACCCACAACCTCTAAAGCATATGCGATAACACTTTTCTGAGGCATTTGAACTTTAAACGCTTTACCTAATGAAAAAGAAAGATCAACGATATCGAGTGAATCAGCCCCTAAGTCATCAACGAGAGCATCATCAAAACCGACTTCATCGAGTTCTAATTCTAATACTTCTGCAATAACTTCAATCACTGATTCTTTAAATAAAACGTCCATTTATATCCCCACTTTAAATATAAGTAAATTTTTGACTAAGCGTCAAAATCAAAAATAAAGTACATTAGAGAACACCTGAAAACAATATAAATACTATTACACCATTCTATTAATAATTATTATTCGACTCCCTTATCACCAAGATAAAACTAATAATCATCTCAAGTACGCTTTATTGTGATTTCCGTCGAATAAATTATGCCTTAGATACAAAAAACGCTTTGTTACTTTCATAACAAAGCGTTTTAGTATCCTGATTATTCAGCGTATATTACTGACACCTTCAAGATAAAAGGGGCAGAGCCTCATCAATGCATGCAGTTCAAGAAACATAACCAATTTAAATACCCAATCTATTCCTTGGTGATATAACACCGAAGTGAGTGCATTGATTAACACCCGAGGGGCAATTTTACTGGTTTATTGTTCTACTTTCTCATAGGTTCGCTGCATTTCTTCCGGTGCAATACCGTAACCGCCATCCGTCAGATACCCTTCCCTGTAAACTTTCATTCCTGCGTCATTCCATTCAACCTCAATAACGGCGGTTTCACCATCAAGGCTACCTAGTAGACTCAAGATATCTTCAGTAATGGGGATCGCCTTGATACTTTTGACCCGTTTAAATGGCATAAAGGTATCAAACATGGGTAGTTCACCATATGTAGTCATCCAGGCGTCTGTCGGCACTAACCACTCATTATAAACCGCACCAACAACTGGCGATGGATTACGGGCAATAACGACCTCGCCGGTTATCGTATTCTCTGTTTCCAGGACTGGCTTTCCATCCTCACTGGCAACATAAGTTGGGAACGCTTTCCCCATTTCAACTTTATGCGGTAGGCGCCCTAAAGTAACGGCTTTCTTGCGGTATTCTAAAGCATCTTCAAATTGCACCATAATTTCAGGTACCGACTGAAAGGCAACCGGTGCCGGCAAAGTCGATGAAAATACAGGCCAGGATGACAACAAAACGAAAACGCATGAAGTAAGAGAAAGCTTTCTCATTTTTAATCTCAACAGTAGTAACAACAGAGTTATAGTAATGCTTCTCAGGCCTTCATGTCATGCCTTAACAACACAATCGACCCGAAAGATTATATAGACCCCTGTAGATAGCTAGCATCATGATTTCCATCAAAGAAGGATATACATGTAGTTGCAACATTCACTGATTCATTAGATGATAGACGCGCAACCCAATCCCCTTAAGGTATATGGAGTTGGTTATGGATAATCATGCTTCTTGGCTAAAATGGCTAATGCATACAATGACACTTGCACCTTTAGCACACCTCGCCATTGGCTTACCGGTTTATTTCATCTTGTTCTCTGGTTCAGTGGTTTACGCTATCGGTCTTTGCTTATTTACTATTGCCAGCCTGCTACCATTTGAATTTATCCATTCTCTGGCACTCACCTATGCTGTTTCGGGCAAACTGCTGGTTGGGTTTACCCTATACCACGGTTGGCCAGTGCCATTAGTCAGTTTGATCCCTGCATTGTATCTCGCTGTCCTGCTGTTTTTACGCTTTAAGCTAAGAAATACCAATTTCAGCCAATGGGCCACCTATCTCGTCGAAAATGTCTGGCGTTCAATTTTGCTTTCACTGGTCGTAATGCTCATCGGCCTAGCAGCTGGCCTTTCCATCCACCTCAATGCATCCTTATCAGGGCTTTCGGCAACCGGTTATCTGCTGTACCGCATTTGCCATTTCTATGTCCCGCTATGGAGCCAAGCGCTCCGACGGTATCAAAGCAAGGCAACACCATAGCTCCTGACCAAATCAGATAATCTGACCGCATTTTCTTCAACTATGCTTTTTCAATAGCCTGTTAATAGGGAATGCGCTAATGACTTCAAGTCCCAATCAAATAATGACCCGCCTTGCCTATCTAGGCTTGGTACCTTTTGCACTTAGCCTTATCTGCATATGGGCTGACAAAACCTTATTCGGACTCAGTGCCCACAAGGTGTTTATTGCCTACAGTGCAGTTATCCTCAGTTTTCTTTCTGGTATTTTATGGGGAAATGCCATTGACCACATGAAAACCAGCCTCAGCCGCAATGCCCTGTTGCTCAGTAACCTCTTCGCCCTAATTGCATGGGGCGTTTTACTGCACTCACCAGACAGTTATGTCTGGACAATATTAGTGTTGCTGTTTGGCTTTGTCGCCATTTGGTTTGCCGAGAAAAAAATACGCGAAGTGGAAAAAGAAAATAGCCCTGCGGATTACCAGCCAATGAGAAACAAGCTCACCGGGATCGTCGCCATCTTCCACCTCGTTGCCCTTGCAAGTTAAAATGGTTATCGGCAGGAAGCCGCACTTATGGCAAGCGGATAATAAACCTTGCTCCGCCACTGTCACTTTCACTGATCTCCAGCTCACCTTGATGCAAAGAAACAACCTGGGACACAATCGCCAAGCCTAAGCCATGACCACCAGACTGTCTGTCTCGGGATGTACCGACACGATAGAATGGCTTCAGTACATTGTCTCTCTCATCCGGTGGAATACCACCGCCATCATCGTCCACCTGAATCGTCAATATACTGTCTTGGCAAAATGCTTTGACAACAATACACTGTTCAGCATATCGAAAAGCATTGCGGATAATATTAGATACCGCACGTTCGAGGTGATGGGCATCAACATCAAAGACACAATGTTTGGGGCAGTCCAAGATCAGTTGCTTAGCTGTGTCCTTTTGGCAATGAACAAGCGTGCGTTGTAATACTTCGGACACATCCTGCTGTTGCAATTGTAATGTCACGCTAGAGCGTTCCATCTTGGCAAAATACAGCAGCTCTTCAATCAGAGATTCAAGTTCATCGACATCTTCATAAAGGCCTGCGAGAGTGTTTTTTTGCTCGACATTCAGTGCGGACTCTTCCAATAAATCAAGTTGACATTGCATCCTGAAAAGTGGTGTTCTGAGCTCATGGGCAATGGCATTGGTCAGGTGCTTGTGACTCTGGATCAACTCGGAAATCTTATCTGCCATCTGGTTAAAACGGGCATTGAGACGGCCGACACGATCTCCCGCTTTTTCAGAGGCCCTGACCTTGAAGTCACCATCAGAAAAAGCCATTGTGGCTTTCTCCAACTTCCTAAACCGGCTGGACAAAATCTTCAGCATAATGGCACTGTAAAGCGCAAACGTGGCGAAAAAAGACACCCATAGCAATTTGAACTCCAGATCCAACATCTGCCACAGATCTTGCTCAGTATCAGGCTGTAGGAAATACACCTGCTTTTGATCGCCGTACACAACCCAATATTGATTTTCATCTTCAAACAAGGCTCCGCGCCGGCTGAGCTTATCGTGCTCGGCCTGTGTGAAGCCAAGCTGATCCCAACTAAAAGGCTGGTAGGTTAAATGACTTTGTTCGGCATAACCTGCCAGTAGCTTATCGGCTTTTTCTTGGCCTCGCTGCGCAGCAACATCGTCCAAGATTTGCATGACACTGGAAACATGACTTATTTCCAACTCTGCTTCGTAGTCTGTCGTTAGCTCCTGGGTCACAAAAGAAAAGACCAGAATGCAAAGGAAGAACAAACCAAATAAACCAATAAAAAACTCTAAATAAAGACGCTTCATGGACTCGGCCTACCAGCGATCAGGCACAAACAAGTATCCTTTGCCGCGTACTGTAATAATCTTCCTTGGTAGAGACGGGTTGTCGCCCAACTTTTTGCGTAGGGTAACAATTTTATTATCGATGGTGCGATCCAAACCATCATATTTGATTCCACGCGTTTCCATTACCAAAAACTCACGCGTCAGTACTTCATCTGGATGGCTTGCCAACAGCCACAATAAATTGAATTCGCTGTCAGTCAGACAGACTGTCTCACCATCCATTTCGCAATTACGGCTACGATGATTGATTGATAGTTTACCGTAACGATGCTCCTGTTCATCGGATGCCGTCTGTTGGTTTTGGCTCTGTTCATCATAATCCAACTTTACGCCATTTACCTGGCGACGAAGCAACATTCGGATCCTTGCCAGTAGTACACGTGGCTTGATTGGCTTATTGACAAAATCATCGCCCCCCACTTCCAGCCCTGCAACATGGTCAATATCATCATCACTGGCGGTCAGGATCATAATTTTACTCTGTACCTTGCCGCGGATCTTACGGCAGATACTCAGCCCATCCATACCAGGCAGCATGAGGTCCAACACCACGAGGTCTGGTTGGTGGCTGATAATCACATCGGGAGCTTGAAGCCCATCATGCACTGTGATCACTTCAAACTGCTGTTGCCGAAGGTAATTTGCCAGAAGCTCACACAGCTTTTCATCATCTTCGACCAACACAATCTTTAACATGTAACCAACCTACACCAAATAAAACAACGTTCAAAAAAGGAGGATACACAATATTCAAACCTATTTCGATAGCTTATAAGATCAAAATCTAACATCTATGCCAACTGTGGGTGTAAAGGAGCTCGCACAGAGAAAAATGGCAACATAGTGGTGTCTAATGCCGCCTAAGCAAGCAAGGGCTCAACCTAACACCTTACGATGTCGATAATACCCAGCCCTGACTGTCGCACCAATGAAATTGCACAGTAAGCGCTCGGCATGGATCATGGAAATATTCCCGACATCGCATGAAGGCGTTATCTCAACCAAGTCCATCCCCACCACTCGTCCCTTTTTCACCAAACCATGTATCAGCTTATGAAGTTGAATCCAATTCCCCCCCCAGGAGTCTGAGCCAGCACGGCAGGCATTATGGTTGGATCAATGTTATCTCAGTATCTAACACATCAAGTGCTTTCATAATCGGGATAGGGATGATGATCTGGTTGACCGTTTTTTGTCGCTCTATGATGTAAAACATAGACAGCAAAGAACCCATTACTTCCCTAGCTCCCATGTCCTTCTTGATGCGGTAAAACACGGTATAGCTTGGACAATGTTACCGAAACTACTCATTAAAAGCCGACTAGATAAATCAGAAATAGTGACGATCGACCCTCAATCTATTTTTGTCGAGCTTTACTGGAATACATGGGAACAAACGTCAGAGATAATCACTCAAGTTGAAAAGCAAGTTCTTTCTATTGCTGATAAAAAGTTAGCTCGATAAAACGTAAAACCAACTCACACAAAAAGCTCCAGTCATTCGACCAAAGGGCGAACGCCAAATTCAACGCATACAAAAAAGCCCCAGCATTTCTGCTGAGGCTTCGTTGTAGTGGCGGAGCGGACGGGACTCGAACCCGCGACCCCCGGCGTGACAGGCCGGTATTCTAACCAACTGAACTACCGCTCCAATTCTGTATGAAACTCGATGGTAACCATCCAATTTCTAGAATGTGGCGGAGAGATAGGGATTTGAACCCTAGATACGCTACAAACGTATGCCGGTTTTCAAGACCGGTGCTTTCAACCACTCAGCCATCTCTCCGTAAGTGCGGTGAATATTAAGGGAGATTTCGGGCACTGTAAACCCCCACCAAGCCCAAGCGGTCACGATTCACACAACCATAATAAAATACAATCAAAACCGTTAATAAACAATCAGTTGCATGCTCATTTATTGAACTATCAGTGGCGATGAATTAGCTGTGGCAGAGATAAGAAATAAGATGCTTGCAAAAGTGATCTCACCACATGATTTTTTACTCGGGTGGAACAGTCAACACTACCCCTGTTTGGTTGGAGAGAAAAGCAAGTTTTCATGGAATTTGCACAATTTTGGGATGTGTCACAAAGTCGGTCTGAACGTCTTAACGCCGTCATAATCGTCTGATAAAGATAAGTTGATTTCGACGCAGGGATTATTTAGGAGGTTAATGTGTCTATCAATTCTATCGACCACAATGAGATGTCTGATGTGTCTTCCAAGTGGGATTTCAAAGATGAAACCGCTTCGCACATCTCCCAAAACAAACGCCAGCAGGCTGAAGCGCGCCGCCGTATTGAGATGCTTCGCGACATTCGTGCTAGTGGCCTAACAATTGAGGAAGCCAAAGAGCTAGGGCTGATCCACTAAGCCTTCACCTAAATGATAAATAACAAACAATGTTATAACGACCGTAGAATTTGAGGGAAATCTAAACGATAGATTATTTCTATCAATATAATCTGTTAATCCTGCTTTGCTTATACTTGGGTAGTCGTTAAATTAGTAAGTGACAAGACTTACTGGAACCCGATTATGACTACAATGACTACCCGTTGTCCTCACTGCAAGGCTATGAACCGTATTCCAACAGAGCGAATGAATGACATCGCGACTTGTGGAGCCTGTAAAGATCGCTTACTTGATGGCATGCCAATCGAAGGAACGACGGACAACTTTCTTGCCCTTATCCAAAGCGATAAACCTGTTGTAGTTGATTTCTGGGCCCCATGGTGTAACCCATGTGTCGGTTTCGCCCCGATTTTCGAGGATGTCGCCAAAGAGCGTAACGACGACGTACGCTTTGTAAAAATTGATACTGAAGCGCAGCAAGCACTAGCAGCACAATACCGTATACGTAGCATTCCAACTATTATGGTGTTTAAAAACGGTCAAATGATCGAGACAATCAATGGCGCTTTACCAAAAGGTCAATTTGACCAATGGCTAAATCAGGCTTTGACTAAGTAAGACCAACTATTAGCAACAAGAAAGAAAAAGCTCTAGCCAACAGACTAGAGCTTAAATTATTTCCATTTTATCTTCGTTGGAGCAACTTACACTTTAAATTGCTTCAACTGATCACCCAAAGTCGCTGCCGCCTCACTCAAAGATTGGCTTTCCGATGCCAAGTGCTGTGCCGCCTTATTGATATCCTCGGTCGCGGTATGGATAAGATTAACTGTATTGTTGACCTCTTCCGTTACCGTACCCTGCTGCTCTGCCGCTGTGGCGACCTGCATGATCATGTCATTGGCATCCGTCACCAAACCAGCGATACGGTTGAGTTCGTTTTGCACCTGCTCGGTATGCTCGACACTGTGCTGCGTCTGCTCGGTGCTTTCCGCCATCGACTTCACTGTATTTAACGTACTTTGTGTCAGCTTATCAATCGTGTCCTGAATCTCAATCGTCGACTGCTGGGTTCGGCTTGCAAGATTTCGTACCTCGTCAGCAACCACTGCAAATCCGCGGCCCTGTTCACCGGCACGGGCTGCTTCAATCGCAGCATTTAGTGCCAGCAAATTGGTTTGCTCTGATACCCCTTGGATCACCTGAGTCACATTGCCGATTTCTTCAACCCCATCCTTTAGTTCACTAACACGCTGATCGGAATGTACGATACCTTCTGACACGCTGTGGATCGCAGCCATCGCCTGTACCATACGCTGGTTACTGGCATCAACCTGGGCATTAATTTCTGCGGTCGAGGAAGAAACCGTCTCGGCGTTTTGGGCAACATCAGTAATAGTTGCACTCATCTCTTCCATCGCTGTAGCCAGCTGAGCCAACTGCTGATTTTGCTCGGTAATGGATTGGGCACACTGTTCGCTCGCGGCGGCGATGGTTCCTGCCATACTCACCGACTGTTGAGCATTGAGGTTTGCTGCTTGTAGAGTCGTTCGCATAGAAGAAGATGCCTGATGGAGCACTTGCGCAATCTGACCAATTTCGTCACGACGATCCATCGTGAAATTCTGAGTAAGATCGCCCTGTTCCAGCTTTCGCACTCTGTCGGTCAATAACTGGAGTGGCTGGCTAATGTCGTTGCTGATCCAAAGCCCGAATCCAACCAAAATAGAGACAACAACAAGGCTGACGCCAAGCTGGAACACCGCACTGTCAAAGAAGCGCTCTTCAATATCCAAGAAATGGACACCGGTTCCGACTACCCACCCCCACTTGGCGAAATTTTCGACATAAGAGATTTTCTCAGACACCTCTCCGCTGGGGGCAATCCAAGCATAATCCAAGAAGCCACTGCCAGCACGACGACTAATATTCGTCATCTCTTGCCAATGCTGCTTGCCTGAAGCGTCGGTGATGGCCTGCATCGATTGCCCTTCCTGCTGCTGTCGCAGTGGATGCATGATTAGCCGATTATCCGTGGCAATTACCCAAAAATAGTTATCACCGTCAAAACGCATTGCGGCAAGAGCCGATTTGGCTTCCTGCTGGGCTGTAAGCTGATCAAGTGGGTATTTGTCAGAGTAATATTGGACCAAAGAAATAGCCGCTTTCACTTGCTCCTGCATCGACCCTTTGCGATCAGCGATATCGCTTTGGTAACTCTCATTAGCCTGAAATGCTGCATTAAATAGCATTAAAATAACTGCAATGGCGATTAATGCCAATAATTTGGCTCTTACCCCATAATGCCGTAATAGGTTCATAGCTCCCTCTTTAAATGTTTTTTATTTTCCAGCTATTATGAACGACCAAACAAGCTTAATACTTACGAATATTCATAAATCTCATACCCTTAACCACTAACATTGTAAAAAAGTATAAATCACCAAAGCGTAACTTTGTGACTAGTAACAGTTAATAGCTATATCGCTTTAAATTTCTGGATCCTATGGTTTATGAATTTTGCGCCTCAGCAAAAAACTATTTGGTAGAATGGCGTTATCCGTACAAAAAATAACGACACAAGGATGAACACTGTGAGTAAATCAGCCAATATTCCGACACTAGGCCAAATTAACGTTTTTCCTGTTAAATCAATTGCAGGAGTAAGCCTGTCACATGCTTGGGTTGAGCAACAAGGTTTGAGTTTCGACCGCCGTTTCATGGTCACCCGACTCGACGGCAGTATGATCACGGCAAGAAAGCACCCACAATTAGTTAAGGTGTCTGCGGCATTACTATCCACTGGCTTAGTCCTCAACTATCCGGGACAACCGTCATTGAAACTACGTTACGCCGACTTTGTAATGACGGAATCTGAAGCGACTGTCTGGAAAGATACCTTCAATGCCTACCTGACGACACAAGAAGCCAATGAATGGTTCAGCCAAGTCATCGGCGAGCCCGTTCAACTGCTATTTACTGGTGAGCAATCACAGCGCTTGAGATCAAAACTCAATCAAAATGTTAGCTTTGCTGATGGCTACCCGATGTTGATTATTAGCGAGGCCTCACTCGACGAGCTCAATGCCCGAAGCCCGCAACAACACACCATGGATCAATTTCGTACCAACTTAGTCGTGTCAGGCACAGAGCCTTTTGCGGAAGATGGATGGAAACGGATTCGTATCGGCGAGGTTGAATTTGAAGCGCTAAAACCTTGCTCTCGCTGTATTTTGACCACGGTCGATCCTGCCACTGGCGAATTCAACCCATTGAAAGAGCCACTTAATACCTTGTCGGCCTTCCGCTCAGACGGCAGTGGTGAAGTCTATTTTGGCCAAAATTTAGTTGCCCTCAATGAAGGCCTCATCAAAGCTGGAGATCCTGTAGAAGTCCTTGAATCCAAGCCCAAAGAAATCTACCTCGATAACGGCAACCAATCCATTACCCTGACTTGTGTGGAACGCGAAGACATTGCCCGCGACTTTTCTACATTCTGGCTAGAGCCTGCCAGGCAGCAAACATTGCCAACTTACCAACCGGGACAGCACCTGCCAATCCAAGTGGAAATCAACGGTGAATATGTAGCCCGTCGCTATACCCTATCTTCAAGCCCTTCTCGCCCGGGCCGCTATGGGATCTCGGTAAAGCGTGTCGACGACGGCCGCATTTCGAACTGGATTCATGACCACCTGCAAGTTGGCGACACCCTCGTAGCCCAACAGCCTGACGGCAGCTTTCATCTCGGACATCATACCGACAAGCTGTTATTGCTCTCTGCCGGCAGCGGTGTAACACCAATGATTTCGATGCTGCGCTATCTGGCTGACCATGATCAGCTGCGGGATGTCATTTTCTACCACCAATGCCGCTCTCAAGCTGACATTCCTTATCTTGAAGAATTGGAAAAATTGCAGAAGCAATTTCCCCAGCTAAAAGTGATGATCTCCCTCAGCCGCCCTGATAAAAAATGGGAAGGCTTATCAGGCCGCCTTGAAGCTTCGCACCTAGAGCAATTGGATGCGTTGAACGAACGCCAAGTATTTGTATGCGGCCCTAACCGCTTCATGGACGATGCAAAAACATTGTTGCTGGATGCGGGCCTTGATGCAACGCAGTATCACCAAGAGGCTTTTGGCCCGTTAACGCGCAAGGAAAGCAAAACCAAAGCGGTCACCATCAGCGTTAATGGCAATTTGTTCAATGGGGATAATCAAAAGACCCTACTTGAGCAAGCTGAAACTGCTGGACTTAATGTCTCTAATAGCTGCCGGGCTGGACTCTGTGGGGCTTGTAAGATGACGCTTGAATCGGGTGAGGTTGACCAACCGGATGTACCTGCCCTGCTACCGGGCGATAGAGAGTCAGGGAAAGTATTGGCGTGCTGCTGCGTACCGAAATCCGATGTCGAGCTTGTCGACTAAATTATTGAAAGGCTGAATATAAAACAGCCACCTTTCGGTGGCTATTTTATTATCTATTACTGCTTACGCAATACATAATGACTCGCCAAGTCACCTTCTACCCGATTACCTTCTTTATCGAGACGGAACAGTTGGTTTTCACCAACGAAGTACTGTACTGCATCATCACCAGCACCTGGCAGGGCAATCGTATTGCCAGCAGTATTCCAATTAAATGACCCTTCGTATTCAAAGGCACTGCCTTCCTTACCTAGGTACACCTCTGTAAGGATAAATGTTCCATCCTTTTTTACCACCAACTCAGTCTTTATCCCTTCACAATCAGCGCAAGGCAAAATACCGGTATAGGTGCCATTCCAATCCAATGCATTGCGGGTGCTGTGGGCAGAATCGGCTACTGGCTGTGCCACTTCAGGCAGTTGTGCTGGGACCGCTTCCGTTTGCTCAACTTCTGGTAAAGTCACCGGTGTTTCTGTTGTTGAAGCGTCACCTGCTTGAGTTGGATTTTCAACAACCAATGCAGCATCTGTCTCTGTTTGAGATGGGGACTCTGGTGTGGCTTTTTGATCACATCCCGCCAGTACGAAGCCAGCCACAATCAGTGCAAGTAAGGTCTTTTTCATCTTGATTTCCTTAGTTAGCATTCTCTCTTAACTTAGTAACCATTGTAGTGCTGTGATTGTGGGGATAGCGTCATCGCTACGTTAGAAGTGCGTCAAAACCACCGTAAGCCAATGGTAAACGGTGGTTATTCGCCCGCTATTCCGTCACAGGCTTCAATTTAGCCGTGAAATGGCGCAATACTGGCGGTTCATATTCAAACTCCAACCCACATATCTCACTGGCTCTTTGACTCACGGCAATCAAGGCATCGGCGACATAATCCATATGGTCATTGGTATACACCCGCCGTGGGATGGTTAAACGCATCAATTCCAACGCAGTGTCTTTCTGCAACCCCGTCAGTGGGTCACGCCCCATCAATAACGAGCCAATCTCGACCGCCCTCACGCCAGATTCAAGATACAGCTCATTACACAGAGCATGAGCCGGAAACTGATGAGAAGGAATATGTGGCAGCATTTTTTTAGCATCGACAAACACGGCATGCCCACCCGTTGGATATTGGATCGGGATCCCTCCCTCGCGCAACCGCTCACCCAGATATTTCACTTGGCCGATCCGGTAATGAAGAAAGTCTTCATCCGCGGCTTCATATAGTCCCCGTGCTAAGGCTTCCATATCACGCCCGGCCATACCACCATAGGTGACAAAACCTTCCATCGGCACACAACGGGTTCTTACTGCCTGGAACAAGTCTTCATGATCTTTGATACAACAAAGGCCACCAATGTTCACCATCGGATCTTTTTTCGCCGACATCGTCAGGATATCGCCGTACTGGTACATTTCGCGGATTATTTCCAGAATAGATTTATCCGCATAGCCCAATTCACGCTGTTTAATGAAATACGCATTTTCACAATAGCGGGCAGAATCAATGACCACGGGAATATCGTTCTTCTGCGCCAATTCATATACCGCCCGCATATTTTCCATCGCTACCGGTTGGCCACCCGAGCTATTACAGGTAACGGTGGTGATAATGGCAGCTATGTTTACCGAGCCGTATTGATCGATCGCCGCTTCGAGCTTCTCTAGATCAAAGTTACCTTTCCAGTCATCATAAGTTGAGGTGTGGAAAGCACTTTCGGTCAGCAGGTTAATGGCTTTACCGCCACTCATCTCAATATGACCGGCGGTCGTATCAAAGTGGAAGTTAGAAAGAAATATAGCCTCCGCCCCTCCCCTGACCTGACGCATTCGTTCAACTAGGCAAGGGAACAGGATTTGCTCGGCACCACGCCCCTGATGAGCAGGGACGGTCAACTTGTACCGGAAGAAGTGCTCAACCGCCCGGCAGAGATTGTAATAGTTACGGCTACCGGCATAGGACTCGTCCCCCATCATTAACCCCGCCCACTGATTATCACTCATCGCTCCGGTTCCCGAGTCAGTAAGTAGGTCAATATAGACATCCTCGCTACGTAGCATAAACGGATTATAGCCAGCTTCAATCAATGCCTTGCGACGGTCTTCTTCATCCGTCATTCGAATACGCTCTACCATTTTGATACGAAATGGTTCTGGGATCCTTTTCATCTCTTTTCTCCAATAGCCCGCTCACAAGCCATTTGCCAGTGACGGATAACAATTAATTCAACAGGGCAAAATCACGCTGCAGTATTCAGTTCAAGTGGATTAAGTTTGGGGCGAGCCCAAGCAGAGACTAAACAGGGAAGTCGTTTGAAAGGCGGAAATCTTGGTTAAACCATGCCGACATCATTAAGGTGATATCAGGCGTCACCACAGCAAATTGGCAGGTCATATTTGCTTTCCTTCACAAATAAATGGGGCGATAGTATTGCCTATAACAATAGTGATTATAGACAATACTCAATTTCTCCGTTACCGCGCTGTGACCAATAGAAATCAGGGGGAAATCAATGCAATTTTAAGGCTATAACTTATCAGCTTCAACTAGCTTGATTTTCGTCCAGTTGCTATCGGCGCTAGTAATATAGCCTCCAGTATCTTCCAACCAGCGTTTTTGCACCGATTTATCCAAATTGAGGTATAGCTTGCCGTCGACAACTTTCCAGGCTAGCGGATCGGTATCAAACTTCTTATTCATTGCAACCCCAAAGGCGCAATAGCCACCATACTGAGGCGCATAATCGGTTGGATTAGCCTGAAAACGCTCCATATTTTGCTTATCAACAAAATGATATGTAGCGCCCTTGTAAGCTGCACTGTAATCACTACTGCCCAGTTGAGCCTGTTGATCGGTAAAATACGCAACGGGATCATATCCCTTGATTGCCAAATCATTTTCATCGGCATTAATATCAATATCTGCCGCCAATACCGTCATGGACAAGCTCAACAGCGAGACTGCTGACAAGTTTCGTAGTGTGGAAGTGATCGTCGCCATGGTGATTCTCCTGCATAAATGACATTCATAAATCTAGCGACAAAATCCGGTTTATAGGGATACATGAGTCCTATACTTGATACTGATAGTACGGAGATGATGCCAATATTGCTAAAGAAGGTCTAAAAGGATATACAAATGGACCATTTGTCCCAACTGATGCAACATTTCTCGGTAAAAGCCGGGGTATTTTATACCGGCGCCCTGTGCGGCATTTCCCGTTTTGATGATCCATCGATAACCTCTGGCCACCTTCACCTACTCAAGAAAGGGTCACTCACCATCGTCGATGCCACCAACACCCATCATCAATTCAATGAGCCAAGCCTGATTTTTATCCCAAGGCCGATGGCACATACTCTCCATTCCCGAGATGAAGC
This sequence comes from Photobacterium sp. DNB22_13_2, assembly GCF_052873915.1. Taxonomy (NCBI): domain Bacteria; kingdom Pseudomonadati; phylum Pseudomonadota; class Gammaproteobacteria; order Vibrionales; family Vibrionaceae; genus Photobacterium; species Photobacterium sp. DNB22_13_2. The sequence continues at coordinate 315,969 of NZ_JBNNXU010000006.1, forward strand.
AGGTGACGACACGGATAGCAACGGCCCCGAGCTAGTATGTGCCACCGTTCATTATGGCGCCGGCCCTGATAACCTATTTACCACCGCACTCCCACCATTGATGGTGATAACTTTGGCTCAATCCAACTCCCTTTCAGCTATTGTTGAACAGTTATTTACCGAAGCCTTTACACTACATCCAGGCAAACAGCTGATTATCGATAGGCTCTGCGAAATCCTGTTGGTTTTGCTCATTCGCCATAGTATCGAGCAAAATAGTTTGGATGATGGAATGCTTGCCGGACTGTCTCACCCCAAACTGGCCCGAGTGCTGACCCTAATCCACAACGAACCTGATAAGTCATATTCTATGGCTCAATTTGCCTGTGAAGCGGCAATGTCACGCACCGTTTTTATGGAGTCATTCAAGTCTATCGTCGGCACAACACCGGGTGATTATCAAATGAGATGGCGAATCGAACTCGCACAAAACCTGCTCAGAAAAGGCAAAGCACTTGTTTACGTCGCTGAAGAAGTGGGATATAGCAACCGCTCCGGTTTTGCCCGTGCATTTCGCAAGGTCACGGGTATGTCTCCTTCCTCTTGGCTGACGAAGCACTAACCACTACCACTTTCTCACACCGCTTATCACATATGGTCATTCAGCATTATTGTATTACATATCAACAAATTATAGGCTTTTTAGCCATTCTGAGACATCTTCGACACTATTTATTTCTGTCTCGAACTATGCTGGGTTTATAACCAATGACCTTGAAGTGATTTGGATATATTTTTTAAGCAGGAGGGCATAGTTATGAAATACAAACATATCCTAGTTGCACTTGAACTATCGGAAGAAACCAATGTGCTAATTGATAGGGCTGTTTTTCTGGCAAAGCTCCTCAATGCAGACGTCTCTTTTGTCCACATTGACGGAACACACGGGGAAATCTATCCAGAGCTGATTGATATAAAAGTCACCCCGAATGAAAACCCATTGGGCGAGCCCAAAATGGATCAACTAAGAGCTTTTGAAACCCATACCGACTACCCAATCAAACACTTCATCATTGGTACCGGCGACTTAAGCGGTAAGCTACAAGATATTATCCAAGAAAATGGTGTAGAGCTGATCATTTGCGGCCACCACCATGACTTCTGGAGCAATATCATTTCTTACTCCAAGCACCTCATCAATAAATCCCCGGTTGATATTCTCGTTGTGCCAATCTAAATCAGACGACAAGAAAACAGCCGCTAACGACCAATTGCCGAGTCAGCCACTCTTTACTGATTCGGCACCTTTATCTTTGTAATCAAACAACCTAACGGCGCTGGCAAGAAGTACATCCTCGACAAGCCGAGCGGCTATGCGGATCCAGTCGACCCCGCTGTACCTTGCAATAAGCATTTTTCAGTGCCCGACGAGCAGAAAACCAATCGTCAGGCTTTGAAATCAATAAATAGCCATTAAAGCGCTTAACTAACTGAGTACGATATTCGTTGATAAACTTACTATCAAAACCAATTTCAAAGTAATCAAGTGCCTCCTCAATCGAAGTAAAACTAGCTATTTTTTGTTGGATGTCGTTTTGGCTCATCAACTATTCTTCTGTCTAAAATTATTCTACTGTCAAAAACTATTCTAGGTACTAACGGGTGCCAGTTTACGACAACGCAAAACACCAATCATTGATGTAACACGCCGTTTACTCTGTATTGGCCAAGTGATTATATAGAAAATCCATATTCTCTTTTCTGTTAACTCTAATTTACCTCTAGCCTTCACTCTCCTAGTTTTTAATGTGTGCGGTACGTTCTATCCACAAAGTAGCGCAGCATGTCCTTGATATTCACTCGATTCAAAAAACTGACTGCAACAATGGATGCAGCGATGAGGAGTAATACGATGGAATATAAGAATTTCACGACGTTTTCGGTAAAGATCGATGATGGTGTCGCCTGGGTGACTATTGATTTCCCGCCTGTCAATGTACAGGGCCAAGAGATGCTCGCCGATCTCAACAGCCTAGCATTACGGCTAGAGCGCGACCGAGAGGTCAAAGTCGTTGTATTCGAATCCGCCCACCCTGAAATTTGGGTCTGCCATTATGACACTAACCTGCTGCGCGATATGTCTAAAGACGCTGTCGCCCGAAACGAAGCTAAGCTCCTCGATCTACAAGCCGTACTAGAGCGCATTAGTCGATTACCACAAGCGACCATTGCCAAACTGGAAGGCTATGCCCGTGGCGGTGGCCATGAGTTTGCACTGGCCTGTGACATGCGTTTCGCCGCACGCGGAAAATATAAATTCATGCAGATGGAAGTGGCAATGGGTATTTTGCCTTGCGGTGGTGGTGCTTCACGAATGGCGCGCCAGGCTGGGTTAGGCCGAGCGCTGGAAATCATCCTCAGCGCACGAGATTTTGATGCCGATGAAGCAGAAGCCTATGGCACCATCAACAAAGCGCTTGAACCTGATGAAATCGGTGAATACGTCGAGACACTCGCCAAGCGTATCGCCAAGTTCCCAGCCGAATCCATTAACGCCTGTAAACAAACTGTCTATGAGTCTATCGACAGGCCCATCAACGATGCACTTAAGGCCGAGGCTTATTGGTTATACCAAGCCACCAGCAAAACCTCCGCAATTACCCGGTTTACCTGGGCCGATGAACAAGGTGCTCAGTTTGATATTGAAAACCAGAGAAACTGGGAGCAACTGGTCATCAACATTCAGGATATCAACGACTGATAATCCAGATAACAAAAAGCGTCTCGGATACCCTCTGCAAACCGTCTATGCCAAGGCGGTTTTTCTTATGAATGCCCAAATATGAATTTCTCTTAATCATCGTTATTTCAGCACACCTTTCTTAAACTTAACCTAAAGCAAAACGAACCATTAAACTCATATTTCAAAATTGCCTATTTTATTTAGGGTCTCCCTTTATGGTTAAGTTAAACATTCTCTTTGAATCCCTTTTTTGGGCTCTTATGATAGTAGTAACATTGCGAATCGACTTAAGTACTCACTTGGTAAATCTTCTAATTTATTAAAAAATCAATATATTAAAAACAAAATCAAGCCAGCAACATGCTGGCTGTTGTTGTAGTTCGTTGAAAAAAACAAGTACGAGCAAAAATGAATATCTCTTATACATAGTGTCCGTAATATCTATTCTTTATCATTAGCCATATCACAAAACGTCACATTTAAATTATTGTGATTAGATAACCTGCTAAAAATAAAATAACTCTCAATCTTTCTGGAGACACTCGAGATGCCGTTGCCACGATTAAGCATACCTAGTTATAAGTTAATTAAAACCACCATTAGCTTAGCGCTGTCCGTTGTTATTTTAATGGGTTGTAACTCAGAGCCAGAATCAGAATCAGAATCAGAATCAGAAACAAAATAGACCATTGCCCGCCCAGTCATGACTGAAGTGGTGAGCTATTCGAATACTTCAGAAATGAACCTAAGTGATATCACTCAAGCTAATGAACGACTTGGGTTTCTCCTTCGATGTCAATATGGGGGATATGCTTAACAATAAATCACTATCGAATATGTGGCTAAGCTACAGCCTGCATCACCGTTCGGGTATTTTCACCCTCTCTTCAGCTTTTGGCAGGATCAAAGGGGGACAGTGACTACAATACGCTTTATGTGCAGTGGGATTTCTAAGCACATATCCCCTATTTATTGCTATCAAAAAAATGGGCAGGCCCTTATTGTTTGCCCCTCATTGAGGTGTCCAAATAATAAAAGCCTGCCCAGTTAGTATCATTGAATAACGCTTGTTATCATTGCCTGGCGGCTACAGCGCATTCAAGACGATATTATGCTTGTGGAAGCGTACCTTCACCGTTAGAAACAACAGCGTCGATTTGTACTAGTGCACCCATTTCAATTTGAGAAACACCCACAACAGTACGTGCTGGAAGATCGCCTTGGAAGAACGTTGTATACACTTCGTTTACCGCATCGATATCAGCAACATCTTTAAGTTGGATGTTGATTTTAACGATGTCGTCCATTACGTGGTCAACACTCTCAACAATCGCTTTGATGTTTTTCATGCACTGTTCAGCTTGCTCTTTGGCGCCACCAACTACGATTGCATTTGTTTTCACATCAACTGGAAGTTGAGCAGCAACGTGGTTGTAGTGAGAGAAGGCCACTGTTTGTGTGTGCAATGCGTTACGTGGTGCAGCATCAGTATTGTTTGCACGAATCACGATGTTGTGACGATCTTCAACTTCTTGTGGAGGTGTGCCGTCGCCATGAGATACAGAAGCATCGATTTGAACTAGAGCGCCCATTGGTAGTGCGTCAGCTGCGATAACAGAACGTGCTGGTACGTAAGCCACTGTACGAGCGATAGCTGAATCCGGGAAGAATGTTGAGTACACTTCGTTTACTGCGTCAGCATCAGCAAGATCAGTTAAGTACATGTTGATTTTAACGATGTCATCGAAAGGTACATCGATGCTTTCTAGCACTGCTTTCATGTTCTTAAGACATTGTGCAGTTTGCTCTTTCACGCCGCCTTCGACTAATGCGCCAGTTTTAGCGTCTACTGGCAACTGAGCTGAGATGTTGTTGTAGTGAGAGAAAGCAACTGTTTGAGTTGATAATGGGCTCTGTGGCGCATTTTCAGTGTTGCGAGAAAGTTTGATAAGCGCACAAGGGTCTTGTGGCGCAGTACCTTCACCGTTTGAGATCAGCGCATCCATCTGAACCAAAGCATCGCCCATTGGTAAAGCGTTAACTTGAACCACAGTACGAGTAGGAAGAAGGTTATTGAAGAAAGTCGCGTAAACTTCGTCTACCGCTTCCATATCAGCAAGGTCTTTAAGGAATACGTTGATTTTTACAACGTCGTCCATTACATGGTTAATGCTTTCAACAATGGCTTTGATATTTGTTAAACACTGCTTAGCTTGATCTTTTACATCACCGACAACAATCTCGCCTGTTTTAGGGTCTACAGGTAACTGTGCAGAAAAGTTATTGTAGTGTGAGAAAGCAACTGTTTGAGAAGATAGAGTGCTTTGAGGGGCATTTTCTGTATTGCGTGAAACTTTAATGATGCCAGCCATGTCGACATTTTCCTTATATGTAGTCAGAGATTTTAATCGATTTATTTGAAATACTTATCGAAGTGGCAAAATAGTAAGTTAATTATTTCAGCAGAAATGTGATGAAAATCAAAATATCATTTCACTAGATAACTACTGTTAATGGAATAAATAGTCACTTTACGACTAAATATCCACAATTATGCTAATACTGTGGCAGCATCAACCTTTTTTCATGCGAATGATTCGCTATTTTTGAATGTAATCTCAGTGAGAGAATAACAAAACCCGTGTGATTTTATCGTTTTTTGATAAATTGCTCACAGAAATTCAATAATAATCGGTCAGATCACACCTCTTTTATCATTATAAATTGCATAAAAACCCTATAATACCTCTCTCATTTCTTGCATCCGTAAGTTTTCGATGCCTATCCTCCCCTGATTTTTAGCTAACCGCTTAAATACTAACCATACCAAAATGGCCGTTGATTAAAGTTAAAAAAAACATTATTCAACAGCCAGCATTGAGTATTTCAAGTTTTTGTCCTGCCACGTCACTAAAAAATCGAATAAAGGTGTTTATTATCAAATCATTAGCCATATCAATAAAGAAACCACACACCAATAGAACAATGATAAAATCCTTATGTGCAGCGCCACATTGCTGGGTTACCGTGGTCATATTTACAATAACAGTAGCCGTTGGCCCTAATGTAATGCCTCCAAAACCCGAACTGATAACCGCTGCTTCATAATTTTTTCCCATCGCCCGGAAGACAACCAGTACCGTAAAGCAAATCGACATAACCACCAGAAGTAACATAACAACACTTAAAAACATTACCGAGATCTGTAATTACCATAACTGAAGCCCCATATGCGCCATCGTCAAGAACATACCGAGGCAAACATCCGATATAAGGGTTTGCCCTAGTTGAACGTTCTTACTTACCTTATGTTTCAACACCACTGATTTAAAACTACCGATAACAATACCGACCAATAAACAAGCGAAAAATATGGGTAACTGGCGCCCGATGTCAGGTAAAGCGATATTAATAAAGTAATCTACCATCAAGCTGAGGTTTAACATTAACCACGCATATGTATAGCCGAAGTGATCCAGCTTAACCGCTTCACTATGGTAAACGCCAATGTCTAACTGGTGATCTGTACTAACTTCTAATCGATTATTTTTTATCAGGTAGTTGCAATCGGCCCCCAAACAAGACAGGCAAAAATAAGCCCTAGCGCATTACTGGCTATTCCGATCTTTGCGGCACCTTCGACACCCATTTCAGCAAAAGTCGGAAACCAAGCCATAGTTTGACCTACTCCGCCTATCAACGAAATAGAACCCACCAATAACTGGTTCTGGAATACTGTACTTCCATAATACCCCTTAACGCATTGTGGCAAACTTGCCAATAAATAATAAGCAAATAACCAATGTAAAATAAATAAAGCTTTCAATAACAACAGCCTGCATAAATTATCAACCAGTAATTTATATTAAAATAAAGACCAGAATTATTGATATTATTGACCTTCATGCAAAAGCATGGCCTTCAAGATCTGTTTTCTCTCGATTAGACCCGGTTTGTATCGGGCTTGGCCTATACCTCACCCGATACAAACGTCGGTAAGAAAGCAGCATCAAGTTGGGTACCATTCGCAAGGTCATCCCTTTAGGTCCCCAGATAGACGCATTGATTACGATCATCGCCAATCCCGTAGTTATTTATACCTAACGGAGTGGCAATAAAATCATTGGTTTGAGTGCAATATTAAGGTGTGAATATGAAATTACTACGCATAACAGATATTATTTTCCCTGTTCATTTACAACATCGACTTGCAAATGTGAATTTCTCATATTCATAGCACCAACAATAAACAAGTGATAGTTTAATTTTAAATTCCAAAAAACTTAAAGAGATAGCTAATAATGTCATTATGCGATTCACTAGAAAAAGATAACAAAATAAACATTCACATTAATGATCGACTCTATAGTGTAAATGATAACGGCGAAGGCGAATGTGAAATGATTTTAATAGATCGTTCTCATGCTGATTTACAACATGAGTATGAAAACAATAGTTCTCAAAGATCAATATTTATTGATATCACACCAGCATGGAATGAAAATATTAGTAATTTATCAATAAATGATTTATTTGAATTAGCAAAAGACTTACACTTTCTTACTGATATTTATTGGATAGAATCACTCTCGATTATTGACCTAAGTAATAATATTCAACTTGGTGAAATATTGAAGTCAACATTCAGAACAAGACTAAAAAACGAACTGGCACTTGGATATTACTAACCACATGAATATACATTCAAGTCGCAAAATTTAGAGCTTCCTCAAGGAAAACCACCAAATAGATTAACTAACCGATTTCGGGAGCATTAATTTGGGATACTATCATTTCAACACTGGCTTCCTAAGTGCCTTCAAACCAGTGTTGGAACCCTCCTAGGCTATCTTGAGCAACTGATAGAACCTCACGGTACAGCTCTTCGCTGCGCAAAGATCAACAAACATTACTGAACCACATCAGCTCGATAAACAAAACTTCTATCTTCGTACAACAAGCGACACCAGCCAATTGATATAAAGTGATATCAATTGGCTGTAATTGATATAAAGTGTAAAAAAAGTATTCGAACTTCGATATAATGAGTCCGATAATCTTGTAGAGATTTGGATAGTACGTTAATGAACCAAACCCAGCTGTTGCTCGATGTTAGTACCAATGCTTTATTGCACCTTGAATTCCAAAAACTGGACAAGCACCTTACCTTAGCTGAAAGAAACAACATTTTAGTTAAGTACTTCAAACGTATCGCTAAATCCAATAGATATAGAACAATAAGAAAGTCAGCGAAACAGTGGATTGCACACGGCCGCCACCCTGAGGGTAACTTGGAGTCGGTGCTAAGTAATGAAGTGGAGCAACTAACCCAGACTTGCTCTACCGATTTATATCGCTTTGTTGGGCTTGTCGATACAGTCGAGTCACAACTCAAAACCAAAGTTCAGTACTCGAAAGCGCACGATATAGACCTCAATGCCCGTTACGGCAAGGTACTTGTGTGCGTAGTTGATGAAGATTTGACCTCAAGCTTCGATGAAGATGGTCTGATGATAAAATCCACTCAGGTCCTGTTCATCGGCGACACGCAAGACAAAGACATCTTCTCTGAAGCAATAGAGCAAGATGGCAATTTCCAATCAGTCATTGCATACGAAGACGACAATCACCTTCGGGTTGAGCTATTTAGAATGTAGCCGTTAACAAGCCTAAGCATCAATGATGACCAGCCAACACATGAGAAAGGAGGCTTCGCAGCCTCCTTGTCTCTATCTACTTCCTGACGCTCGATTAGCCGACCAAGGTTAATGAATCAAGGATCCCCTTACCGCTGTGGATCCCCCCTTCGTTTTCACTCGCCGGTTTACTGCGGATCAAATACCCTGCATAGCCATCTAACTCTGTCATTGGCTCACCATTGAAATATGCCGTAAACAGGCCAATTTCGCTAACCAAGTCATCCACCATCGTCTGCTCGACATCTCGTACGGCGATAGTTGGAGTTTCTCGCTCATGCGGGTATAAGCGCTGCATCAAGGCCCAAGCGTCATATTCTTCAGGTGATATTTGACTCAATTTATCGCTGATATCCTTACCAAAGACGCAATGACCACCTCCCTCCCCTTGGTTTTTCAGCACCCACTCATGCTGATTTGCTTGGGTATTAAACCAGTCGATAGTCTCAGTATTTACCGGCTTCATCTCCGCCAATACACTCTTTACTAACTGCGCTTCATCAAGGCTCAACCCCCAGCGGGCATAATCCTCTGCTGGCATCATGGTCAGTAGCATCTGCATCGATTTACTGGTCGCTAGTTGCTGACTAATTGTCGCATTGACTGCCACATTATGCTGCTCGATAAACAAGCGAGTCTGGCTCAAGGTATGGCAACAGATAGATTCGTTCAGCTCTGGTGCCCAGTAATCTGAATACTGATAACCCGCGCGCAAATAGACCACGTCGATAGCACCGACACCGTCGAGTATCAAACGCTGGTTATCCCCCGTCGACAACTGAGTACTGAGTTGGTCGAAGGTACGACGAACGGTACGCAGCCCCAGCTTTTGCAATGCAACCTCAAGCAAATGTTGGTCATAGACGTTATCTTCATTTTTCTGTACCACCATCAAAAAGGTCGGTTTACCCTGAGCATTAAAATCCTCCTGAATCCTTTTGGCTGAAGTCGCAATCGCATAGGCAAGTTGTTCAAGCCCCTGGTTCTCTGCCGGTACCGCATCGCTATCTTCCAGCCAATCTAGGTAAGTCTGCGGCCACTGGTTTTGCATAAAGGCATGGAACTCCGTTGCACGCTGACCGAACGGCCCCATACCCGCTGCAATACCGTTGAACTCAATCACCTTAGCACCGTGTTGGCGATCATCCATAAAGTCGGTACGCATCAGTAATAGCGGTTGGCGCGCAGGGCTGCTACTGATATCACCATGAGCTTGCTGATGGAGCTCCATCAAGCGGCCAAAAAACGGATCCGCCTTGGCCATATCCCCCAATGAGGCTTGCAGGAAGTCGTGATCTTCAGAGACATGGCTGATCAGCTTGGTGATTAGCGGCGTCACCTTTAGTAGATGCTCATACACCTCACGCTCCATGGTCATCGGCGCAATACTGAACGGGCAGTGCCGAGCCGTATTGTCAGCTTGTCTAAACGCGACACCGTGCATGATGGCCCACTCACAGGCGTCTTCAATGATCTGCTGCGACAGAAAACTATACTTTTCGTTTGTCATCGTTTACTACTCTAAAATTTTGCAATTAGGCGGCTGTAGCGCCAACTAAACCCAGCGAACTACTCAAGTGTTCACTCTCTTCCTGTGCTTTTTGCGCCAGGTATAAGTCTTGGTAGTCGCCTTCTAAGCCAATCAACTCATCATGGGTACCGCTTTGCACCACCTTACCCTTGTTCATCACCAATATTTGATCGGCGTTCTGAATGGTCGATAAGCGGTGAGCCACCGTGATCACCGTGCGGCCATCCTGAATACTGTCCAACGCCTCTTTCACGGCTTCCTCGGTATCGCTATCAATGTTGGCCGTTGCCTCATCGAGCAAAAAGATTTTCGGATCATGTGAAATCGCCCTCGCAAGAGCCAACAACTGTTTTTCCCCCACCGATAAAGATGCCCCACCATGGCCGGGCCTATGGTCGTACCCGCCAGATAAACGCTCAATAAACTTATGCGCTTTCACTTGTTTGGCGGCAAACTTTGCTTTATCGATATCCAATGCACTGCGAGAAAGATCGATATTTTCCAGCACCGAGCCGCTAAAAATAGTCGGGTCTTGCGAGACCAAGCCAAACATCTTGCGTAGCTGAGCATCCGGCAGAGATCCAACCGGCTGACCGCCGATCAATATTTCCCCTTGCTGGTGTCGATAGAAACGCATCAACAAGTTGATCACCGAACTCTTGCCACTACCGGTATGACCAACAATGGCAGTAAACTTGCCCCCTTTGGCCGTAAAGCTGACATCGGACAGCACCGGATTGCCTTCCTCATAACCAAAGTTAACATTGCGGAACTCAATATCATGTTGCTCCGACACCTCAACAAAGGCTTTAGGGTGACGCTCTCGTTCAGAATCGTCATCCAATAGTTCAAAAACACGCTTGGATGCAACCGTCGCGACCTGCAATTTGCGCAGCTCCATCGACAGCTGTCTGAATGGATCAAAGAAACGTTCGATATAGTTCAAGAATGCGTACAAAGTCCCGACTTCAACCACTGTCGTTAGCGAGCCATTAGCAAACCATGCAACGATACCTGCAGCAGTCAACGTAGAAACCAAACGGGTTAGCGGCAACAGCATCAAGCTGTCGATAGCAATCGATTTGGTTCTAAATTCAAACCAGCGCTGATTGTCCTGCTCAAACTTTTCCGTAAAGGCCTTTTCCTGGCGGAAAGCTTGAATCAATGCCATGCCTTGCAATGACTCATTAATCCGTCCATTGATATTGCTGATCTGGGTACGGACACCATTGAATACCGACATAGAGATCTTACGGTACAGATGCATGGTCAGCAGCAGTACCGGGATCAGTACCAAACTCAATAGCATTAAGCGCCAATCCAACAAGGCTATTGCGATAAAGATAGCCCCGATACGTAAGCCACCCTGAATAATGGTCGGAATGGTCGAGACATACATGTCGCGCATCGATTCCGTGTCATTGGTGATATAAGACACCAATTTTCCCGTAGGCTGTTTATCGAAGGTCCGGATAGGAAAATTAACAACATGACCGAACAGCTCCTTCCTGACATCCTTTACCACCAGCAACGCGCCATGACGAAATGTCACCGCCTGAAGGTAGGAAAATATGGCAGAGATGACATAAAACAGCATTACCAGACCGGTCAGCCATACCAAGTGCTGCCACTCAAATTGCTGTGGCACAATCACATCATCAAGAATGATCTTCGCCAACCATGGGATCGCCATTTCAGCACTTATCGCAACGGCCAGCATGGCAAATGCCGCCAGAAAACGGCGTTTATGTGGCAATGAATATGCCAACAATCGCTTAAGCATGGGCATCTCCTGCTGGTTGTTCGGCGAAGATGTCGACCGCTACCTGTTGTGATTTTTCTGTCACCACTTTACCTTGTAAATCTGTTACTAGCTGACTTTGGCGCTGATACACCATTGCGTACCAGCCTTGCTTAGCGACCAATTCATGGTGCGTGCCGCGCTCTTCTATCTGACCATCATTGAGCACCAACACTTGATCAGCCTCTATCAGGTTGGTCAACCGCTGCGTCACCAGCAGCAATGTCTTGTGCCCATAGTGTGTCTTCAAGTTCTGGCGTACGATCACCTCAGTTTTCATATCCAATGCACTGAATGGGTCATCCAACAGTAAGATATCTGCATCAGACAGCAATGCTCGAGCCAATGTCAGCCGTTGTTGCTGCCCACCAGAAAGGTTGGTGCCGCCTTCACGCAATTCGGTGCTGAACCCGTCCGGCATCGCGTCAATTTCGGCTTTAATACCGGCCATCTCGGCGACAAAAGCAATCTCGTCTTCAGTGGCTTCAGGTTTTGCCAACGCAATGTTTTCTGCAATGGTGCCGGAGAACAAAAATGGCTTTTGCGGCACCCACGCCATTTTGTCGCGCAGAGACTCAAAGGTCAGTGTTTCAATAGAGTGACCACCAATACTGATCGTTGATGATGGGCTGAGCGGGAACTGCCTTAGTGCTAATTGCAGCAAGGTACTTTTACCGCTGCCCGTCGGTCCAGTAATACCCACAAAACCGCCATTGGCTAAGTCCAGCTCAATACCTTCTAATGCGCGTCGATTTGCACCCTGATAGGCAAATGAATCAATCTTGATCGACAAATTGGCTTTTGCATCAGCAGGAAGTACTTCCGTGCCTTCAACCACATCCTCTTTTTCTGCGAACAACTTTTCCAAACGCTGCCATGAGGTGCTCCCCCGCTGGAAAACATTGAACTGCCAACCAAATTGCATAAATGGCCCTAATAACTGACCAAGATAGAGCGTAAAGGTGGTAAATAGACCAACGGTAATACTGCCATGGCTAATAAGCCATGCACCGTAGCCAAGGGAAATGACAAACGATAAGCCGTAAATCAGTTGGATAGTCGGCCCAAACGCCGCATCTACTTTAGCTACTGCAAGGTTTGCGTCCAAGGTTTCGTCAAGAGTTTGGCCGAACCGCTGCTCCTGACGTTGGCCAATACCATGGGAACGCACTGCGCGGATCCCCGAGACGGTTTCTCGGGTTTCTTCATTGAGGTTTGAGAATGCGGCTTGCGCACGACCAAATGCTTTGTGCAATTTAGTCCCATATCGGCTCGTGACCAAAACCAGCAACGGGAAAGGCAACAGGGCAACAGTCGTCAGCTCTCCACTGACAACGAAAATCATGCCAAAAATAACGGTAAATCCAGCTATCAAGGAATCCACCAGCGTCATGATCCCCATTCCCGTAGCTTCTTCGACGGCATTGAGATCATTGGTGGCATGGGCCATCAGATCGCCTGTACTACGACGGGAATAAAATGACGGTGATAACTTGGCGAACTTCTGGAACAAGTCCTTACGCAGTACCTTAGTAATGGCAATCGATGCGCCATAAAGTCTGCTCTGCCAAACATAGCGCAAGCCATACATGGCAACAGCGGCGACAACAATCCCACCGAGGTGAAATAATAAGGTAGCCAGTGTCAGTTCACCCACACTGATAAGGTCAACAATTCGTCCTATCAGCCAAGATGGCACCAGGTTCAGCAATGCGACCACCTGTAGCATCACAATGGCAATCAAATATTGGCGGGCAAACATTTTTATGTAGCCCCGCAATTTCCAGATAATATTCATATGTTATTAAACCGTGGTCTCCATAGAAAAGGGGTAACAACAGGAAGACGAACGAGACGGCAAAAAGACGGAAAAAAATGTCAATTTATGGATATGAGAAGTTCGACTGCTTAAGAAACAATCAAAAAATGTATTTAGGAGGAAGAAGAACCGTCAGTTAAATTAGCTTTCGGCCAGAAGACGATCTAACTCTGGGCAGGCATGCCAATCATCTGGCTGGCTATGACCATGCTTAACTGTGTGTAAGTCAGTTCGCGGAAAGACATAGACATTGTGCGGTACGCCGGGTTTCACCGTTAGCACTTCATTCGCACACACTTCTTTTATCTCTACATCGCCATTCTTTAACTCGGCAAAAAGAATTGAGCCTGACTGAACGATATAAGTTTCGAAGGTCGTGTGGTGAACATGGCTGTTTTGCCAACTTCCCTGCTCATCGGGGTAACGGGTACGAATATACCCTGAACCATCATTAGACTTCATGCGAGAGCGCGTTTCACCATTAGCCATGACTTCGGTGTTTATTTGAAGGGAATCGTAGGTTGGAAGTTCGAAATCATTCATCTTGTGACTAATCTAGGAAGTGTAAGGCTATGTACAAAATGGCAAACATTAAGAAGCCGCGATTAGAGAATCACGGCTAGGCGAAAAGAAGAATAAAGTCAGTGGTTTGGACTAGATATCTAGCCAGTCATTAAAATCAACCCAAGATAGACCTCGGCTTTTCATTTGCTCGACGTAAATCTCATACTCGGTACATAGCGCATCTCGTTCTGTGCTGCGCCAGTTTTTGTCTTCTTTCAAACTCATAAATCCATCCTTGAATCCAAATGAAGGTTGAAACACCTACGGTCAATTCAGACTATCACTAAGAAACGGCGTTGAAAACAAGAAGAATGGCTCTTTTACCTACTTTTTTTGTTGCTAATACACCACTTTTCAACTTTTTTGTGAGCCATAACTTGTTTTATGTCCAACTGATTCACTGTCTTCTACTATTCACATTTTTAATTTCTACTAACGTTTAAGCCAGCAGAAATTGTTGGTATTGAGTATTGACCTGTCTATAACTTCACAGTTTATGCTTTTGTACAAACTTTGTGAGGAGCTAATAATGCAGTACAGCATCTACCAACACCATCAATCTGAAGAAATCATTCAACTCTTTTACCAAACTTTTTCTGACGCTGAAGATATAGACGAGGGCAAAGTGATCAGCAATTTGGTAAGCGAATTATTGGCATCAACAGAAGCCGATGACCTTTTCGTCTTTGTTGCCAAGGAAAAAGATAAGATTGTTGGCAGTATTCTGTTTACCCGCCTGACATTTGAATCAGCCAAAACGGCCTTCTTGATGGCGCCAGTTGCAGTAATTACCCAAAGCCAAGGTAAAGGTATCGGCCAAGCGCTGATCAAATTTGGCCTCGACACACTGCAGCAACAAGGTATCGAGCTGGCCTTTACGTATGGCGATCCGAACTTTTACAGTCAAATCGGCTTTAAGTGTATAACTGAGCAGCAGTTCAAGGCACCGTTACCACTGTCTCATCCACACGGTTGGTTGGCACAGTCACTCACCGCTCAACCATTAGTGCCGCTAACCGGCAACTCAGCCTGTGTTGCTGCGTTCAACAAACCAGAGCTTTGGTAAAGTGCGGTAGAACACAAAAAATAGTGAGAGAGGTAAGCTATGCGGCCTCGCATAGGCAAGAATTTGGCTCGAAATACGGGCCAAACTTACTGCATCTGTAGATAGCTCAGACTATAAATGCCTACTTGAGTTAATCAACATCACATTTTTTGCAATTTAATGTATTTACAACGGCATCGTTTAGGGTTAGTTTGTCGAGGTCTGCTACTCAGACCGACAAATGATTTTCGAAGTATACACCTCACTTCTCGCCAAAGTTAGATGCACCCCAAGAAGATTATCTTTATTGCCACTGCCGCGCTATGTTGCAAGCGCTCCGCAGTGATGAGTCAGTGAGTTGGTGATCTCCTGACGCCCAATAGTAAAGGTCAATGAGTAAACCGGATCAGCCTTAGCTGACATTCCGGCAAGACAAGCGCTGTTTTCAGCATTTGTACTCAATTTGATAGCCACAAACTCAACGCAAGTTCCCAATCACTAGCAAACAATGAATATGCTAGTCGGGACAGAATGCAGAGTTTGGGCACGAAGGAAAAAATATGATTTCACATACCGGCATTATCCGCAGCTACAACCCAACTAACCGCACTGGCCTTATCACTTGTGATCTAGGCGGCGACATTCGTTTCTGCGGCGTAAACATCGCCAGCCAAGGCCAACCAGCGTCAGGTAGCTTAGTCGAGTTCATTATGGATGACTCGAGCAGCAACCTACAAGCCGTTAAAATTCGATTTATTTAATATTTCGGATCTACAAAAAGCAGCGCTCTAACCAGAGCGCTGTCATCGATACTTCCAACTCCTCACCCTGCTCAAGTTTCAACCACCTGTAAACCACTCTTCCTTCTGATATTCTTGTTAACCCAATGCATTTCGATGCATTATTAACCAATCATATTAACTAGAGCGCATACCTTCTGTCAGGGCAATGTTAAGAGTCGCTTTTTTCTGCTTTGACATTCACCAGCTATCCTAAGCCGTAAAAAATCAAACATACTTCACATATCGGATATCTTTTACGCAAGAAAACTGATTTTTTTGCGATCACGGAACCTTTTTAACACACCCGATGTCTCTTTATGGCAGACTAGCGCTCCTTAATGGATGCATAGTTATAAACATTCAAAAAAAATTCATGGTTATGGAAAATGATAACAACACTCCATAGCCCGAGATAAAGAACCTTTATCTGTCATAAAAATCAGCAATAAATACGACGAGTTCTTTCTACCATGTCTACGCAAAACTCGACGCTTTCTCGAAAGTGGATGTCGACCAAATTTTTAGGGATAGCAGGCTTTTCGCTATTGACGATAGCAGCGCTGCTAACACAAACCAGTACGACTCAACGCACGGTTCCACTCAACCTTGCGATCAATACAACTCAATGGTCTCCTAGCGATCAGGCTGATCAACCCGTATATGAGCCACCTCGTTACGCATATACCATTCAAAAAGGTGACACACTTAGCCAAATTTTCTCCCGACTAAATATTCCTTTACGAAGCATTCAAGAACTGCAAGAAGCCGATCTCAACCATTTGAAGATTGATACACTGCAGCCAGGCAATACTATGCGTTTTTGGGTTGATTCGGCCGCAGGGCGTCTCAACCGCTTGGAATTGGAATTTAGCATTGCTCAAAAAGTCGCCTATCAACGGGTAGAAGACAATGGTTTTGAGCTTGAGGAAATCACCATTCCTGGTGATTGGGACGATATCATCGCCAGCGGTGAGATCCACGGCAGCTTCTCTGTCTCTGCACAAAAGGCTGGGCTGAATTCAACAGAGATCTATGAAATTACTAGCTTGCTAAAAGAGAAGCTCAACTTCTCCCGAGATCTCCGTGCCGGGGATAACTTCGAAGTGGTGGTTTCACGCCAGTCGGTCAACGATACAATAACTGGCCAGCATGAAATTCGTGCTATTCGTATCCACAGCCGGGGCCGAGCCACTACAGCTTACCTTCACAGCGATGGTAATTTTTACGATTCGAAAGGCGAAAGCCTGCAGCGTGCCTTCCTGCGCTACCCTTACGAACGGAACCGTACCTACCGCATCAGTTCGAGTTTCAACCCTAAACGACGACACCCTGTCACGGGCCGTATTTCGCCACACAACGGTGTTGATTTTGCCACGCCAACAGGTACACCGGTGATCGCAACGGGCGATGGTGTGGTTTCCCAAGTCGTCAACCACCCTTATGCCGGCAGATATGTCGTGATCCAGCACGGTACCAACTACCGTACCCGCTACTTGCATAACAGCAAGGTCCTTGTCCGCAAAGGCCAGAAGGTTTCTCGCGGCCAGCGAATTGCCCTTGCAGGTGCCACCGGCCGTGTAACCGGACCACATATCCACTATGAATTCCTGATCAGAAACCGTGCGGTAAACCCAATGACTGCCAACATTCCAATGGCCTCATCGGTACCAAGCAAAGAAAAAGGGCAGTTCAAGGAAACGGTCGCGCTATACGATGAAATGATGGACAACCCAAACCGTTCATTGCTCAGTATGGCCGATACTAAACAAGAGCCTGAAGCATAAACGAAAAAACGGGGAAGCAAGCTTCCTCGTTTCTTTATCCAAACATGTCATATGGTAAGTACATACTATCAGCAGATAGCCTCTACTTCGTAGAACACAACCTTACCTCCAAGGTGCACTTCTGCGTCTTCGCCCACCATCAGGCCAAGCAATGCCTCACCCAGCGGGGAGGTCGGTGTTACTACAACAACCTCTTGTTGTTCGAGTTGTACCTTGATCCCACCAGCAGTCGGACCAAAGAAGATCCACTTGTCGTTGTCATCTTCATCAAGAATATGGACCAAACAGCCTAAAACGATCTCTTCGATTGCTTGCGGCAATGCTGACTTAAGCTTCTCATAAGCATTGATATCAGCAAGACACTCTGCAACCCGCTGTGACTGACCATGGGCAAGATAAGCTGCTTCGATAGCCAAGGTATCATATTGGGTTTCCGCCACACTTTGATCATCAGTCGCAGCACTGTGTGCCTGATCGGCGGCATGCAATGCACTTTGGTAGGCTTGCTGTAAATCGGCGAGAATAAGATCAATGATCTGAGGTTTTAGAGTGGCATTCATGTTGGTGTTGTTATCATTCAAGCTAAATCAAAATTAGCTTGAAATAGTAACTCGGATTGAAGTTTATACCAAACTGCTGCCATGCAGTGCGAGATTATTGCTTTTACGACTAAGCTTGCGAAACTCGGTTGGCGTCATTTTCATATAGCGCTGAAAGGTTTCGTAAAAGCGACTATTGGAATTAAATCCGACCGTCAGAGCGATATCCAATATAGTCCGATTAGTATCTGTCAGCAGGGCACGAGCATGATTGATCCGCATAGAGGTGACATATTCCTTAATGGTCATCTTCATCACGCTCTGGAACAAGTTCATCGCGTAATTGGTGTGCAATCCTACATGCTCAGCGATATTTTTCACCGTCAGCGATGAATCATGATTACAAGCAATATACTCAAGGATCTTCTGGACATGGAACTGGGAGTGCTTCGATAGCCCCTTCATACTGCCCTTACTTTCCATGGTATGGGTAAGCTTTTCCCACCCCGTCAAACACACCCTTTTTAGCATCAGGGAGATTTCATCAGCAGCCAACTGACGAAAGCCGATATCATTACTCTTGCTCTCTTCCATCCAGAACGCAATCTGCTGTTCGGTGACGAGATTAGGCAGCGCAGACTGTACAACGGCACCGTGGGTAATCTGATTGAGCAACGCCTCATCAAGTGGCCAAGACAAAAAGTAATGAATGGGAATATTTAAAATCCCCATATTGCTCGAGTTTCCCGGCTCGATAAGCTGATGTGGTGTCGTGGCCCAAAAAATACCAACATGGCCATCACTGATGGTAAACGGATGATCATTGATAACGTAATCGACATCATCACCAAAGGGGATATTCACTTCAATTTGCCCATGCCAGTGATAGCAAGGCATATGATGTGGTTTACGTAACTCGATATGAATTGATTCGTACGAGGAGAATAAGCTTAGCGGGCCAATGGCATCAGCATCTGAGGTATCTTGCGGGTTTTCATTGTGGGCTGCTTGCTTGGCCATTCATCCTCTATATGTCGGTCAGTTAAACATATGCGAATATACGATACTACAGATGTTTCTGCCGGGTATTATTCGACAAACTGTGAGGCTCAGCCCAAAGCACTGAATAGCGAAATAACTAATGGCTGAGTAATAAATAATTAGGCGATAAAAAAAGGCCATCAGAAAGTATGATGGCCAAAGATGCTAAAATTGATACTAATTACCCATTTACCTAGCGAGTTTTTGGGTAGGTATACCCAAGTGACTGGGTATACCTATCTTTGAAAGAATACCGAGATTTATAACCATAAATCTCAAGTAGGTAAAACAAGAAATTTTTATCGTTTATTTATTATTTTTCATTGATGTAAGAATTTGACGTTAGCAACTGCAGTACGATGTTCACATTATCACTCAATTGCTGATCCACCCGGCCTGGGAATAGTTCTTCCAGTTTGTCCAACCGATCAAACTCGGTGTGCCAAATCTTGCCCCACTTAGTTTCACTGTCACGATCACATGCGGTTTTATTTTCCGCATCGTAGCAATCCCAAGCTGTTGGGTTCGTCGTTTGTGAATAACCGTCGTATCCCCACTGACCGTTAATGTTGAAATTAGTGGCTTCGACATAAGCGATTGGTATACCAGCGCAGGCAAACCCTGCATGATCTGACCATGAGCCCGTTTCACCTTCCGGATACCCAGGAAATTCTGGATGAACCGTATATTTACCGTCTTCGCCTTTAACGTCTATCGATGCCTGTAGCATGGCATCTCGGACATGGGTGTCAGCGTTATAATCAGACTCACTGAGGCCTAATTTCTCACAGGTGGATTGGTACTCACCGTAATCAGTGTGAGCTGCATGGACATAAACATAATCTCCCCCTCCGACAGTGTCGTAGTTAATCATGGCGATAACATTGTCTAATTGGTTATTATCCAGTGCCTGACGCACGTAATGCAGCGATCCGTTCAAGCCGTTTTCTTCCGCGCCGGGGAAAAGGATACGCACTGTGTAAGGCAACGACTCTTGCATCAAGTTTTCGGCAATTGCAACCGCTGCCGCCACCCCTGCACCATTATCTGTCGCTCCTAATGAACCATGATCTGAGCCAGTAGAGTCATAATGTGCAGCCAAGACAATAGTTTTCTCACTCTCCCCTTTTTTCTCAATAATATAGTTTTTCGAAGAAAGTAATTGATCGCCTTTCTGATAGGTGAATGGCTGCACAACAACATCATATCCAAAGCCAGTCAACTTGTCGTAAAGCCAGTTTCCCATCGCCTCTTCTTCAGGTGTACTGGCCTCTCTCGCACCGATCCCTTCAATCTCATCGGCAATACTGACTAGGTAACTCGTTGCCTTCTTGCCATAATCAATCGCTTCTGAATCGCTGTTACAGCCGCCGAGACCAAACAATACAGAGAGGGAGAGTATGCTGATAATTCCTTTTTTCATGATCGCACCATTATCTAATTTCAATTAATTGTTGTTATTCGAAATTAGTATCTGCAATGGGACTATAAAAACCGTGATAAATATCGCGCATAAATAATTTATAAGCAGAATTATGCCACTTTGAGATCTAAATCAAATCGGCATAAAATGTAACAATAAAGTGCGTAATAATATATTTATCACCACCGCTCACCGCGGCCAAAACGATATACCAACTGCCCAGAAAACAGATCATCATTGGTCGATAATTTGCCGCTATAGAAATGCACCCAATCTGCCTGAAGTGCCCAGTTATTGTCTAATTGATAATGTAACCCCAACCCACCATTGACTTGGAAAGTTGTGGTATCACGATCTTTCTCTAACAGAGTTTCGCCGATACCTGCATTAATATAAGGGCGAACATCATGTTCGGAAAGGAAATAATACTGGAAATCAAAGCTATAGTTTTCATAGGTAATACTTTCACCCGTTAGCTTACTGTCAGTATCAACTCGGGTATATTGCAAACGGGAAGACAACGATGGCGTATAATAAAGGCCCAGAGTGATCATCGGTGCCCAATTGTTCTCAATGCCCCATTCATCATCCAAATCCAGATAGCGACCTCCGACAGAGATCCCGACAATCCCGTAGTCAACAGGATCGCTGGTCGTTACGTTTCGGACCCGAGTATAACTGCGTCGCATCGCAGGACTCGTTTCACCCTCCCCAAACTGGAAGTTCATATTAAAATTAAACTGAGTATCCGTTTGCCCATTAGCCAGAGCAACATCCTGATAACCAATATAACCAGTACCTGACTTCACGACATCCCGCCCCATCAAATGGTTTACCCCACGGCCGAGGCTATCAACGGGATCGAGTAAGAACAGCGAAGTGTTACCCACCCATTCTGAGTCCCAGACCTTACCGCCTCCCTGAATAATCTCTCGCTCTTTGTTAAAGGCCCATTCACCATACACCCACCCCAATACGGGAGTCACCACAATGTCTTGTATGGCAGGGACTTCAGCAAAGGCCTCTACGCCGTACTCCCAATAAAAGGTCGACATCATGAAGGAGTAAACAAAGGCATCCCACTGGCGGTATCCCGATTTACGCGCGATTTGATAGTACACACCACCAAAATAGGGGTGACCGATATAGTTGATGTACCACACATCTCTATCCCATACCGGACCATCCCTTACGTTATCCCACCATTTTTCCAACAAGCGATCATCGCTGGTATCCCAGTTGGAGATATCTTCTGGCAACAAAGCGATAAAGCCCGCCACGCCCACGCCATACCAAAAAATAGATTTGGTTTGTGACCACAAACGATCAATATCCTCGCCGTTCTCCCCCGAAAACAGAGCAACGTTATAAGGCGAATCATACACTGACGCTTCTCTTGGTACCTGCTCCCACGTCGTATTGGTA
The DNA here is from genome assembly GCF_052873915.1 of Photobacterium sp. DNB22_13_2. Lineage (NCBI taxonomy): Bacteria > Pseudomonadati > Pseudomonadota > Gammaproteobacteria > Vibrionales > Vibrionaceae > Photobacterium > Photobacterium sp. DNB22_13_2. The sequence continues at coordinate 338,141 of NZ_JBNNXU010000006.1, forward strand.
TAAGGAGAGTTTGAATAGGTGGAGGTATAATTTGGTTGCTCGGCTAAAACCGTAGTACTTGAAAGGAAGGTGGGCTGCTTTTCAAGCTTGGCATGCTCAACATCAACATTAGCACCGTCTGCCATCGCCATTGAGGATGCTAACGCTATTCCTACCGCCATTGCTAACCGCATTTCAATCTCCTTTCAAAACAACTCTCGGTTCAACACTCAAAATGGCGCATTCATATTGGCTATTAATTTCAGATACTTAAACACCATCTCCTTGAGTATAGTTAACTCGACCAAAAGAAAATAAATGCTTGCAGATGAATATCAATTCTCAGATCTGTCGCACAAATTTACTTACTCATTACTTTCTCTTCCTTACATGAAATATCGCAGTGACAAGTCGCCGAAATTCATTTCACTGCTAGCCTTTAACATGGAGTTTTTATCCCCTTACAAAGTGGAAGGAGTTAATATGAATATAATTGCTAAATCTGCTGTGCTTGTAATATCTGTTCTTGTTCTGATTTCACCTTTTGCCAGCGCCGAAAAATTATCAGATGCCGACTTACAAGCCGCGATAACAGTGAAATTAACTGAACAATTAAAGGATGAAAAAGTTGCTGCTCATACCGCTGATTTCATCATGAAAAACTTACTGACCTGGCAAGGTGAACCACTGCCAATCGATCAAGCTGATAGCATCATTGCCTATGCGTTCGGTAACCGCATAGCAGAGAACGGCAATCAATCACCTGGCCCAATGAACACAGCATTGGCAGATACGGTAGTGGAAATATACGAAAAAAATAGCAAGCCAGTATACGCGCAATGGGAAATCGCGCAGGAAATTGGCGATCGTATTGATGCTAAAGATCTCACTGCGATATACCCCAAGGTTGGTAGTGATGGCACGATCATTTACCTGAGCACCATCGGTGTTGCAGAAGAAATTGTCAAATTAGCCGGTGGCACCGATAAGCTCGGCAAAGCTGTTGTCGTCGGTTTCTATGAACACAGCCTACGTACCATCAACACATCAAAAGATGCAGGTATTGATGCTTATGCCCCAGAGGGAGTCGAATTGCCAAATCAATATGATGAACAATCAGGCCAACCATGGACCCGTGATGCGTTAATTTTTGTAATGCACGAAATCCGTAATAGAGGAACCAACGAGCGCACTCGGCTCATCGAGCAGTCTAACCAAGAAGAGTAGCACTTTAGTTATTCATCTCTCCACTCAACCTCGATGCGGCTACACACCTGTCCAGCAGTGCTATATTGGCATCGGGGTTGACCCCAGCAAAAATATGATAAACATGCTTATGATTATTACCCAGCCTTTGTTCAACCTTTCTTCAGACGGTAAAAGCAAGATGTCTAAATCCATGGGCAAATTCTTACCGACTGCCTGCAAAGGCTGATTTCGCCGATACGAGCTCGCCGCCAGGAACTTATCGCAGATAAAAGCTATCTCTTTGAGGTGTTGAAGAAAGGAAATAAACAAGCGAAAGAAGAATCAGAACAAACCCTAGGAAACATTAAAGCCGCTTTTGGATTAAATCTGTTATGAAATAAAAATAGCCATACTCTGAGTCCGGCAGGGTATGGCTAAGTAATAAAACCAGGAGACGACAGTTAACTCTCGAGATACTGTAGTAATTCTATAGGCTGGCATATTTTTAATGCGATTTTTCGTAAATACTCGGCGGTAATTTCATCACCTCCAAGACAGCGCTGAATTAGCGCAAGAATAGACTCAACCTCTACACCATCATGGCTTAATGACGCAATCCAATGATATTCAACGGCATTGATATCTGAGATTGTGTCCCTTCCAATAAATAATTTACCCATCACTCACCCTCAGACTTACGTTTTTCATACCCAATTCAAAATGATGGATACCGCAGCAAGTAAAATACCAAAAAAGTATGAATGCAATTCGCAACTTTACAAAAAATTACAATTTTCAATTACATAGCGGTAAATATTCGCCACTAATGTCTTTCTACAGCTCATTAATGGGCAATATCTAAGGTGTTATTTTTCACGCCATTGATGCGGAACCAACCTGCAATGCTAAAGCGCTCGACATTACTTGGCAGCACTTCGTGGGGAAATAGCTCGGATAAAAACACAAATAGGCGGCCCGATTTAGGTGCTAACTTCATTAGCTCTTGATCATCAAGGTCATAGACCACCAATTCACCACCATCTTCTTCGGACCAGCTGTCGTTCATATAAAAAACAGTGGTCAAACGGCGGTTTTCATTACCGCGAAAACAATCAAGGTGCTTCTGATAGAAGTCACCTTTCTCGTATTTAGCGAAATGGGCTTCATATTCAAACAAGCCCAAGAAGAATTGTTGGTTAACTTCACGGCGAATCGCTTCCATTCTTTCCAGAAAATCCTGAGCCGCGATACCTTGTTCAGCAGCTAGCCAATGGATCTTATCGCTACGAATGGATGACTCACGAGAGACTTCATCATTGCGGCCAATTCTGGCCTTAGTCCATTTCCCTGGCAAACAAGACTTCAGGTCGTTCACTTGTTCAGGAGAAAGGAAATCATCCCAGACGAAGAAACCTTGGGTCGCCAGCGCATCAATTAACTTCTGCATCACTTTTTCACAATTTAAGAAAGGATGCGGGTTATATAACCGATCACGCCTAACAACAATTCAGGTCGTCAATCCTGTCGATGAAAAATATTCGCCACTACAGCCTCCCCCCTCACTTCCACCCCATTAGCCAACGGCTACTGTCTTTTAATTCACGCCAATCTAGTTCAAACATTCGGTGATTAATGACCGCTTGGATGAGGCAACTAACGACTTTTTGATTTTCGTCGTATTCGACGTCTATCACCATGAAATGCTTCTCTCGCCCTTCCACTTCCACTTTGGTCCATTTGCTGCCAAACAGCGACTTAGGGTGTACCCGGTTCATGGCAATCTCCTATCAATATCTTATTTATGCCCAAGCTACTTGGCTATATAAAACAATACGTAATCTAAAGGAGGAAGGTTTATTCATCAAGAATATAGATGCTGGGTTCTATAAACAAACTCACGCCCCCCCGTCGTTGTCTGGACACTATTGCTCTTCCGGCATTTCCAATGAACAAGGTTCTGCTCTTCCTAGGTTCTAGGTTCTAGGTTCTAGGTTCTAGGTTCTAGGTTCTAGGTTCTAAAACCATTGTGAGAAATTTGTGAGATTTTTTGGAGAGTCCTGCAAGATTTATTCGCCATAGTGAAGGTAACTCACCAACACAGGGAAAGAACAATGAACAAGACACTCACTGCCCTATCACTTACGGCAGCCTTCATAAGCACAGAGCAAGCCCAGGCAGCGGAAATTGATGTCACCATCACCAATGCGACCAAAAATATTTATTTCACCCCTTTATTGGTTGCAGCCCATAGCAGCGATATCTTCCTGTTTCGTAGCGGTGAAACAGCCAGTTCTGAAATTGAGCAGATGGCCGAAGGCGGAGATATTGTTCCATTATCATCCCTCGCCAGTAACGCCGGAGCTGTTGTCATTTCGAACCCCGCTGGCGGTATCCTCAATCCCGGTGATTCAGCCACTGCGAGTATGGATACCGGCGATGCCGATAGCCTTACCATTACTGCCATGTTGTTGCCTACCAATGATGGTTTTGTCGGCTTAGATAGTTGGCCAATCCCATCCACACCGGGTACCTATACCGTACGCTTAAACGGTTATGATGCCGGTACCGAAGCCAATGATGAGCTCGCTGGCAGCATGCCAAATCCACCTTTCATCAACTTTGGTACTGGGGGGACGGGTGTCGAAACAACGGTTACAAATGACAGTGTTCATATCCACCCGGGTAACCTCGGTGATACCGATCCTGCCGGCGGCATCAGTGATATCAGCAGTACGGCTTATCGCTGGCTCAACCCTGTTGCCATTGTTACCGTAACCGTGAAGTAAGGAGGCAGTATGAAGAACTATCGCTTACTCTTGCTCGCTGCGAGCGTCACGCTATTGGCGGGGTGCCCGACCGACACGGATGATGATCCTGTGCCACCAGAAGAGACACTCGCCACTTTCAGTGTTGAGGTTAAAAACACCTCGGCAAACCAGCCCCTGTCACCACTAGCTATCATTGGTCATAGTAACGACTACCAGCTATTCACTGTCGGTCAACCCGCATCAGAAGCACTTGAGATGCTCGCGGAAAGCGGAGATAACAGCGCCCTACTAAGCGAACAAGCTGACGGTATCTCGGTACAAGCGGCTGGGAGCGGAGTGATCCTGCCAGCTGACAGCGATTCTGTGACCGTTACAATGGATACCTCGGCATCATCTTATCTCTCTGTGGCCAGCATGTTAGTCAATACCAATGATGCCTTTGTTGCTGAAACCGCGATGGACTTAGCCGAGTTGGCGGTTGGCGATACCTTGCGCATCGCCATGCCAGCATGGGATTCAGGTACCGAGGCCAATGATGAAGCCGCCGAGACTATTCCGGGCCCAGCAACTGGCGGGGAAGGGTTCAATAACGAACGCGACGATAACGACCGTGTTTCATTCCATCCCGGTGTGATCAGCAAAGATGATGGTTTAAGCACATCGGTACTGGACGCTACTCACCGCTTCCAGTCTCCAGCAGCCCAACTGATCATTACCCGTACAGAGTAATGACAACTATCTCGACATTTCTCTAACGATAGCGTGAAAGAAATCAGTCGCAATCCGGTCATCTGAGGGAGCCAGCTCCTCAGATGATTGGATATCACAATGACCTTAGCTGAAAAACAGGTACCAGCCGCAATGATCCTCATCGTAGAAGATGATAATGACCTTGCCGACCTGATCAACATGCATCTGTCCTTCCAAGGGCATGATGTCGTTCGGGTAACGAGTCTACAACAGGCCAGGCAAGCTTTGACCGAACAAACCTTTGATCTTCTGGTGCTTGACCGTGGGCTGGAAGATGGCGATGGTTTGAGCCTGTGCCAAGGGATACGGCAACAGCAAATAGGTAGTCAGCCATGGATTCCCGTATTGGTATTAACGGCTAGAGATACCGAGAAGGATAAGGTTGAAGGGCTTGAATCTGGCGCCGATGATTACCTAACTAAGCCTTTCAGCGTGTTGGAGTTTCAAGCCAGAATCAGGGCGATCTTGCGCCGCCAGCACTTTAGTAAAAAAGATGCCGCCAACGATACAGTTCTTGCCATTCAAGCGTCCGATGATAGCCGCGCTAATGTATTAAATTTTGGTGATCTGATCATCAACCCTGCCACCCATCAGGTTGAACTCAAACACGATGCTATTTCCCTTACTGCGACTGAATTTACCTTACTGCATTTTATGGCCAAGAGGCCGGGACGCGTATATAGCAAAGATGAGTTACTCGAGGCTGTTTGGCAGACCCAGTTTTCGGGTTACCACCACACGGTCTGTAGCACAATTAACCGGTTAAGAACCAAGCTCAATGCCAGCAACGAAGAGCACAAATACATTCATACCATTTGGGGTGTGGGATACAAATTTGAGGCCTGATATTGGATGGCGCGGCAATACTCTGGAGAGGCTGATATGAATTTTAAAACGAGGCTTGTTCTGCTGACCGGTTGTTGGTTTTTGCTGTCTATTGTCATTATTGGTGGTTTATTTAACTACCAGCAAACCTATATTGAACAACGCACACAGCAAAACCTGCATCGTGAATTGGCGGTGCATATGCGTGATGATAGTCCACTAATGGAAGGCAGTAACTACAACCCCAAGGCATTGAAATCCATCTTTCATACCCTGATGCTGCTCGGCCCTGATTTTGAAATTTACTTCCTCGATAACGACGGTAATATCAAAAGCCATGCGGCACCAGAAGGAAAAATTATCAGGCAACAAATCAATCTCTTGCCCATCCAAAATTTCCTCGCCAACAAACCTTTTCCTATCTTAGGCGATGATCCACGTGATTCTTTGAGCCAGAAAGTATTTTCTGTCGCGCCTATTACAGAAGGTAATACTACGCTTGGGTATTTGTACGTCGTCATTGGTAGCGAACAACGTGTCCTCGCCGCCAAGTTCAGTGATTTCAACTCATTACTACATTCGCCAATAGCTTGGGTTTCCTCGGCCGCTTTAATACTTGTTCTAGGTTTCAGCTTAACGGTATATATGCTCACTAAAGCAACCTTACTAAACCCGATAAGGCGTGTCACACAAGACCTGAAAACACAGGCTGAAAATGGATATCGCCTAAAACCCGAGGCCATGCTGAAAGTGGCGGAACTAAAACCCATCGCTAAGCAGATGTACCTTATGGCACGAACTATTTCGCAGCAGTTTCTCCAACTTGAGCAGCAAGAGCAAAAACGCCACGAACTGCTGGTACAACTCAGCCATGATCTCAAGACCCCACTCGCCAGTGTGCTGGGTTACCTTGAAACTTGGCAAATTCAGGCCACCAAACCGGATCCATTAATCAACACCGCCCAGCGTAATGCCTTGAAGTTATCCGACCTATTAACACAACAAATCGATATCGCTCGCCAGCAATCGGTACTCACCGAACCGAAATTTGAAACCTTGAAGCTCGGTCATATACTTCAGGACGTCATTGACACAATGCAACCAGAGGCGAGTAAAAAGAAAGTCGAGCTAGCGCTAAATATTCCCACGCAAGACGCAGTTTTCGGTGACAGACAATTATTGCAACGGCTATTCACTAACTTGTTTGACAACGCCATTAGGCACGCACCGTCAGCGAGTAAGATACAACTCACTATCAATTCCGATCCAGTTGGGCTAGGTATTTCCATGGAGAATGACATCGACCCGCAAGCCCCCTGCGGCACTATGGGGCTAGGCACTAAGATCATCCAATCGATTCTAATGCTGCATCAAAGCCAACTGAATACCAAACAGGAACAACAGCATTTTGAGCAATCCTTCAGCCTTCCTCTTCCCACCTAGTCACCACTTCTCCTGAAGCGGAATGAGGAAGGCTTAATTAGATGGTCCGCCTCACTCCAAAGCCGCTAGGCTTTGGTTTGAGATAATACGGAGGCGAACCATCATGTT